>PNQY01000106.1 GCA_002909145.1 Candidatus Thioglobus perditus
TCCATAATAATATTCTGCTAATAATTAAACATATAGAATAATATACTCTTATTTTAATATTATAAGAGAATTTCGTTATTTTTTTATTATAAAAGATGTTTTTAGTAGAATTATTTATATATATTGGTCGTCAGTTAATTACACAGTCAAACAAACCCATGTATAAATACCATGAAAATGACACTAAATTTATAGATCAAAGGCACAATCAATTCAAAAAACAAGTAACAAGGTATTTTGATAATGAGCTAAGTGAAGATCAATTTAGGAGTCTCAGATTAAGGAATGGAATATACAAGGAGTTACATGCATATATGTTGCGAGTGCTTATACCGTATGGCACATTAAATTCTGAGCAATTAAATCAATTGGGTTTTATAGCTGATAAATATGACAGGGGTTATGGTCATTTCACAACCAGACAAAATTTACAGTTTAATTGGATAGATTTATCACAGATAAATTCAATAATAGCAGACCTTGCAAAGGTCGATATGCACGCAATACAGAGTAGCGGCAAGACAGTTAGAAATATCTCTGCTGATCCTCTATCTGGTATAAGAAAAGATGAGGTAGCTGATGCAAGACCATATTGCGAATTAATCAGACAGTGGTTTACCTTGCATCCTGAGTTTTCTTGGCTCCCAGGTAAATTCAAAATTGCAATAAATGGCTCAGAGGATGACGAGATTGGCATACAGTTCAATGATTTAGGGCTTCAATTAGTTTTCAATGATAAGCACGAGCTAGGGTTTGGTGTATATGCTGGTGGCGGCCTAGGGGCAGCACCTATGCTTGCCCCAAAAATAAAGTCCTTCGTTCCAGAAACAGATATTTTGAGTTATATAGAATCAATTTTACGGATATATAACCTTTTTGGCAGGAGAGATAATGACAAGAGGCTGAGGATAAAGTTCCTGGTAAAAAAATTAGGTGTGGAAAAATTTCGTGATTTAGTTGAAAAGGACTGGTTGTCGTCAAAAGATGATGATGAGATCAAGCTAAACATATCTAAACTAAACAAGATTAAAGAAGATTTTTCAATACCAATAAAGCCAATCACAAGTAAAAATAAGAAACAAAGGACTGACTTTAATTACGCTATCTGGAAAAGTAATAATGTATCTGATAACAAGGTTAGGGGCTACTCTATAGTTTCTGTTTCTCTGTCTCAGATTGGTTCGGCTCCAGGGAATATAGATTCTGATCAGTTAAGACATTTGTCAGTACTGGCATCAAAATATAGCCTTAATGAGGTCAGAACAACAAAAAATCAGGACATAGTTTTTCCATATGTAAAAAACCAAGATCTGTATGAGTTATGGCAACAGTTAGAGATGTTTGATTTATCTAGTCCACATAATTCAACATTCGCCCATATTGTTTCTTGCCCTGGGGCGGACTATTGTTCATTGGCAAAAGCTGTTTCGATACCAGTATCTCAACGTATTCATAATAGATTTGTAGAGAACGGGTTATTGTTCGAGATTGGAGAGCTGAATCTCCATATATCAGGCTGTGAAAATTCATGTGCACATCATCACGTAGCTGATATTGGTTTATTAGGACTGAATAAGGGAAAAGAAGATTACTACCAAATTACCTTAGGAGGCAGAACAAAAAACGATACCAAATTTGGCAAGAAGGTGGGCAAGGCTATTGCGTCTGTCGATGTTGTAGATGCGGTAGAAAATATAGTTAATGTTTACATAAATAATAAACAACAAGATGAAAACTTTAATCAATTATTTAATAGGATTGGAATCAAATTATTTAAGGAGGCTGTATATGCTTAAAAGTAAAGAAAAGACATATGAATTGCTTCATATCGAACAATGGATTTTAGAAGAAGGGGAGATAAGCGGGGACAAAGGTATTCTTGCCCGTCCAACTGACGACATTGAGTCTTTGTCCGCAACGCTTAAACAGGCTCCGTTGGTTGCATTTGATTTTAAAAACTTCGACGATGGGAGAAGTTATTCGCAAGTTAAATTGCTAAGAAAAAGGCTAGATTATAAAGGGGAAATACGAGCCATTAACGTTCATATCGATCATCTGCAATTTATATTTAGATCTGGTGTTGATTCTTATGAATTATTACCGGAGTATAAAGAATACAACAAGGACTATGCAATAGACTTCAGTATATGTTATCAGGCCGCAGAGAATAACTCTGGACTAATTGAACAGTACAAGCAAGACAATTTCTATCATTCTTAGGTGAATAATCATGTTTGAAAAATCATACAGAACAGCAATAAAAACCGCCTCTTGGAGGGTGGTTGCAACTACAGATACTTTTTTAATATCTTGGTTTATTACAGGCAAACTAACATTGGCGGGCGCCATTGCAGGTATAGAGGTGTTTACGAAGCTGTTTTTGTATTATGCGCATGAAAGGGTGTGGAATCGTGTTGCATTTGGCAAGGTTGCAATGGCAAAGACTTCTTATGTAGCGAAACATTAATAATAATCAAAACAAATAAAAGGAAAAAGGAAAAAATGAAGACAGAAAACATAACTACAAGTGAAGATGTATTTAAACTGGTCAATGGGTTGACATTGAATCAAAAAATAGACCGCTCTTTAGATTTAATAGATGGAGCATATAAGGAATATGGAGATAATTTAGTTGTTGCTAATAGTTTGGGCAAAGACTCTTGTGTTGTTTGGGATTTGGCAAAACAAGTCTCTTCCGACATTAAGGGATTTATTGTAACCACTCCATTTAAACCTGAAGAAACAAAACAATATATGAGGGATTTTGTAGAGCATTATCCAGAAAGCAAAGTCTTTGAAAGTGATAATAGAACTGAAACCAATCTCTATGAAACTGACCCCGACCAGTGTTGTGAAATATTTAAGGTTGAACCTACTAGAGAAGCATTGGAGCATTTCCAGTCTGAATGTTGGGTTACTGGACTTCGTTGTACTGAGGGTAGAACAAGGACAGATTATCGAGAAGTTGAGTTAAGAGATACAGGCCTGATTAAACTGAACCCTATTTTGATATGGGAAGAAAGAGAAGTTTGGCAATATCTGGCAATGAACAATGTAAAAGTTAATGAACTATATAAAGAAGGCTATAGGTCATTAGGTTGCTCCCCTTGTACTGCTATATCAACTGGTGATGAACGAAGTGGAAGATGGGTTGGTTCAAGCAAATGTGGTGGTGAGTGTGGCATTCATACTCGTCCTTTGAAGCGACAAGTCAAGAAAAGAGAAACGATATTAGAGGAAGCAATTAGGTGAGTGATATAGTTGCAACCATTAAAGACACAGAAAGAAGTGGCTAAACCACTAAGTTAAATCTAATAAATGTATAGGCGGGTGCGGCACGCACTCGCCCTCTAAAGCTGTCATCCTATACCTGTAGCTTTTAATCGAATTCAAATAAAATATGCTCATTTATAATACTGATCTACAGCTGCTCTTGTGAAACTGTTCCTATATATTTTGTAGGTGAAACTATTTATAAATAAACCCCATATAATGGTTTATATTTAACTATAATAATCAATACTTATTGCTAGGGGGTTGGCTCAACTATGGCAACAGAACGCTGTATTTTTATATAGCGTGTATGCCTCTAGCTTTAAGACTAAAAACTACATTGGTAGTTCTTGAGGAGAGAATAAAGAAGCGCCTTTTGGGTGCTTTTTTTATATCTAAATCTACACTCTTTTATTTTTTTTTGACAAAGTTGATTACGATCAATTTTTAAAATTATGGTTCTTTGTATACTATACCGCAGTACTCGGGATAGTAGTAATTTCTCGGTTGCTTTTTTTAATTCAATGATTGGAGGAGTTATATGTCACAAGCATTTACTAAGTCCATGGCACGTAATATTTTTTACGGTGGATCCATGTTCTTTTTCTTGTTGCTTTTGGTACTAACGTTTGATACGGTAGAGTCTTTGCCGCAAACAGACAACAGGGAAAATCTAACCGCACAGGTAGCTAAGGGTAAGCACGTCTGGGAGAATAACAACTGTATTGGTTGTCATACTCTATTAGGTGAAGGCGCATACTTTGCCCCAGAGCTTGGAAATGTGCATAAGCGCTTAGGAAAGGAGGGAGTTATTGCCTTTATTAAGTTTAGACCTAAGAATGGTATTCCAGGAAGACGTAGCATGCCACAGTTTAATCTAACCGATGATGAACTGGATGCAGTTGCCGAGTTTTTAAAGTATACATCTGAGATTAACACTCAGAACTGGCCACCAAATATTCAAGGATAAGGAGATAATAATATGAAATATACTTCTCAAATGGTTGCAAAACCTTACTTTATCGCTGCAATTGGTTTGTTCGTAGGACAAATTTTATTCGGTATTATTATGGGTTTGCAATATGTAATTGGTGATTTCTTGTTCCCAGAAATTCCTTTCAACGTTGCACGTATGGTGCATACTAATCTATTGATTGTATGGCTATTATTTGGCTTTATGGGCGCATCTTATTATCTAGTCCCAGAAGAGGCGGAGACCGAACTACATAGTCCAATATTGGCTAAGTTAATGTTCTGGATCTTCCTTATTGCTGGTGCAGCAACAATTCTAGGGTACTTACTAGTTCCTTATGCAACGCTTGCAGAGATAACTATGAATGATCTTTTACCTACTATGGGTAGAGAGTTCCTTGAGCAGCCAACTATTACCAAAATTGGTATTGTAATTGTTGCTTTGGCATTCTTGTTTAATATCGGTATGACTATTCTTAAGGGTAGAAAGACAGTTATTAACTTAGTTCTACTTATTGGTTTAGTTGGTCTAGCAGTGTTCTTCTTGTTTGCATTCTATAATCCGGATAATATTGTACTTGATAAGATGTTCTGGTGGTTTGTTGTGCACTTATGGGTAGAGGGCGTATGGGAGTTAATCCTTGGTTCTTTATTAGCATTTGTGTTAATTAAAACTACTGGTGTTGATCGTGAAGTAATTGAAAAATGGCTGTATGTAATTATTGCCATGGCCCTTATTACTGGTTTAATCGGTACTGGTCATCACTTTTTCTGGATTGGTACACCGGGATACTGGCAATGGTGGGGATCTATCTTCTCAGCTATGGAGCCGATTCCGTTCTTTATGATGACAGTGTTTGCATTTAATATGGTTAACAAGCGTCGTCGTGAGCACCCTAATCAGCCAGCAGTATTGTGGGCATTGGGTACTGGTGTTATGGCGTTTTTAGGTGCTGGTGTTTGGGGCTTCCTACACACGTTATCACCGGTTAACTACTACACACATGGTACGCAGATTACTGCAGCACATGGTCATATGGCGTTCTATGGCGCATATGTAATGATTGTATTAGCAATTATTTCATACGCAATGCCAATGCTAAATGGTCGTAAAGCGGCTAATAGCGCCAAGTCACAGATTGTAGAGATGTGGTCTTTCTGGCTAATGACAATATCAATGGTGTTTATTACTTTATTCTTAACAGGTGCTGGTATATTGCAAGTGTATCTACAAAGAATGAGTGACAATCCGTTACCATTTATGGTGGTTCAAGATAAGATTGAGCTATTCTATTGGTTGCGTGAAGGCGCAGGTGTTGTATTCTTAATTGGACTAATTGTTTATATCGCAAGCTTCTTCATCGGCAAAGATGAAGCAGAGCCTAACGAAGCATAAAGAGTTACAATTTATTAAGAAAATTGGGGTCGTCTGGTTAATTCTAGGCGGCCTTTTTTTTGAGCAAAAAACAACTAATGACAACTAAAATTACAAAATATCCACCAGGTGAGATAATTATTTGGCTCTTTATTATGGCCGAACTTATGGTGTTTGGACTGTTTTTTGCAGCCTATGCAGTTACCCGGATTGATAATATTGAGTTGTTTGAGTTGTATCAACAAAACTTAGACACAACTGCCGCACTTTATAATACGATAGCATTATTATCTAGTAGTTATTTTGTAGTGCGCTCAGTCATAGCTATTAAGCACAACCAACAACAAGACTCGTTTAAATGGATGGTGCTGGCAATAATAATGGGCCTTGTGTTTATTATTATTAAAACCGATGAATTTGCTCATCATGTAAGCAATGGCATCACCTTAAGCACCAATACTTTTTATATGTTCTACCTCTCGCTAGCCTTTTTTCATTATTTGCATGTTATATTGGGTCTAATAATACTTAGTGTAATAGCCCGCAATATTAATAAAGGAGCGTACTCTGCTAAGGAGTACACAAATGTTGAGACCGGAGCTAGTTATTGGCATATGGTTGATTTGGTGTGGCTAATATTGTTTCCTTTAGTATATGTAATGTAATGATAGAAAAAAAACCATCGACAACTGTAGAAACTATAGTTTTTATAGTATTAATTGTACTAACCTTGGTCACCTATAAAGTTGGTGAAACGGATATGTCTGGGATCTTTGTATCTCTAGGTGTGTTTGCCATAGCGTTATTTAAAGGTGCATTAATTAGCGAGCACTTTATGCAACTTAAATATGCCAGTGGCATTTGGCGCTGGTTGATTTTGATTTGGCTTATACTACTTGGTATTGTCATTTATATAGCGTTTACAGTTTAAAATAATTATTATGAGTAAAGACAAACAGCAGACTAATCAGGAGATTCCTTTTTATCAGCCACAAGGCAACGAGGCAGAGCTATTTGAGCGCGCCTACAAAAACCAATTGCCGTTGTTAATTAAAGGTCCTACAGGTTGTGGTAAAACACGTTTTATTCGCCATATGGCGGCTAAGCTTGGGCGCAAACTATACACGGTGGCATGTCATGACGATTTGACTGCTGCAGATTTGGTAGGCAGGCACCTAATTAATGAAAAAGGCACCTACTGGTGTGATGGGCCATTGACAAAAGCAGTAAGAGAAGGAGCCATTTGTTATCTTGACGAAGTAGTTGAGGCGCGTAAAGATACAACCGTAGTATTGCACCCGCTTACTGACGATAGAAGAGTTCTGCCAATAGAGCGTACAGGTGAGATTTTGCATGCACCTAAGGAATTTATGCTGATAACCTCATATAATCCCGGTTATCAGAATTTATTGAAAGGCATGAAGCCCAGCACGCGTCAGCGCTTCAGCGCTATGAGTTTTGATTTTCCAGACGCACAAACTGAGATCAAAATTTTATTAGCAGAAACCAGTGTTGATCAGGCTATGGCTGAGAATTTAGTATCCTTGGCAACATCTATGCGTGCTTTAAAGGATCATGATTTGGAAGAGGCCGCCTCAACCAGACTATTGATTTATACAGCGACTTTAATTGCAGACGGCATGGGGGTTATCGATGCTTGTAGAGCATCTTTGGTTGAGCCGTTAACTGATGACAATGAAACTATCGACGCATTGATGGAGGTGGTAAATGCCACGCTCACAAACTAGTGGTAGAGAGTTAGCAATATTATTTGAGGCTTTATATTTAGCCAACTTGCTTATCGCGCCAGTGATGGCTTTTTTGATTTTATTAGTACTGTACTTTCAAAACAAAAACCACAGCTCACCTTTGGCAAGGTCTCACTTATCTCAGACTTTCTACACTAGCCTGCTTGGAGGTTTTTTGGTTTTTTTGGTAGTTGGTGTGTTGTTCTTATTTGGAGGTTTTGATAGTCCTTATATTTGGATGTGGGTTGTGCTCTACTTTACTATAATTCATTCAACACTGGTATTATTTGGCGCTCTTGGACTGGCAAAAGCAATGTCTAATCAATGCTGGCGCTATCCAATAATTGGTGCCAAACTTCCCAAGGGCTGCTAATGGAGGAGCGTGTTGGTGAAATTTGGCATAAATTTATTACTAAAATGGCTGACAAAAGCTATCCTGAGGCCCAAGTAAGACTTAGAGATATAAGAAAAACTATCGGTATATTTTTCCGAGCACTAGGTGGCGACGGCTCTTTAGTGGTGGCACAGTCTGATGCCAATACCTACACATCTAATCGCACATGGCTTAAACGTATTGCCAGATCTGAGGAGAAAGTACAGTTTGCCTGGGCAGATGAAAACTCTCTACGTTTGCCTGAGGTTATTGATTGTTTTGCAGATAAGAGTCTTAATAAAGATCTATATCTATGGCTTAGCGCATTAGCTGCAACGCAAATCAAACACAATGATTGGCTGGTTGATAATCAGTTGCGTACTAAGCAGGCGTTATCTTTATTTCCAGGCTTAAATCCTCATTATCAAAGACTATTAGCAGCACATTTAGAGCAAAGGCCGGATATAAGCAAGATGTCAAAAACAGAGGCTAAAGCAGAAACTTTAATTCGCAAAGCGTTATCAGAGCCTGGAAGTGTTAAAGAGCTCCCTAAAACAAAGTATATGCCTAGAGCGGTTGTACTATGGCTACATCCAAATCCTCCAATTGTAAAAGACACTAGTGGCAATGATTTTGGTGAAAGTGATAATCAAAGAAGCGATGATAAGCAAGAAGATGCAACTGATATAGGAAAAAAGCAAGCGCACCGTGTAGATAACCCAGAAGAAGATCGTGGGTTAATTGCCATTCGTATGGAGAATTTATTTACCTGGGGTGAATTTGCAAATATGGATCGCTCGACTGATGATGAAGATGATCCAGACAATGCTAAAGATGTAGCTCGAGATTTAGATAAGATGGCTATTGCACGCAACCAGAAGGCCTCTAAGGTTCAAATCAAATTTGACTTGGATCTTCCTGCTGAGTCAGCGGATGATGTTGTTTTGGATGATGGAATTTTATTGCCAGAGTGGGATTGGAAACGACAAAAATTATTAGAAGATCATTGCAGAGTGGTATTAATGGTGGCAAAAGATGAAACAGACACCAAGCTCCCTCAACACCTTAAATCTACAGCAAAAAAACTTCGTAATCAGTTTCAAGCTATTGCACCAGCACGCACCTGGCATCATGGGCAAAAAGACGGCCAAGAAGTGGACTTAGAGGCATATTTAAAATATAGAGCCGATACTTTAGCCGGACACAGTAACGGATCAGATAATCTATATAAAGAGCTTAATAGTGGAGCAAGAGATTTGTCTTGCTTGCTGTTAGCTGATTTATCACTATCAACAGACACCTGGGTTAATAACGATTCTCGAGTTATTGATGTTGTGCAAGATAGTTTGTATTTGTTTGCAGAGAGTTTGCACGCTACAGGCGATAGATTTGGCATATATGGATTTTCTTCAAGAAAAACAGATCCAATTAGAATTCACGCAATTAAGGGTTTTGATGAGTCGTACAACGCCAATATTCGAGGTAGAATTGCTGCTATTAAGCCAGGGTATTACACACGTATGGGTGCAGCTATACGCCATACTACAGATATATTAAAAGACCAGGTGGCCACTCAGCAACTGCTGCTTATTCTTACTGATGGCAAGCCAAATGATTTAGATATGTACGAGGGGCGCTATGGAATTGAAGACACCAAGCATGCTATTGTTGCAGCTAGATCGCTTGGACTAAAGGTATTTTGTGTAACCATTGACGAAAAGGCTAATGAGTACCTGCCTAATTTGTTTGGGTCAAATGGTTATGCATTGGTTAAAAATGTTAAAGACTTGCCTAAATCATTGCCTATGTTATATGCAAGACTGGTGAATTAGGCTTTGTAAATCTATCTAATGGCTAGTTCCAGATGAGCGATTAATCTTGTTGTAAACATTATATTTTCCAACAGGTCTTTTCATTGGTAGGCGCTTAAATTCTTTTAGGGAGTGAGCATTATAAATAACCAGCTCGCCATCCATCTCCCAAATACTAACCAAGGCATGAGACCCATCTTTGGTAAATTCAACATGAGATGAGGTTTTTCCAGGGCTGGGTCGTAGAGTTTTAACAATTTGTAATGTTTGTTTATCAATAATATGCATTACATCTTTATCTTTGCCAAAAAACACATCTGTCCAAGCGTATCTTGAATTTTCATGTGAGCGCAGAAAAAAACCAGAACCTAGGGTTTTAATTTTTTTGATTAAACTCCAGTCTTTCATATCGAAAATACTAATAGATTTATCCTTTAGATTGGGAGTTGCAAGTACTTCTGTGTCTTTATATTTCCAGGTAATTCCAGAGCTTAAGTGAGGCATTCCTGACAAGTTTAATTTGCTTACGATGCGTCCTAAGTCAAGGTCAACAATACGCCCTAAGCCACCTCTGGACGAACCAACAATTAATGTATATTCTTGATTAAAGAAAAAATCATCCAATACTGAGTCAATCTTTATTTTGCGAATTGGCAGAATCTCTCTTTCAGCCTCACTTTGTTGAGGGCGGTGGTCGTGAACCCATTTGCCAAAACCAAGTGGCGTTGGATTCTTATAGGAAATTTCCCACACTTCTGGAATATCTTTAAGCGCTACAACAAAGCTTTGACGAGGATGTGCATCATACACAGCAGATACTCTTGAGCTTTTACCTTTGGCATTGGTTGTAGGTATTATTTTTATTAATGATAAGTCTTTAGCATCTAGAACAACCAGGTTGTTTGGCAGATAGTTGCCCACTAGGACAAAACGGCCATCACTAGAAACAGCGGCATTTCTTGTGTTTATGCCAACACGAACTTCATGAGTAATGCGCAGTCTATACATATCAAACTTTGTAATCCATCCATCCCTAGATGCTAGATAAACAAAACGCCCGTCTGCAGAGTATTTTGGCCCGCCGTGTAGAGCAAAACGTGAAGCAAAGCGATAAATTACTTCAAAACTATCGCCATCTAATACACTAACATGATGATCTCCAGTTTCAACCACTAGAAAAAGATTCAGTGGGTCAGAGTTGTAGGCGGGCTTGTTGGCATCATCTGGATTTTTTAGATTTTCCTGTGGATATGTGATATGGCTAGTTTTGATTTTTTCTTCATTCCATACTGGCGACTCAGACAAAGGTGTGTATATATAATCAGATAAAAGAGTGATTTGCTCTTTGCTAAGTTTGTCTTTAAAGCTTGGCATTTGTGTTGCCACTCTGCCATTGGTAATAGTTTTTACCGCTTGTTTTTTGCGTAAACGCTTAAGGTTTTCAGGTAATAATGCAGGGCCAGTTATTCCTAGTCGAGAAACACCGTGGCAAATAGCACAGTTATCTTTATATAAAGACTCGGTCTGAGGGTCCTGGGATGATGCGCTCTGAAAAAAACCAAGAAACAATAAACTAATTAATATCTTTTTCATTTTTTCTATCTTTGGTTATATCGTATACAATTCTATGTACGCCGTGACAACGAGCACAAGACCTAACTGCAAGTGATCCTAGTGTATGGCCAATATCTTTAATGTCATCGTTGTTTTTAATGCCTGTTTGTAAATCATCTAGCAGCTTTTTAGATTTTGCTCCTAGATAGAATTGACGAGCCTCGTCATCCTTGTGGCAACTAGAGCAGCTATCTTCAAGGTGTTGCATGCCTGCACGCAGTTCTGTTAAGGCTTGAGCGGATTTTTCTTGGTTTTTTTCAATCAGTCCAATTTTTATACGGTTCAGCTGTTCGGTTAGCTGAATCATTGATTTTTTATAGCTTTGATCCTTGCCTTTGTGATTTTTTAGCTGTAGTTTGCTGAAATCTGGAGCTCTAAAAATTGCAGCAACATTGGCCCTATAATCAATATGACAAGCCCTACAGTTGCGCTTTATTTCTTTGAGTGATTCCTTAACTTGAATTTTGTTGTTATTAATTGCTGCATTTTCTAGCAGTTTTAGATTTATTAAATCTAGCTCACTTTCCCATATTGGAACCATTTTTGCAATTTTTTTATAATCCTTGCTAAAACGAGAAACCCATTTTTGGGTATCTGCATCGTTGTTTGATTCGGCTATGGCTTGCACTTCGCGTCTTAGTTTAAACATAGTGTGGTGCCACACATTGCGTTTATTAATAGGCTTGTATTGTTTGCTTAGAGAATCATATATTGCACTGGTATTTTCTTCATCTGCACTGCTTGCATAAGCACTTAAAGATAGCGCGATAGTTAAACAGATGGCTTCTAATATTTTTCTCATGTTATCTCTTCATCGCTTAGGTAACAGCCAGGATCCTCAGCCCAGAAGTTGCCAGTGAGTTGCCACGCACGTGTGCGTGAATTACCATTGCAAATAGCTAAATGTTTGCAGCTAGCACATCGGCCTTCAAGAGGTCTATTTTTGGCCTTTAACCCGCGCATTAGCGGGTCTGAAGTGTCTTGCCATATGTCGCCAAACAACCCCTCATTAACATTACCTATTGTATAGTCCCACCACATTGTGTCAGGATGTACGTTGCCCAGATTATCAATATTTGAAATATTGACCCCTGATGCGTTGCCTCCCCATCTAAGCAACATTTCACGTAGTTTTTCAACATGTTGAGGAATATTTTTTTCTGCCCATTGTAATAAATACACGCCGTCCGCATCATTATTGCCAGTTACAAATTCTCTTCTTCTGCCAGATTGTACGTCGTCCCAACAAGTTTTAAACAATAAGTCCATAGCTTCACGTGTAACTATGGAGTGCGAGTCTCTGCCTCGATTTTTGTTGCCACGTCCAGCATAGTTGAGGTGTGATAGATAAAACTTATCAATATTTTTATCGTCCATAAGCCTTAGCAGCTCTGGCAAATCTTTAGAATTATCTTGGGTAAGAGTAAAACGCAATCCGACTTTTAGATTAGCTTCTTGACACAGGCTGATGCCATTAATAGCCTCAACAAATGAGCCTTTCTGTTGACGAAATTTATCATGTGTATCTTGTATGCCATCCAAGCTAACCCCAACATAGTCATAGTTAGCAGCAACAATTTGTTCAATATTATTATTAGTAATTAGAGTGCCGTTGCTAGACAAGCCAATATAAAAACCTAGTTTTTTAGCATACGCTGATATTTTGAATATATCTGGATGCATAAGTGGCTCACCTCCTGAGAGGATAAGCACAGAAACACCAAAAGCTTTTAGATCATCAAGCACATCAAATATCTTTTCAGTACTAAGCTCACCCTTAAAGTGGGTATTAGTAGACGTTGCATAACAGTGCTTGCAAGTCAGATTACAGCGACGTAATAAATTCCAGATGACCACTGGACCACTACCCTTAGTCACTGCTTTTGGCTTTGGAGAAGTTGGATTAGGATTTTCTAATCCGTGTAAGTAACGACTTAATCTAAACATTATTAAACACCCTATACTAAACGCATTCCTGTTTTTTTTAAAATTTTAGAACTAAATAGCACATCGTGTTTTTGACACTTTGAGCCTAATATTTCAGATATTTTTCCAACCTTTACTTTTACTTCTTCTCTATCTTGTCCGTGTACCATTGCAAACAGATTATATGGCCAAAGAGGAAGATGTCTAGGTCGCTGATATGCATGAGAGACAAAATCCAAAGAGCCTATTTGTTCGCCCAGATCTTCTGCCATGCTGTCATCAACACTCCAAACTGACATACCGTTGCCACGCAAGCCTAATTTGTAGTGGTTTGGCACAAGGCCGATTCTACGCACAACCCCGCATTCAAGCATATTTTTAAGGCGCGATATTATTTCATCACTTGTTAGTCTATTTTCTTTGCTAAGCTCTTGATAAGGGTTGATAGATAATGGCAATCCAGATTGAGAGGCTTTAATTATTTCTTTGTCTATTTTGTCAACCTTATAGCTTAATAGATTATTTGGAGATTTTATTGAACTGGTGGATACGCACCCGTTGCTATCTATGTCTAGCCATAGACCAATATAAAACTCCCTTATTTTTGGAAAGTTATAAACCTCTAGCCCGCTAGCTTCTTGTATTGCATTTATAGTGGTTGTTATGTTTTTACTCTTATCACTAGCTATAACAAACCACATATTAAGTTCATTATCTCTTTGGTAGTTGTGAGCTACTGCGTCAAAACTATTAACTATTTTACTAATGCGTTCAAAATCTTTTTCTGGAGTTTTGAGTGCTGCTAAAGTAAATGCCCCGCCAATTTTGTCAGCATCAAACAAGGGGCCAAAGCGCGTCAAATATCCAGATTTCAATAATTGATCAACTTTTTGTATTAATGTATCTTCATCAATATCAAACCATTTGGCAGCATCAGCAAAAGGTTTGTGAGATATAGGAAAACCACCTTGCAGCCTGTTAATAATTTTTATACTTAGAGAGTCAAGATACATTTCTAGTTTGGTTGTAGTTAGCGCCTCTTTGTTTGAAGCATTCAGAGCTAAATAGTGTGTCGTAGTCCGCTTTGGATATTTTGCATTCAGAGGCGATTAATTCAACATGTTTAAGAACATGATCTTTGTTTTTACCGTGAATCATACTAAATAGGTTATATGGCCATTTGGGCATTTTGCGTGGGCGTTGATAGCAAAGGGTTACAAACGGATATTTAGCGATAATATCTCCATATTTATCGACCTCTTCATCGCCAAAATTCCATACTACCATGGCATTGTACTTATAGCCTAACTTGCGGTGGCGTACAACTACTCCAAAACGCTTGATATCGCCCTGATTTAATAAAGAAGATATTGCGTTAATTACTTTTTGTTCGCTGCAATTCAACTCTTTAGCAATGGCTTTATAAGGCTCAGACACTAAAGGTATGCCACGAGTGATAGCCTTAATTAGCCTATCTTCTAGTTCTTGATTATCACCTATTCCCATCGTATTTCAAAACCCAAATCTATATGAAATTCTTTAAGCATTGGCAGTTGCATTACTTCATATCCAGTTGTATCTTCCATTTGAGCAATTGTATGTTGCAAGTCTGGATGAGTTGGCGCAGTTGCAACAAACCACAGATTAAAATCATGTTCACGTTTATAGTTGTGATTAACCGCTTTAAAGTTACTAATAATATTAGCCACAGTTTCAACTTCACTATCTGGCACTGACATAGCTGCTAAAGTGCTTACGCCTATACGATTTACCTGAAATACTGGACCTACACGAGTAACAACATCGTCTTGCTTGAACTCTTGTAGAAGTTTTAATATTGTGTCTTCATCACTACCAAGTTGCTCAGCAATTTGAGCATAAGGCTTAGAGACAAGCGGAAAGTTGTGCTGATAATTATTCAGTAGATCTTTATCAAGTCTTGAATAGGTTTTCATAAGCGCCCTATCTATAGTCCAATTTTGTGCGCACGAGAGGTAAAAAATATACCGCTTGGTTTTTGCGCAGGCAGTGTTGCTAGCTTTTCAAATGTTGTGGTATTGTATATTTGCACTTGATCCTTGTCACGAACCGACATCCATACTTCTTCTCCACGTGGAGAGAACTCCATATGAAGAACACCTTTGCCAGGTTTTAAGGTTTTAACTATTTTGAACGTTTCAGTGTCAATAACCTGGATGGTGTCATTATGTGGAAAGGCGAAGTTTACCCAGGTATAGCGTCCATCTGGCCTAGACATAACAAAAACCGGCTGGCCGTATACCTTAACCCGACCTTGCTCTTGCCAATTGTCGGTATCTACAATTAAAACTTCGTGTTGGCCTATTGCTGGTAAAAATGCTTTATTTCCAGCAATGGCCCAGCCTTCCAAGTGCGGCATTTTGTATACTGGTAACTTCTTTTTGCCTTTTCCATAATTTGGCAATATGCGTTTAACCCCATCTTCTGTATGCCATAGGTCTAACAACAACATCCCATCTTCACCAAACAGACCGCCAATATAGTATCTACCTTGTGGGTCTATTAAACCATCATATGGTAGCATGCCAACATTAGTGAAGCGCTCAACTTTAGGGTTTTTGGTGTCGTTCATATCAACAATCCAAGTCTCGCCAGTATCGTATAGTCCAAATATAAATTTATTGTCTGGAGCGTCTACCAGACCAACAGTTTTTGAATTTTTTTCACTATGTACTTTAGTGGCAGGAATATCAGCAACAAGATCTAGATTATCTGCTGAGAAAATCTTAATTCCACCAGGCTTATAATTGGATACAGCAATTAACTTGCCGTCTTGTGAGATTGCCCCACCAATACTATTTCCACCTTGAACAATACGTTTAACTAGAGTTCCACATAAAATATCAATTTTGCTCAATCCACCGTCACGAGCAAACACATATGCATACCTTGCATCACGTGAGAAAACAATTGATGCATGTGATAAATCACCTACGCCTTCTACTTTGAATATGGTTTCGTGCTTACTAGTATCAACTACAAGAACACTACTATTTGCTCTTTGGATTATTACACCTAGATCTCCAGTTCCTCTTATGGTGCATTCAGAAGCTGCATAGCTTGAAGTAAAAAACAATAACAATAATAAATTTAGTAAGTATTTCATAGGGTTTTGCCTTGTTTGAGTTGTTCTGCCAGCCAATGTGCCTGATTTTCGTTTATAAACTGTCTCCAAGGTGGCATCGGTGTGCCTGGGCGCCCGTTTAGTATTGTATGTACTACTTGGTCAGTGCTTAAGCGCTTAAGGCTATCTGGACTTAGTTCTGGGCCTAAGCCTCCAGCTAAAGTCATGCCGTGGCAAGAGCCACAATCATGTTTTAATAGATGTAGTAATTCTTGTTTTTTATCTACACTTATATATCCTTGTGTATTAGCCTCCAAAACACGAACAACGCCAAGCATCTTTGGATGTGGACCGCACTCATAGTTGAAATCACCAGCTGCATTAAACTTTTTTGTGTATGTGTCACCTGGGAATAGATAATCTGGCTCTAATGCATCTATAGATTTAAACCAAACACTGTGGTACTGACGCTTTTCTTTATTAATCCAGCGAATGCTATCGCCAGGGTTAATAGTTATTTGATTGGGGGAGAATTTGTATTTTTTTATCTCAACATCATATGTTGTGCCTGCATTCGCAGACACAACAGTAAATGTTAATAATAGTATTAATATCGCCCTCATAGAGCATTATTTCACGCTCTTAGCGTTAATCTCCGCCTTGTCATTATCAAAACCAAGTAAGTATCCTAATGAAACATGATGGAAACGAGCGCTGGTGTAGTCATCATGAATTGCAAAACCAAAGTTATACATTTTATCTTTTGTCATACCAACATCACCAGGCTTTCCAGAATTTAGCTTGCGCTTCATTTCTACAACCCACATATCACCATCTAGAACAGCATTAAACTCAGTCTTCTGGCCGCCATTCATTTCACGATCAGCAAGAATGTATCCATCTTCAATCTTGGCTTCACCAGCCTTAAAGCGAATGATATCCATATAATGACCTAAGCCCATTTCAGACTCAATCGTAGCATCGTCTTTACGTTTGTTCCAAGCGCCACGCTTTTTACCACGCTTACCTTTGATTTCAATTTTTCCTCTACTCTCAGCAATGTACTTATCAACATCTTCCCCCTCTGGAGCATGTGGCATAGTATTTAGGTCGTGATGACAAGTACCCCAACAGCCAGACTGACCAGCGTATTTAACGTCATCAGTTGCAAACATAATTGCTAGCTTCATTTGGTTCTTAGGGTCCATCTTGCCGCCTTCAACATAAGGTGCTGGCGTATGCGTTGAGTTTTCCCATTCGAATCGCATATATAGGTTTTCATCGTCATATCTAGCTTGTACGCTAACAGGAATGTTGCCACGCTTGCCAGGGATAACAGTCTCCTTAGGCTCTAGTTTCTCACCAGATACGATTAAATCACCCATTTTGTTGGTTTCTTTATCATGACAAGTAACACACCTATCGCCAAGTTTGATAAATGGCCTAGCGCCACCATGGTCTTTACCAGTAAGCACCCATTCCATTGATGATTGACCAGGATAGAACACAGTTACTTTACGTGCTGGAACGTCGTTCCAATCAACATCAATATCCGGCATATCTTTTAGAGTGTTAGCTCCAGCCATAGCCGCTGCATTAGATGTCTCTTGGAATAGATCAGAGTAGTTTACAATTGGATTGTGATGATCAGCACCATCTTTATGCTGCTCTGCTCCACCTCCATCTTTATGATAATTGAAGTAATCAACCTGCGCCTTTGCAACTAGAGCATTTAAGCGTTTTTGAATTTTAGCTTCGCTAGATTTTTTCTGTGCTTTGGCTGCTGCTTTAGCCGCTTTAGCTTTAGCCTCTGCTTCTGCTTCTGCTTTTTCAATATACTCTAAACCATCGATAAACATTTGCGGCACTTCTCTAACAAATTCAGGATTTGGTTTTTCTAACTCTTCTAACTCTTCATCACTAAGCTCTTTACGAATATTTTTGTGCGCAATGCCTTTATGACAATCAATACAAGTCTGACCAGTTTTGAAAGAGTTTAAATGCTGCTTACGCGCTCTTGGTTTTTGGAAAACAGGATTCATTGATTCTAGATTATGACAATTTCGACACTCACGTGAATCGGTCTCCTTCATAGACTTCCAAACATTCTTAGCTAGAGTTAAGCGCTTGTTATTGAATTTTTCTTTAGTATCAATTGTGCCTAGTATTTTGTGTAGAACTTCATTACTAGCCTGAATCTTACGCTTCATTTTGTGAATCCAAGGATCTGGAACATGACAATCAGAACAGGTAGCACGAACGCCTGAACGGTTTGAATGGTGAACGGTAGGCTTATATTCCTCATAAACATTGTCTTCCATCTCATGACATGAAATACAAAACTCTAGAGTGTTGGTTGCTTCCATAGTGGTATTAAAACCACCCCAGAAAATAATACCAGCTATAAAAAATAGCAGTGCGGCTCCAATTGTTGCGGTTTTAGTTATTTTGCGCGAAAGAAGTTCTTTAATATTCATTTTTAGTCCTTGTTTATTTTTTGTCTGTCTGGTTTAACATTTACTATTTAATAACTTGTAAATAGTAAATGTTAAACCAGGACAGAGTCTCCTCTATCCTGGGTTGTTTTAACTTAACCTAGAACTAGCTTAAGTTACGTGGTTAACTCTGTTATAAACATTGAATTTACCAGTTGGTGCATACATACCTTTAATGCGAGCTTTCTCTTCAAGCGTCTTGGCATCATATACAA
>PNQY01000107.1 GCA_002909145.1 Candidatus Thioglobus perditus
GCCTAGTGTTAGCTTTTCAACGCCATTACTGGTGCGCAATTTTATTAAGTCATACTGATTGTACAGAGCGGGTCTAGGACCCACCAAAGACATATCCCCTTTGATAACACTCCATAATTGAGGCAGCTCATCTAAGCTAGTTTTTCTTAAAAATTTACCAATTTTTGTCGTATGTGAATCGGCGTTTTTCATTAGATGTGTAGCCACCTCCGGCACATCAGATTTCATGGTTCTGAGCTTCGGCATTTTAAAAATGTGATTATTTTTTCCAACTCGATCAGAATAGTAAATAACTGAGTCTTTTGATGAGATTTTTAGCATCAAAAATACTATCAAAATAGGAGCTACTAACAACCCTAAAAGCACCATACTAGCAGTCAAATCAACGATTCTTTTAATTAATAAATACATAAGTTATAAATCTTTTTTTTTTAGCTTAAAATATAAATCATATTAAACGTTAATTATGAACTGCACCTGTTTATGGTGCATAGAGCATTATGTTCATAATACTGCTCCATGGAAAACAAGACCTTGAGAAAATCAATACATCACAATCTACACGCATCCTTAAGAAAAGCACTTATTAAGGCAAGAAAAGATCTGGGCCTATCTCAAAGAGACTTAGCTGAAAGATTGGGCATCACCCGTTCTGTTATTGGAAAAGTTGAAACCGGCGACAGGAGATTAGATGTTGTTGAGTTTTATGAATACACAAAGGCATTAGAACTAGTACCTAGTGAGACGCTTTTTCTACTATTTCACGAACATCAGAAGCACGGGGGGGTAGAACCAAACTCTAGCTTAAAGCAGCTTAGATGTTCATCAATTACCGCAATATTTATTAAAGTACTGTTGTTTTACCGTTGGCCTCAACCAATCTTATTTCAATAGGGCCGACAGGCTCAGTTGGAATAACCCTTAGTTCTTGGGATTTAAATTTTGGATAAGTATATTTAGCAACTTCCTTGTAACAACTAATCGTTTGATCAATAGTTGTTTCTTTTGACTCGGCTAGCTCAATTAACCTTTGTATTGGATTAACGTTTAGGTCTAATAAAATCTCATCAGCCTTAATGATTGTCTTTTTATTTGACATGCCCTTTTGCCTTCCACCGATTTTTTGATGTCCTTTTTCGAATGCCATAAGTAGTGAACAATTAGTTTATAATTAGTATGAAGAAATTAATTTTAACCAGGTTGATTATAAAATAAAAGTGAGTAGAAATGTGAGTAGAAATTCTCATATTTATTATGAAAAAGCCTTTAGTACAGTGGTTTTAAGGCATGTTTAGATTCCGGCCCCGGGCACCATTTTTCGTTTTATAATTGACGTATTCAACAAATAATACTTAATTATGCAAAAACATATCATCTCAACCAATAAAGCGCCACAAGCGATTGGCACATATTCTCAAGCT
>PNQY01000108.1 GCA_002909145.1 Candidatus Thioglobus perditus
CCCTTTTTATGTGTCTATAAAATATATTCACAATTTCTGCCCGGGTGGTGAAATTGGTAGACACACAGGACTTAAAATCCTGCGGCTTCGCGGCCGTGCCGGTTCGATTCCGGCCCCGGGCACCATACACAAGTTGGTTTAGTTAGTTCTTTTGGTTTTTTCTTAGTGTTGTGTTACTCATGTTTTTTCTCCTTTTTGGGGATTATAAAATATGAGGGTTTACACAATCTGGCTTACAGGGTCGCCAAGCTTTGTGAGATTGGGCGCATGAGAGACATATTCTGCTCCGTTATCACATCTTATTGCTTTGGGCTTACCTCGCCATTCAATTGGACACACTAATGATTTAATCACTCTTTGCGCCGGCAAAGAGTGATCTATTTCAATACCTAAGCATTCTCTGCTGTAATCATTAATCACATTGAATGTTCTAATCTTCCTGCCTGTGTTTAATGAGTCTGACATAAAGTCAATAGAGCGGGCTTGATTAATAGACAATGGCACGCTTAAAGCCTGCGGCTTGTCGCGTTTGATTCTTCTTCTGGGCTTAATCCTAAGATTAAGCTCTTATTGCTTGTAGATACGATACACACACTTATGATTCCATTTAAAGCCTTTGGTGTTACGTAGATACATAAAGCACAACCCGAAGCCCATTGTTTATGCGTTGTGGTTAATCGTAACAACCAGTCAGCAATTAGCCCATTCTCGGATGATGGCTTTGGATCATACCGATAACATGTCTCGCTGATTTTAAATGCCTGACAAGCAAATCTTATTGTTATCCGATGGTCATTGATAGTCTGTCTGCCCATCTCCTTACATAGAGATAGCCTTAGAACTTTTTTGTTAAAGTCTCTTGTACGATCATAGCCTTTAAACGCTCATCAGCACATTCTGTTCACCCCCCTTGAGGGGTGCGCCTTCTTAAGACGAGAGTTCTCTGCCTCAAGTTCTTTGAGTCTGGTGATTATTGAGGGTATCCATGCTGCTGTATTTAGCACGCCACTTATAAAAAGTGGTGCTGCTCATACCGTGCTTTTTACATAGCTCAGATACTGAAACACCTGAGCCTGCTTGGCTCAGTATTTGCATGATTTGTGAATCTGATTTACGTGTTGTTTTATTTGAATCTCCTTGTGTTTTTATTATAAGAAAATTCTATTTTTACTGAGTGTTAATTTTTGGGAGGATTACACATCCACTTCAATATTAACAGTAGTAATCCAGGCTTCTTCTAATTATGGAAAAAGCACTTGCAAAATTTCATCAGGATTTTTAGAGGCGCCCCTTAACTCTGTTTTCTGTGTCTGGCAATAGTTACAGGTGTTCTAGATTTTTTTACTTTAAACACAAAATTATAACGAGCTATATGGTAACTAGTATCAAACCCGTAAAAATTACGCTTCATATGCGACAACTCCTCATTTCTATATTGTTGCAAAGGCTTGTTGTTTTCATCTTTTTCTCGTTGTTTATTTTTTTGTTTTAGCAGAATGTCATAACTTGATGAATTGCTTATTTTTTCAGCTTTTCGTTTAACTGTTTTAATGAAACTGATGTTGTCTCCATCAATAGATTCATCCACCAAACCAATGTACAACGCTTTTTTAATGCCCGCAGGAAGCCTACTACCCATTATTTGTTTGACATCTTTATCACTCGTGTGTTTTGGTAATAAGTAACTCCAGTATTCTGAACCGTATAAATTTCCCATATCCTTATAGTGTGGATTTAAAACAATAGACGACTTAGCCCAAACTTCATCTGCCGCTCTGGCTAAAAACACACCTCCAGCACCAGTATTGCCCATCAAGGCAGAAATAACAATATGTGAGTTTGTATTAATGATTTCTAATACTAAATCATTCATAGCATTGATATTATTCCAAGACTCATCTGCTGGACTTTTGGCTGCTTCTATAATATTTAAATTCATGCCATTAGACCAGTATTCGCTACCTCCCATCAACACAATTACTTTGGTAGATTTTTGTTGTTTTGCTTTTATTAAATGCTGCTGTAGGCGTTTGCATTTGTCAGTATCCATAGCGCCGTTATAAAAAGAAAAATATAAATACCCTACGCCAGATTCTTCTTTGTAAGAAATGTCACGATATCCATTATCTACATATGGCAAATTTTTAATTTCTTCTGTTAACAAATAGGTGGATGGCAATTTAAAATTATGTTCAATATTCTTATCTCTTAAATGTCCAATCCAAACCGCAGCGTCAATAGTTGCTATACAAATAGCCGTGTTATTACGAGCAATAACATCTCCTGGTTTGCCCTTTAGAGTTAATTCTTTATGTGCGTCATATAAGAACAACTCTCTACCAAATAAATTATCCAGCACACCCGGCATTCCATCGGCACTATAAATTTTTCGTAGTATTGTTTCACTATCATCTTCTTGCCAATTGACTTTTCTGTCTTTTTGTTGCGCCAAGGGCCTTAACTTTCCTTTTACACTTGTATTTTTATAATTAAGTTTTTGAGCTTTGAATGATTTAGATTGGTAATTATTGATGGCCTCTAAAACTGCCGTTAATGCCGAACCTGTTATTTCGTTACGATATAAACTAGATTTGGTTGCTAAGCGCATATTAAACTCACAACTGGCATATATATCACCAGCATCCATTTCTTCATTGGCTTGCAATACAGTTACTCCCCAAATTTTTTCTTTGTTCAATATTGCCCAATCTAGTGAAGAAGGCCCTCTGTCGCCTATAATTCCAGGATGAACAATTAAGCAGGTATATTTTTTCCAGATATTATCTGAAATTTTTCTCTTTAAAAAGGGTGCGATAACTAAATCAGGATTGAATAAATCAACTGCCTGCTGTGTTACTTTATCATTGATATCAAATTCAACAGAAATATCAAATTTTCTTTGTTCAAGCTCAATAAACAATCTTTGAGCTAGACTGTTAAAAGCATGGGTTAGTAGCAGGATGCGCATCTAACAAATCCTTGGTAGTTGCTCTCCTGTTAGCCAATCTACAATCCTTGTTCCGCCAAATTTGGTTTTCATTTGTACAAAATTATTATCATCTTCAATGACTTCACCAATAATAGCAGCGTCTTTTCCCAATGGATGCGCTTTCATTACATTAAGCAATTTATTAGCATCTTTTTTGGCACAAATACATACAAGTTTTCCTTCATTAGCCACATAAAGTGGATCAAGACCCAATAATTCACAAGATGATAAAACTCCTGTTTTGATTGGAATTTCTGATTCATATAATTTCATGCCGACATTTGATTGTAGCGCTAACTCATTTAATGTTGTTGCTAAACCACCGCGAGTTGGGTCGCGTAAACAATGAATTTCAGGAGCTATATTAACCATATCAGCAACCAAAGTGTGCAATGCGGCGGAGTCAGATTCAAGTGTAGTTTCAAATTCTAAATTAGCTCTACTTGACATAATAACCACTCCATGGTCACCCATAGTTCCATTAACAATAATAGCATCGCCAGCTTGTGCACGATTACCCCTAATATCAATACCATCAGGAACAATTCCAACACCGGTTGTGGTGATAAATACACCATCTCCTTTGCCTTTTTCAACCACTTTGGTATCTCCAGTTACAATACTTACCTCCGCATCATTTGCAGCCTTTGCCATAGAGATTACAATTTTTTCTAAATCAGCCAACGGATAACCTTCTTCTAAAATAAAAGCAGCCGTAAGGTAAAGTGGTTTTGCGCCAGACATAGCGACATCATTAATAGTACCATGAACAGATAAAGAGCCTATGTCGCCACCTGGAAAAAACAAAGGTGATACAACATGTCCATCTACGCTCATTGCTATTTTTCCTGAAGGTGTTGTAAATATTGCTTGGTCGTTAGATTGTGATAATAATTTATTGTCAAAATGTCTAACAAATAGTTCATCTATTAATTGCGCCATAGCTAAACCGCCACTACCATGAGACATATTGATAACGCCATTTTTGACATCTAGGCGAGAGACATGTTTTTTATTTTTTTTCATTATTAAGTCTTATTGTTTTTTATAACGACCATAGCTCCAGTAGGCTGCACAAGCGCCCTCTGATGAAACCATACAAGATCCCATCGGATTTTCTGGTGTGCAAATAGTTCCAAATAACTTACAATCAACTGGATTTTTTATACCTCGTAAAATTGATGGACACTCACATCCTTTAACATCTGATGCATTGATTTTATTAATATTAAAACGTTTTTCTGCATCAAATTCTGCAAAACACTCTTTAATTTTTAAGCCACTATAAGGAAGCATTCCTAAACCTCTCCATTCAAATTTTTGTCGCAACTCAAATACTTCCTCCATTAGTAGTTTGCTTTTAACATTGCCTTCATAAGTAACCACTCGCGTATATTGGTTTTCTACTTCAAATCTTCCTTTATTTAATTGTTTGATTAACATTAGGGTGGATTGCATAACATCTAAAGGTTCAAAACCAGCAATCACCACAGGGCGTTGATATTCACTGGCAAAAAATTCATAAGGCTGAGTGCCAATAATAGAGCTTACATGTGAGGGGCCAAAAAAACCATCTATAGAAACCGTGCCTAAATCACGCACCTCTGGGGATTCTAATATGCTCGAAATTGCTGCTGGGGTTAGCACATGATTGCAAAACACACTAAAATTTTTAAGCCCTTGTTTTTGTGCTTGTTTAATAGCCGCCGCAGTAGGCGGCGTTGTTGTTTCAAAGCCGATGGCAAAAAACACCACTTGTTTGCCTGGGTTTCCTCTAGCTATTGTTAGCGCATCTTGAGTTGAGTAAACCATGCGCACATCTGCACCCGTTGCTTTTGCCTTCAGTAAACTCATACGCTTGCTTGCTGGCACACGCAACATATCTCCATAAGTGCATAAAATAACCCCATCGTTAATAGCGAGTTCAATGGCATTATCAATTCTACCCATAGGCAGAACACACACAGGGCAACCAGGGCCATGAACAAAATTAATATTACTTGGCATTAAATCAGGAATGCCGTAACGAAAGATAGCGTGCGTATGACCACCACAAAACTCCATTAAGTTATATGTTTTATTGGGCTTTACTTCTTTTTTAATGGAACTTGCCAATGTTTTAGCTATATCTTTGTCACGAAACTCTTCAACATATTTCATCTCTAATTCTCTAAGTTTAGCTCTTGCATAGTTTTAAGGGTTTTTTTAGCTTCATTTAGACTAAGCTTGCTAAGGGCATAGCCAACATGAATCAATACATAATCATCAATATTTACGTCACTTACAAGAGCTAGAGATATTTGTTTTCTTGTTTCCCCAAGCTCTACTATTGCAGTATCATCACTGTTTATTGAGACAATTCTTGCAGGGTGAGCTAAGCACATTATGTATTGTTTTGACTATTGACTTGAAGCATTTTAACAATATTCATATGTGCTTCTAGCCACTTATACCACAAACCCATACCTTCACCTGAGGTTGCTGATAATTGTAAAATTTGAATTTTAGGATTGATTTTTTTAGCATAATTAATGCATTTATCTACATTAAAATCTACATATGGTAATAAATCAATTTTATTTAAAATCATTAAATCACTTGCTGCAAACATATCAGGATATTTGAGTGGTTTATCTTCTCCTTCTGTAACTGACAAAATTACCACTTTGGCATACTCTCCTAAATCAAATGCTGAGGGGCAAACTAAATTACCAACATTTTCAATAAATAATAAACTATTTTTTTTAATATCAAGCTCATCAAAGGTGTGCTTAACCATATGAGCATCTAGATGACAGCCTTTGCCGGTATTAACTTGAATAGCTTTAACACCAGTTTTATTTATTCTATCTGCATCTTGTGTTGTTTGTTGATCCCCTTCAATCACCCTTAAATCAAGTTTATCATGCAAATCTATTAAACTTTTCTCTAGGATTGATGTTTTTCCAGAGCCAGGACTAGAAACTAAATTAAGCGTTAAAACGCCGTTTTTAAGAAAAAAGGCACGATTATTAGCAGCATAACTATTGTTTTTTGCCAAAATATCCATCTCTACTTGGATTATTTTTTCTTGGCTCATTCCTGCAATATGTAGCCCAGCGCTATTTTGTCCATAATGATGACCATGATGGTGGTGGTCTTTTTCACTATCTTCACTGCATCCGCATACTGTGCACATATTATTTACTCCTTTATCATTACCTGTTTAATTTTTAACTCTTCACCATTTGTTACTGTAAGTTGATTGCTATCACATTTTGGGCAAGAATCATATCTTTGTTTGATAATGACATTCTCACCACAAATAAAACACCATGCCTTGGCCGGTTTCTCTATAATTTCAAGCTGAGCATGGTTTATTATAGTATTACAGATGGCAGCTTCAAAACTAAATTTTAAAGCCTCAACCTCAACCCCAGAAAAAACTCCAATCTCAAGCCATACTTTTTTTATTCCTTTATAATTATTTGTTTTTATCATTTGTTCTAATGATTCAACAATACTGATGCAAATACTCATTTCATGCATATTTAATCTCTATATTAAATCCAACACAAGGGTCAATTGCATTGACGCATAAAGCTACTTTTTTTATAAATTCTTCTTTGGTTTTATATGTTAAAGTTTTAATTTGTTTTGACAAAAGCCCATGAGGGTGAAAATTCCATTGGGTTGGTGCAAGAATTTGATAATCAACAATATGATTATTTTCTATATGCATTTGATGAATAAGCCTTCCTCTTGCAGCCTCCAATTCCACTGCAGCACTAGTTTTATTGGCTGTTGATTTGTTTTTATAGCAAATATTTTCTGCTTTAATTTTTATATAATTTTTTTTAACTTTTTCTAAAAAAATAAAAATATCTAAAATTTGAGCGACAGCTCTAGTAAACACGCTATCACCATGTATATTTGATAGTTGTTTTATCAAATGATTATTGCATTGTCTTGATAAAGGAGTGGTTTCATGGGTTTTATTTGCATAAAAAGGCTTTTTAATAAATTCTTGGTTTGATAATAATTTAGCTGTAGTTTGACATATATTTTTTGGCAAGTGGTGTGCTTGCACATTAGCCAAATTATGATAATTACTTTTTTGCAAATATTTTAAAAAAACTGCAACACAACTATTTGAGCCTTTAAGCCAAATATTGAATCGGCTTATATCAGTAAATACATCTGTATTGCCATCAACTAATAAAATCAATAATTGCTGTTCTAATTTTAAAATTTGTGCCTTTATATTATCGCCTGATTGCAATATTTTAGGGTCAAGAGAAAATGGATTAGAGTTAAATAAATTTAATTTTATTTGTTTAACTGAATACATTATATCAACAATTTGTTGACTAATTTTTACATTGAGATTATGCTGCCAACGAGAAAAAATGGTAAAACAATGTTCTTTTATGACCTCTAAATCTAATAGTAGCTGGTAAGCTAATGTTTCATTTTCACTAAAATTAATGTGCTTTGTTGTATTTAATAATTTTAAAAATGCAAAATTATGTGCAACTTATGGTGCCCGGGGCCGGAATCGAACCGGCACGGCCGCGAAGCCGCAGGATTTTAAGTCCTGTGTGTCTACCAATTTCACCACCCGGGCAGAAATTGTGAATATATTTTATAGACACATAAAAAGGGG
>PNQY01000109.1 GCA_002909145.1 Candidatus Thioglobus perditus
CATCAGTTGGATGGAGCTTTTAATTTTAAATTATTGATTTAAAATTAAAAATTACCGTTAAAATAGTTCAAACTTAATTACAAAATATCATTTATGCAACAAAATACACCAGAACAAAATTATTACCAAGAAGATGAGATAGACCTCAAACAATTGTTCAGATCACTGGCTGATCGCAAATGGTTTATTTTTGGTTTTACAGGTCTTATTACTGTTCTAGCAGTTGCTTATGCATTATCCATCCCGCCTACTTATAAAGCTAATATTTCCTTTTTATCGCCTAATCAATCGTCTGTATTACAGCTAAACAAAATAAAGCTCACGAGTGAAACGAGTGAAACGAGTGAAACGATTTATCGTAAATTTTTAAACAAAGTAATGTCAAGCCAATTTCAAAGAAAAATTTTTGATGAAAATGATTATTTAGCCAAACTTAATCCTGAGAATAAACCCATTAAAAACTTAGACAGTTTTATTGATGGCTTTACTAAATCAATCACCATTGAATCAAATAAAGAAAAAAAGGGTGAAAAGTCCAACTATGAAAGACCGATAAACATCTCATTAGAAGGTAATGATGCTTTAGTAATTTCTAACTTTTTAAACGATCTTGCCAATACTGCTGATACAGAAACAATCAATGAATTTTTAACCATTATTCAACAAAAAATTGACATTCGCTTGGAGGAGATTAGTAAGCAAAGAGGTTTGTTGTTATCTCGTGCGAAGCAAGATAGATTAGCAAAAATTGATCGAATTAAGGTTGAAGACAATCAGAAAATTAATGAAATTAATGATCAAATTGACAGGCTTCGAATTAAAGCTAAAAAAGATAGGTTTAATAAAATACAAGTGTTGACAGACACTTCAAAGGTAGCAAAATCACTTGGAATAAAAGATAATAATTTCAAAAAAATTAACAATTCTGGAGATTCTAGTTCGGCACTTACCGTCGCTATTGGTGATAATCAAAAACTTCCACAATGGTATTTGTATGGAGAAAATGCACTACTTCAAGAGATTGATATTTTAAAAAATAGAGCCAATGATGATGCTTACACACCTGAAATTGTTAATCTGCAAAACAAATTAAGCTCTGTTAAATCTAATCAAACATTAAAAACACTTGAGTCGCGAGAAGATGATAGCCCATTTATTGCTGAAATTAACAAACTAGACATTGAAGCTATCAAGCTTCAATCTTTTGAGCCTAGCTCAATAGGTATCAATGCTATGCAAATTAATCAATATGCGTATGCACCAGAAACATCGATCAAGCCTAAGAAAAAACTCATTGTAGCTGTAGCATTTATCGCTGGATTTATCCTTTCAATCTTTTTAGTGTTTATTATGAATGCGTTTAGAAAAGAAGATGACAAAGTAGTCGCTTAAAATTTAGCAAATAATGCAAATGGCTGTTTTTTTAGCCATTAAAACCTAAAAAACCCCTTAAAAACATGGCAAATCATTGTTTTTAAGGGGTTTTTTATTGAAAAAATAGCAAATAATTAAAAATTTGGTAAATTATTCAAATGGTTATTTTTATAGATAATTTAGCAAAATATTTTTAGTGTATTTCTAGGCAAATTTATTTTCTATCGCCGGGAGCATACATCTTGGTATGCGACCCAGTAGAAAATTGATTTAACAACGAAATACGCAAAAAGATGAAGCTAAACAGTATACATACCGCCGTTGACGTGAATAGTCTGGGCAGTTACATATGCGCCAGCATCACTCGCCAAAAACAACACCGAGCCTGCAATTTCTTCCACTGAACCTAAACGACCCATTGGAATTTGCTTAGCCAAAGCTTCTTTTTGCTCTTCGGGTAATGCATCAGTCATATCGGTTTTGATAAAACCTGGCGCCACACAATTAACAGTAATACCACGCGGACCAACTTCACGTGCAAGTGACTTAGTAAAGCCCATGATGCCCGCTTTGGCAGCGGCATAATTAGTTTGACCAGCATTTCCCATTGCGCCCACAACTGAGGCAATAGAGATAATACGACCAGCACGTTTTTTCATCATGCCGCGTAACACCGCTTTTGACATTTTATAAACCGAGGCAAGATTAGTATTCATAATATCGTCCCACTCATCTTCTTTCATGCGCAT
>PNQY01000110.1 GCA_002909145.1 Candidatus Thioglobus perditus
GGTAATAATTTTGTTCTGGTGTATTTTGTTGCATAAATGATATTTTGTAATTAAGTTTGAACTATTTTAACGGTAATTTTTAATTTTAAATCAATAATTTAAAATTAAAAGCTCCATCCAACTGATGCAGCTGAACTTGAAGAATTATTAGAATTTGATCCAATAAGGCGATAGATAATTTTATTTTCATTATCATGATGAGACAATCCCCAGGCAACCGCACTTTCATCATTGTGTTGTCCCATAGCTATAGAGAAATTTGACCGGCCATTTGTAGCTTGCGGCAAAGACGCAGCTGCAAAAGCCTGCGCTAATCCTGCATCGACATATCGCTTACTAGTGGCATGTGTTGATTCTATTGGATCTGGCACACTTAAAGTACCAACAACTTTAGTGTTATGTCCATTTCTGCCAATATTTAACTGATTGCTACTTGAATACATAGTGTCTTGATTGCCGTTGTCTTCAAACACTACCGAGTTCTGTCCAATGTGGATAGTATTATCATCTTGACGAATTATTGTATTAAGATTATTAATAGAGCTAGTGTTTGTTGTTATGTTTGTAACGTTGGTTGAGATGTTGTTGGTATTTGTTGTGATATTAGTTGAATTAGTACCGGTTGCAGTGTCAACATAAGATTTAGTTGTGGCATGATTGTCACTCGTTGGGGTTTGAATCGTAAGAGTACCCTTGACAGTTGTATTGTGTGACGTACTGGTGCCGATTTGTAGTGTGTTAATACTGGAGGCTATTTCATCTTTCCCACTGCTTGAGGTGGACGCATCTTCAATAGTAAATGAATTGGCACCAATATGCACAGCATTTTCAACTTTGCGCACCATATTGTTTCCTGATGAATCTTTTAAAGTGTTTACTGTTAGATTGCCATTGATGGTTACTTCACCACTAGAAAAATCACCTTGAATCAGGGGAGATGCTGTATCACCATTAGATATATACAGCTTATTTGACCCGGTTTC
>PNQY01000111.1 GCA_002909145.1 Candidatus Thioglobus perditus
GGTAATAATTTTGTTCTGGTGTATTTTGTTGCATAAATGATATTTTGTAATTAAGTTTGAACTATTTTAACGGTAATTTTTAATTTTAAATCAATAATTTAAAATTAAAAGCTCCATCCAACTGATGTAGCTGAACTTGAAGAATTATTTGAATTTGATCCAATAAGTCGGTATATGATTTTATTTTCATTGTCATGGTGAGATAGCCCCCAGGCAACTGCACTTTCGTCATTATGCTGCCCTATAGCAATAGAAAAATTTGATTGACCGTTTGTTGCCTGTGGTAGTGATGCAGCAGCAAAAGCTTGCGCTAACCCTGCATCAACATACCGCCTACTAGTAGCGTGTGTTGCTTCTGTTGGATCTGAAATACTCAAGGTGCCAATAACCTTGGTATTGTGCCCAATCTTGCCAATATTAAGTTGATTGCTACTTGAATACATGGTGTCTTGAGTGCCATTATCTTCAAATACTACCGAGTTTTGCCCAATATGAATTGTATTGTCATCTTGGCGAATCATTGTATTAATATTACCAATGGAGTTGGTATTTGCTGAAATACTTGTAGTATTAGCCGCTATTGAATTGTCTTGATTGGTATTTTTCGATTTAATATTGGATATTTCAGTATTATTGGTAGAAATGCTATTTGTATTTGTCGCAATGCTAGATTCATTATTTGAAATTGATGAATCTTGAGCTGTATTAACAGACTTTATAGTTCCAATATCTGAACTGTTGGTTGAAATATTTACCAAATTTGAGTTAATAGAGTTGGTATTGCTTGTAATGCCGACATTGTTAGATGAAATATTGCTGGCATTTGAAGATACGCTTGTATTGGTTATGATAATGCTATTTGCATTGCTAGAAATTGATGAGTCTTGAGCTAAGTTGTTTGTTTGTATTGAGCTGATGGAATTGATATTGTTTGTGATATTAGCACTATTGGATGAAATGCTACTTGTGTTTGATGCTATTGAGGAGGTATTACTTGAAATAGTGCCAGCATTGGAGGATATCGATGCATCTTGAGATGTATTTTTAGATTTAATAGTAGATATTTCACCACTATTAGCGGATATATTTGTAGAGTTTGTGCCAACAGAGTCGGAATTGCTGGTGATATTGGCGCTGTTGGATGAAATGGCGCTAGAATTTGAGATTATGCTTGTGTTGTTTGTAGAAATACCATTTGTATTTGTTGTGATGTTAGTTGAATTGGTGCTGGTTGTAGTATCGACATAGGCTTTAGTGGTTGTATGATTATCGTTCGTTGGCGTTTGTACGCTGAGTGTGCCGAGTACGGTAGTATTGTGAGAGGTGCTAGTGCCGATTTGCAGTTCGTTAACGCTTGATGCGATTTCATCTTTGCCGCTAGCTGAAGTTGATGAATCTTCAACAGTAAAGGAATTTTTACCAATATGCACAACATCTCCAACCTTGCGCACCATATTGTTTCCTAATGAATCTTTTAAAGTGTTTACTGTTAGATTGCCATTGATGGTTACTTCACCACTAGAAAAATCACCTTGAATCAGGGGAGATGCTGTATCACCATTAGATATATACAGCTTATTTGACCCGGTTTCAAAAGTAGTTGCTAAAGTTAAAGCAAACGCTGAGAAAGTTGTTGCTGACGCTAAAGCTTACGCTGCTTAATAAATACAGTTTTATTAGAAAGGCGCCTATTTAGGCGCCTTTTTTTTGCTTATTTATCACACACCAATGGGCTTTATGGGCTTTTTTTGTGTAAATAATAAAAAAAACCTTGACATTGAGTA
>PNQY01000112.1 GCA_002909145.1 Candidatus Thioglobus perditus
ATAAATAAGCAAAAAAAAGGCGCCTAAATAGGCGCCTTTCTAATAAAACTGTATTTATTAAGCAGCGTAAGCTTTAGCGTCAGCAACAACTTTCTCAGCGTTTGCTTTAACTTTAGCAACTACTTTTTCAGTAGTAGCCTTAACTTCAGCAGCAACTTTCTCAGTGCTTGACTTAGCTTCAGCAAAGTTTACTTCAGCAAAGCTAACTAGCTCTTCTTGAGCACCTTTAAGAACATCAGCAATCTCAGTTACACTGTTAGTAAATGACTCAGTGTAAGATTTAGCAAGATCTGACTGTGCAGATACTGCAGCATCAATGTCTTTAGACTCAGTAAAAATAGCTTGTTGCTTAACAGCAGCATCAGTAGCTTTTTGAACTAATTCAACTTGCTTAGCAGCTAGAGTTTCAAAAGTACGTAAGTTAAGCTCGCCCACATTTTTAAATGAAGCAACGCTGTTTTCAGCTATATCTTTAAATAATTTTATTGTATTGTTTGTCATAATATTTTCCTCGTTGTTGGTTTAGGTTATATAAAAACAACTAATGTTGCAGTGCACCATTTGTTGCAGTGCACAATAATATAGTGTTTAATACTCAATGTCAAGGTTTTTTTTATTA
>PNQY01000113.1 GCA_002909145.1 Candidatus Thioglobus perditus
TTTTCCTCGTTGTTGGTTTAGGTTATATAAAAACAACTAATGTTGCAGTGCACCATTTGTTGCAGTGCACAATAATATAGTGTTTAATACTCAATGTCAAGGTTTTTTTTATTATTTACACAAAAAAAGCCCATAAAGCCCATTGGTGTGTGATAAATAAGCAAAAAAAAGGCGCCTAAATAGGCGCCTTTCTAATAAAACTGTATTTATTAAG
>PNQY01000114.1 GCA_002909145.1 Candidatus Thioglobus perditus
TTTTCCTCGTTGTTGGTTTAGGTTATATAAAAACAACTAATGTTGCAGTGCACCATTTGTTGCAGTGCACAATAATATAGTGTTTAATACTCAATGTCAAGGTTTTTTTTATTATTTACACAAAAAAGCCCATTGGTATGCGATAAATAAGCAGAGAAAAGGCGCTTAAATAGGCGCTTTTCTAATAAAACTGTATTTATTAAGCAGCGTAAGTTTTAGCGTCAGCAATTACTTTTTTAACTATATCTTTAAATAATTTTATTTTATTAATGGTATATTATTGCAATTATTAAATTTTACTATTGGAAATATATTATGAAAAAAACAATCTTGGCTTCTATATTGGTTACTGGTTTATCAGCAAGTGCAGCAGAGTATAGATATGCTGAATCACATGTTCATGGTATTAACAATGTGAAAATGATTCTTAGTAATAACTATTTACATGTAACTTATAAAATGCCAATTATTCAATTAGAAAATGAAAAACACCATGAAAAACATAAAGATGGTTTTTTTGCTTTTTTAGAGAATCTTTTTAAGCATGAAGAGCATGAAGAGCATGAAGAGCATGAAGAGCATGAAGAGCATGAAGAGCATGAAGAGCATGAAGAGCATGAAGAGCATGAAGAGCATGAAGAGCATGAAGAGCATGAAGAGCATGAAGATTTTTTGTGTAAATAATAAAAAAAACCTTGACATTGAGTATTAAACACTATATTATTGTGCACTGCAACAAATGGTGCACTGCAACATTAGTTGTTTTTATATAACCTAAACCAACAACGAGGAAAATATTATGACAAAC
>PNQY01000115.1 GCA_002909145.1 Candidatus Thioglobus perditus
CTGCATTAGATGAGACAGGAATACAAATACCACATCACTTAGATTTAGATAGAGATTTTGACAAAGTTAATGCTGTGTTTAACGATATTTATGCCAATAGTATAGGCGGAGGGTCTCTAGCCAAAGAAGAAGAATTGCTAACCTCTATTAATCCTGATTTTCAAATAATTGGCTCACATTATGCCGCTGCCTTTAGTAAGAACGATATGGAGTTAGCTAAGGTTTATATAGTAAAAGTAATTAACACTATTGAAGAGTATGTATAGTTGCTAAATTAGCCTCTTTTATATTCTATATAAGTTATTGATTTATAAGTAAAAATAAGGGTTTTAGACCTGCTATTTAGAACATCATAACTAGTAGCTATTAGTACGCCTAATTAACCCCTCAAAACACCCTCTGAGAGCCTCATATTTACCCTTCTAGAGCACCTATATACTAGAGGAATATCAACGCTAATTTAGCCTTATTTAGGGTCTTATTCGTCTTAATATTCCTCTTCTGAAAACTCCAATTCAAGACCTGTTTCTATCTTCACAATTCTTGATAATTCGTCTTTTGATTGTTTGTTGTAGAAGGTCACACAATCGTGAATTAGAAGAGCAATATCTTCTCTATTTGAGTGCTCAATAATTACATCTAATACGAGCCTCTCATAGCCTTGAAGTATGTGTGCTAATTCAGATGAATCATTGCCATCCTCTTTAGAATATTTAATACCTACTGCGTTGACTATATTGTCTTCATCTGTAATCAGGTACTTGTGTGCTAATTTAAACACTTCTCTTAAGTCTTTCAACCACAGGTGACTAACCACTTTATCTAGCAATTCTTTATCCCCATCACAGCTCTTATATAACGACTGCTGAGGGCTTCTGTTTAATTGTGCCCCATACGTTAATGCACTGATAATCTCCTTAACAACATCAACAGAAATGCCTAGTTCTTTTGACAGCCTAATTCTTATAATTTGCTTATTGGCAACATATTCTCTCAGTACATCTAATTCAGGGAAGTTAACACTTTGTCTATCTAATAGTTGAATAAGTATATTCTGGTGTGCAGCCTCTAAGTCGTACTCATAACAACCACCTAGTGCTGCATATCTAACACTCTTGTGATAACCCTGAAGTACAGCTCCTTTAGCTGTGTATCTCCCAGTACTAGCTTCAGTATAAATAACTGGTACAGATGAACTACTGCACTCTCTTGCAGTGACCAGCAATCTTTTGATTTCTAGGATTCTTTGGTTAATCCCCTCTAGTTTTAAAGGCCTTGATAGCAAGGCTTGTAGAGATAGTTCTCTATTTACCCCACCTATAGTCCCCTTGTTGGCTTGGGGTACTTCTTCCTTCTTCCTTTGGTACTCTTCTACTACTTCTACTACCTCCTTCCACTGAGGGTTTGTATCTTTCAGTACCTCTATCTTTCTTACTTCTAACTCTTCTTTTAATACTTCTAAGTATCCCTTATGAATTAATAGTGATTCTTTATTGATAGTTACATAAAGGTTTACATTCACAGTATCACTAGTAGTACTTTTATCTCTATAAATAGCACCACCAAGTTGTACTTCTATATCCTCTAACGTCTCTCCTTCGTGGTTAGTAAAGCCCACTTCTTTTAGCTCTTCTTCTGATTTGTTGTACCACTCATCCAATAAGTCAGTAATAACAAGTGACAACTTAAACCCGTTCTTAGCCCCAGGGTACTTATAAGCTTCAAACCCATTAAAAGTTTTAATCAGCCAGTTAGTAGGTTCGCACTTAATACTCCCATCTTCTTCTTTATGTCTAACTACATACTGGTTGCCATCTCTATTTCCTCTACTAGGTCTTAAGTAGTAACCCTTAGACCTGTGATTAACAATATTAAAGTCCCTGGGTTCGGTAAAGTTTTTCTTAATCTCATCAGCATCCATTGCAAAGCTCTCAGGGTCTCTGTTATGCTGATTATGTTTGATAATCCCATTATGTGTCCAGAACGTATTTACATAGCCTGTTTGGTAGCGTTTTGGGAGTCTGGCAAACTCATCACCAAGTGTATCTGATGATTCCTTAAATAGAGAGCCTGGGTAGAAGTTTAGATTGGGTTTTTTATTAGTTTTCATATTGGGTATAACAATCTTTTTTTGCTTGTATACCTTGATTCTATCACTTGTTGTTTTAAGTGGTCTTAATTAAAGTGTAAATCACACCCCATCCAATATATACACAACAAGAAGAATCATATTGATAGCTACTAAGACTTCCATTATTTTCAGCCTGTTCAAAAAAACCCTCCATCCTGTCCAGTACCTCTGCACGTGACATATTCGATGCAATTAATTCATTAACTTTATCTATTAACCTACTCATTTGTTACTCCTATGTTATTAGGTTAAATATTACCCATTACGCTATTAATCAGCTTTGCCTTATGGTCAATACATAAGTGCGAGTATCTTTTGGTCATCTGTATCTGTTTGTGACCAAGAACATCTGCTATTTCTAACAAACTAGCCCCATTCATAGCTAAGTAAGATGCACAGGTATGCCTTAATGAATGGAAAGTGAAGTCTGTTATCTCAGCTTCTTTTAGTGCCTTTTTCCAGGGCTTGGTGAAACAATAAGCTCGACCTGGCTTAACCTCTGAGTCAAACACAAGTGAATTGTCTTGTTTGTTAAATCTTTGAAGTTCAGCTATTGCTGAACCAGTTAGAGGTAGAACCTTTGGCTCTCCGTTCTTAGTTGTACTGATGTAGGCTATTTGTCTGTCAAAATCAATATCAGACCACTTAAGACTTGTAAGCTCACCTTTACGAGCACCAGTTGTAATTGCTAAGAGCGTGATTAAGTATAACTTATTCCAGTTAGATTGTCTAACCGCCACAAATAGACGCTTTCTTTCATCGTCTGATAAGTATCGCGTCCTGGCATTATCTTCAGACAGTGGACGTATGTGGCGCACAGGGTTGTCAGGTAGGTCATACTCTCTACAGGCATAAGAAAACACTACAGATATAGCTGCTTTATATCTATTGATAGTGGCGTTAGTTAAGTGGCTTGGTAGCTTGTGTATGCCATTAGAAATGTCACTCTTAGTTATGTATACAAGCTGCTTATCCCCAAACAACCCAACCCAATACTTAAGTTTACTTTTCTGTTCTCGTGGATAGCTGCCTTGATATTCCTTTAGTAGGTAGTCCCCTACTAAATCTTTAAAGGTAGTTTTATTGCTTCTACCGCCAAAGGCTAATTGTATTTGTCTATCCCCTTCTACCTTTAATGCAAACTGAGTTGCTAATCTCTTGGTAGGAAAAGTCTTAGTTATTGTCCTGATTCCCTTTCTACGGATATGGACTCGATATGAAACTCCTTTTGAGTTTTTAATCTTTTGTATGCTCGACATAGTTATTTCTCCAGTTAAGTGCACGAAAATTGCACGAAACACAAAGATTTAACGATGAAAAAAAGGGCTTGCATAGAGCAAACCCTTTTAATATTTGGCTCCTCGAGCTGGGCTCGAACCAGCGACAAACGGATTAACAGTCCGTTGCTCTACCAACTGAGCTATCGAGGAATTAAGGGGAATTATAATGATGTATTGACTTTAAATCAATCTAAAAGTTG
>PNQY01000116.1 GCA_002909145.1 Candidatus Thioglobus perditus
TTTTAATAAGCTAGAAATTTTTACAAAAAAAAGTTAAGCCAATGAGGGCTTAAATAAAAAAACCAAAGAGGGAAAAATGAAAAAACAAAACTTAATATTATCAGCTGCATTAGCAGCGGTATTCTCAGCTTCTACAGCATTTGCTGAAGCTGAGGTAACGGGTAAGATTGTTCATGAGAGTGGATTTTTTAGTAATGCTGGATCAACTATTGGTGATTATGGTGTGGGTAGCTATACTGCTGGCCAAGGTTCGACAGATGGTGGCCTTAATGCTCACTCAAAAAATGATGCAATGAAGCGTGAAACATCTGCACGTATCTATATTGATGGTGATGCCGAAGAGTTATCAGAGGGTGCCACTTACCATGTTGAGTTGAATTTAATGACAGATGGAAAGGGCAATAATAATTACGATTCTCATGAGTCTTACACTCAACGCGATGCGCTTCGTGAAGCTTATGTAGATTCTCAAGTAGGTGATTGGTCTTTACGTACTGGTAAACAACAAGTTGTTTGGGGTACTGCTGACGGCATGAAGTTGCTTGATATGATCAACCCAACTGATTATGGTGAAATGGCACAAAATCAAATGGAAGATTCGCGCATCCCAGTATGGATGGTGAATGCTGAAACAACTAATGCAGATGGTTCAGAATTACAGGTTATTGTTTCACAGCCTAGAGAAAATGTATTTGCAGGTTTAAATAGACACATTAATACAGCAAAACGTAAAAATACTACCGGTGGCGTTGATTCAACTCATAATATGGGTGCAGATACTGGCCATGCATTTATGATGAAGGGTCCTGATACTATTACTGGTGTTGAAAATGGTTTCCTAAATATCGTTCCTGATATGGGTGGCGTTGCAGAAATGTTTGCAGGTGCATTTGGTGGTCTAGATAAAATGTCAACACCAATGATGACAGCATTTACAGTGTCAGCATTCGAAGGCATGACTATGGCTGCTATGCAGGATAATATGTTTGGAATGATGCCGCAATTATTACAAGGTGGTGGTGCAGCTGCTAACTATACCGACCTTCCTGCAGGGTTTGTTAACACCATTAATAATGTTGGTGGTGGTGATGCAACTAAAGGTGCCCTATTACTTAACTTAGGCTTTGGCACTCAGTTTGATACAAACTTAGCTGATGACAAGACTGATGGTGTAAATGACACTGTATTTGACTATATGCCTAATACAACATTTGCTACATTTGATGCATTTGGTGGTGTGGGTAGTCAATATGTTTATAACATGCCTGAGAATAGCGACCTTGATATTGCAGTTAAGACAAAAAGAGCTACAGCTGACGGTATTAATTATTCATTAAATGGCTCATACAACTATGATAAAAATCCAATTATTGACCTATCTTGGAGAAATGATGCTGGTCAGAAATTAGCAGTTTATGAAGCTGTAGTTGCAGCCGCAGGTAATACTAGAACCTTGCAGCTTTATGATCCATCAAATGCAGCCGCAGTTGCTTTGGTTGCTACAGGTGCAGGTGCAAATGTAGTGCCTACAGCAGATTTAACACCCGCTAATGGTTTTTATGGTGGCACTGCAGGTCAGTGGGCAACGTTACGATTCTCTCAAGAAGTTAAGCGAGTAATGAATCTAGGTGGTTCATTTGATATGGCAATTGAAACTGAAGAGTTAGGTCCTGTTGTTATTCGTGGTGAGGCTTTATACACGAAAGGCGCATACTCTCCAGTGATTGACAAGACAAAATTAGCTTACGGTGATTTAGTTGGTGCATTGGAAATGGTTAAAGGTGATAGGGTGAAATTTGTTCTAGGTGCTGACATTACAGCTCTTACAAATATGATGGTATCTGCACAGTTTATCCAAGATTCAGATCTTGATTTTGTTGATGGCGCCAATCGTTACACTGCTGACTATGCAACTATGCATATGACTAATGGTTTTAACAAGGCGACTAAAGATAAGAACTTCTACTCTTTATTCTTCTCTAAGC
>PNQY01000117.1 GCA_002909145.1 Candidatus Thioglobus perditus
ACCCAAGAAGCTTTGCCACATTTCTATTGTCATAAGAGTAATTGTAGCTCAATATGACTGTCTACTTAGATAGAATTTCCACAAAACTACTACCCTTAGTTTAGCGTCAGGGGAAACTGGGTTAGATTTGAAATTTAGTAATTAGTTCTTTTGTAACTGAAATGTTGTAATTATTCATTCTAGAATTAAACCTTTTATTTTCTAAAAAATCATTCCAAGTCATTTGAATAACCACATCTACTGAATAACTATTATTTAGAATAACTATCACTAAGTAATCAAATTTCTTAACATTATTTTGAATGGATTCCGGGTCCCAAAAAGAACCAGTTGTTCCACTCCTTGAACTGACAGTTTTAATACTATATATTTGCCCGTCTCTGCTTAATGCATCAATATTCTTTACGCCGGGAGGAGCTAAAGATAAGTTTGGCAGTTTAGGATTGTCATTATAGTATTGAGCAGCAAAATACTCACCAAGCTCACCAACAACATTTTTAGTTCTTAAAATACCTCTTTTTTTAAGCTCATTAAAAGCGGGAGAAGAAGGTGAAATTTGTTCTGCCAACTCCTTAACAGTAAGACTTTTAAATTTATCAAATATTTCCATAATGTTTATACTATTTCTGCTTTATATGCCCACCTTCTTATGGCATTCAAAAAACCTAGATGTCTCTATATATATTATTACTATTTCTTTAATGTTTATTCTTTTTCCTTGCAAATAACCTGAACAGTTGCATCTCTTGACTCGTCTACAATTTCACTAACTGTTTTGGCGCCATTGGATTTTCTGATGTTGTATTCAACCATATTAAGATCCATAAAGATTTTGACCATATTTGACTTAATGGCAAAGTTGACATTTTGAGCGGGTCTGTCGCCTGTAATCTCTGAAGATGTTTCCAGTCTGGAAACAATAACACCAATCACATTGCCATTGTCATCAAGCAGCGGGCCACCTGAATTGCCAGGCTGTACTGGAGCAGTAAGCTGCAGCTCGGCAATGTTGTTGTTAAAACCTGTAAGTGCTGCAATGTTTCCGCTTGTTACTTTAAGCTCCGAGCCTAGTGTAGATGAGAATGGGTAGCCAAGAGCTATAGACTGCTCTCCAGTTCTAAGAGCTTTACGGCTTCTAAAGAATAAATAACTATCGCTGGCTTTTCCTGTTTCTAATATTGAAAGATCAGTTGTTGAATCTGTATCTAGCAAAACTACTTTTGATTTGTACGACTTGTTTTTTATATGGATCTCATCACAATCTTCTGTTACGTGGTTGTTAGTAATAATATGATTTGGAGTTACAAAAAATCCTGATCCTGAGCTTGTCTCTTTAAGCTCGATTTTTTTCTTATTAGAATCATCTTTTGTATTTTTAGCTGCCGTATAAAAATGGTCTGATGCTTTTTTATAATTCTTTTGAATATTTGCATCCTTGTCACCAAAATAGTAAACCTTGCCTAGGGCTATTTGCGATTTTTTAAAATCTTGATCTGCGGCTTTTTCATACCACTTAATAGCCTCATTTACATCCTTTTGCACACTGCCTACACCAAAGTCATAAAAGTATCCAACGCGGTGCTGTGAATCAGCATCTCCAAGATCTGCTGCTTTTTTGAATAATGCAAAAGCTTTGTTTTTATCTTTTTTAACGCCCCTGCCATTTAAGTACAAAATAGCTAAATTATTTTGAGCTCTAATATTGCCTTGATCTGCCGCCTTTTCAAAATAGCTTAAGGCTTTTTCCATACTAACCTCAACCACCCCTTTTCCGGTTAAATAGAAATTACCAATTTTATTTTGCGCGTCAGCAAGGCCTTGTTTTTCAGCTTTGATTGCATACTTATATGCTTTTTGATAATCTCTTTTTACATGTATACCTTTAAAGTAATAATCTGCTAGGATGTTTTGGGCTTCATCGTATCCCATATCTGCAGCTTTTGTATACATCTGTACAGCTTTATCAGCATCCTCATCAAAACCTTCTCCATTCTCATACATTTCACCAAGTAAATAGATAGACTCATCATCGCCCATATCTACGGCTTTTTGGTACCATTTAATAGCTTCATCAAAGTTTTTACTTGTACCTATTCCTGAGTAGTGACTTAGTGCTACAGATTTAATAGAATCTAAATTGCCATTAAGTGCTGCCTTGGTCTCCCAGTATAGGGATTTGGCTCTATCCATTTCAACTCCGACACCTGCATAGTAATTTGATGACAATACTGTTTGTGCATATACATTGCCCATTTCGGCGGCTTTTTTATAGTATTCGTTTTCCTCAGTATTTCTTTTA
>PNQY01000015.1 GCA_002909145.1 Candidatus Thioglobus perditus
CCTCTTGATTTAACTTCTTGTAAGTTAGACTTTAGTTTGTCTAATAGTCCGTCATTAGGCGCAATGGCAATGACTGGCGTATCTTTATCAATCAAGGCAATAGGACCGTGTTTGAGTTCTCCTGCAGGGTAAGCTTCAGCGTGAATGTAGCTGATTTCTTTAAGTTTGAGCGCACCCTCCATGGCGATAGCATGCATGGTGCCTCGACCTAGGAAAATTGCATTGAACTTATCTTTAAAGGTTTTGGCCAATTCTTTGATTTGATCTTCTTGCTGGAGTGTTTTTTTAATTAGACCTGGTAGGCGGTTAAGTCCGTCGACAATTTTAGCCTCTTGCTCTTTTGATACTTGTTTATGACATCTGCCAATCGCCACGGAGAGTAGTGCTAACGACACCAGCTGAGTAGTAAAGGCTTTGGTGGAAGCGACACCAATCTCAGGGCCTGCATGGGTTAGAAAAGTAAGCTCTGATTCACGCGTGAGTGATGACTCTGCTGAGTTACAGATGGTAAGTGTGTGAATACTTTTGTCTTTGCTGCGTTTTTTAACTGCTTTAAGTGCTTCCAGTGTATCGGCTGTTTCACCACTTTGCGAGATGGTAACGAATAGTGTGTTGTCCGGGATAATTGGATTGCGGTAGCGATATTCACTGGCAACTTCAATATGTGTGGGTATTTTGGCGATATCCTCAAGCCAATACTTGGCCACCAATCCAGCATTATAGCTAGTACCACAAGCGATGATTTGAATGTTTTTGGTATTTTTAAAGATGTCTTCAGCATTGTGACCAAAAGCAGATGATAGTACTGCGTCTTTAGTGACGCGTGATTCTAGCGTATCTTGAATAGCCTGTGGCTGCTCAAAAATCTCTTTAAGCATGTAATGTGCATAGTCACCTTTGGATACTTGCCCACTCTTTAGTTTAGATGTTTTAATTTCTCGTTCTACTTGCTTTCCATCTTTGTCATAAATGGCGACTGAGTCTAGAGTAATATCAGCGATATCACCCTCCTCTAAAAAAATGAAGTCTTTAGTAATGTCAAGGAGTGCTATTTGGTCTGAAGCAATGAAGTTGCCTTTCTTGCTGATGCCAATTACTAGTGGTGATCCGCTTCTGGCAGTAATAATACGCCCTGGATCTTCAGGGGAAACTACGCCAACACCATAAGCACCTTCAAAGGTTTGAATGGCTTTTTGTGTGGCTTCAAGTAGAGTGTCACTTGTTTCTAATGCTTTATGAATGGCATGAGCAATGACTTCTGTGTCTGTATCTGAGGTGAAGTTGTAGCCTTGTGCTTGTTGTTCTGACTTTAACTCAAGGAAGTTTTCAATAATACCGTTATGCACTACACTAATGCTGTGATTGCAAATGTGTGGATGAGCATTGCGAGAAGATGGCTCACCATGTGTTGCCCAGCGTGTATGTGCAATGCCAATAGTGCCATTAAGTGGTTTTTGTTGGTCGCGAATATTTTGTTCGAGATTAGCAACTTTTCCAACCGCTCTGGCACGATAAAGCTTATTATCTTCATCCAAAACAACCACGCCAGCAGAGTCGTATCCTCGATACTCTAGACGCTTTAAGCCTTTTACTAAAACAGGGGTAATGTTATTTTTACAGATACCGCCGACGATTCCGCACATAGGTATTTTAAAGTTGGGATTTAATTGTGATTATAAACTTTGAGAGGCTGGTCATGGCACTAAACTACAGCAACTTCTTTTTCAGATAATTCCAATTCTTGTTGTTGACCGATTAACTTTAATAAGACGGTGACTCGATCTTGGCTATTGTAATTTTGGAAGACGGCTTTTTGTCCTTTAAAGACACCAGATTTAATTTCAATGCTATCACCTTTTTGGTGTGAGTAAATATTTATTAATTTCTCAATGGTTTGTTGCTGGTTAATCTTAATGAGTTTAATAATGTTATTCGGCACAATGGCAAAACTCAGGCCAAATCTAACAAAATTTGCCACTCCTCTGGTTGATCGAATTGGTGTCCAATTTTGATTTTTATCATCTAGCTGAATAAATAAGTATCTTGGAAATAGTGATACGGTTTTATTTTTGATAATGGCTTTTGGATGAAAGACGTCAAAATCCTGATTAGAGAGGTTTTGCGACGCAATATCCTCTTGTTGAGGTTTTGTTTGAATTAAATACCATTTTTTCATTGCGGTTCATTCTAAACTATTATTATATAACATGTGTGTTTTTTTGCTTTCTAAAGATTTTCCAAAATTTTATTGTTTAGTTTTATCGAATGTGTTAGACTTGTCATACATATATTACAATACAATAGGAGTTGAGTATGTTATCTGTAAGACTTAATGAAGAAATGCAATCTAAATTAGATGGGTTGGCAAATGCTACCAAGAGACCGAAGAGTTTTTTTGTAAAAGAGGCCTTAGAAAATTATTTAGATGACATGGTTGATTATTATGAGGTGCAAAGTAGAACTCAGGATAAAAATCGAAATTTGATTAGCATTGAAGAGTTAGAAAAAGCACTTAATGTATAAATTATTAATTGATGATAAGGTTGAAAAAGATTTTAGAAAAATTGATAATTTTTGGCAAAAGAAAATACTAATCGCAATAAAAACTAAGCTTGTTAGTAATCCTTATATAGGTAAGAAATTAGTTGGAGATTTGTCACCCTATTATCGTTATAGGGTTGGAGACTACAGAGTATTGTATGAGGTTATTGACAGCAAGTTGTTAATTGTGGTGGTAAAAATTAAACACAGAAAGAATATATATAAATAATGATTATAGATCTGCACAATCATTCTTATTATTCTGATGGGGTTTTATCACCTAAAGAAGTCGTCTCTTTAGCCAAAGAGCAAGGGTGTGAACTATTTGCATTAACAGATCATGATACAACTGATGGGTTAGTTGAAGCACAAAAACAAGCCGACAAGATTGATCTAAAATTGATTCACGGTGTTGAGGTGTCAGCAATGTGGAGTAATATGACAGTTCATATTGTAGGTTTGGGTGTTGATATTGAGAATAAAGCCCTTCAAGCAGGACTTAAAAAGCACCAAGAATTTAGGCAATCACGCACTGAGAAAATGGCACGAGGTTTGGGTGGAGCTGGCATATTTGGCGCCATGGAAAAGGTAAAAAAAATCGCTAAAACTGATATGATTACGCGTACACATTTTGCTCAGATGTTGATTCAAGAGGGTGTGTGCAAAGATATGAAGGCTGTTTTTAAGCGCTTTTTAACTGGTAAAAAACCTGGTGGTGTGGGTGGCAAGTGGGCTGAGTATGATGAGGTGATCTCATGGATACATAGTGCTGGTGGCAAGGCTATATTGGCACATCCTTTGCGCTACCGCATGACTAATACAAAGGTTAGGCGTCTTTTGAGTCATTTATCGGGCGCGGGGCTTGATGGGGTTGAAGTGGTTACTGGGTCTAGTAGTGGCGATGAAATTACACTAGTAAGTCAATGGGCGAGGGAATTTGATTTATTAGCCTCTAGTGGTTCTGATTATCATGGCTGGCCAAATCAAAGAGTGCAAGTTGGGTATTTACAAGATATGCCAACTATTAATGAAACTGTATGGAGAGATTGGTTATGACCAAGTTAGTCGCAATTCATCCTAAAAATCCACAGCAACGACTGGTTATGCAAGTTGTTGAAGAGCTAAGATCGGGTGGTATTATTGCCTATCCGACTGATTCGGGCTATGCACTTGGCACAACTTTGGGCAATAAAAATGGGTTGGAGAAAATTAGGAAAATTCGCAGTTTGTCCAAGCGTCATGATTTTACTTTGATGATGCGTGATTTGTCTCATATTGGTGAATACGCAAAGCTTGATAATAATGCCTTTCGACTACTTAAAAAGATTTTACCTGGTGCTTACACATTTATTTTAGAAGGTACGCGCGATGTGCCTAAGCGTCTCTTGCATGATAAGAAAAAAACAATAGGTGTTAGGGTGTCGAGTCACAGCGTAGTACAGGCATTGCTTGAAGAGTTAAATGAGCCACTGATGAGTGTTTCTCTTATACTTGAAGGATATGAGTTTTATGATATTGATGATGTGCGTGATGCAGTCGATAATAAAGTGGATTTAATTATTGATGATGGGTATTGCCCTCCTGAGCCAACTACTGTGATCAATTTGTCAGGTAATGGAGTTGAAATCATCCGCCATGGTGCAGGCGATACTTCGTTGTTAGAATAGCCACTTCCCTATATAATTAGGCTTTTTTATACAAAGCTTTAATTGCATGAAAACTGCACAAATTAGACAAAAGTTCTTAGATTTTTACGAATCAAAGGGTCATACCATCGAGCCTAGTTCATCATTAGTTCCGCATAATGACAAAACCCTGCTTTTTGTTAATGCTGGCATGGTACCTTTTAAAGATGTATTTAGTGGTGTAGAGAAACGCCCATATACTCGCGCAGCCTCTTGTCAGCGCTGTGTTCGCGCAGGTGGCAAGCATAATGATCTTGAAAACGTGGGATATACCGCGCGCCATCATACATTTTTTGAAATGCTTGGTAATTTTTCTTTTGGTGATTATTTCAAGCGTGAAGCGATTGAATATGCTTGGGAGTTTCTAACTAAAGAGATTGGCCTGCCAAAAGAAAGGCTTTGGGTTAGTGTATTTGAAGAGGACGATGAGGCGGAAGATATTTGGGTAAATGAAATTGGTTTTCCAAAAAACAGAATTTCACGCTGTGGTGCAAAGGATAATTTCTGGCAGATGGGTGACACTGGCCCTTGTGGGCCGTCTAGTGAGATTTTTTATGATCATGGTGAGGATGTTGCTGGTGGCCCGCCAGGGCATGCGGATGAAGATGGTGATCGTTATATCGAGATCTGGAATCTGGTATTTACTCAATATGATAAACAAGAAGACGGATATCTTAAACCGCTCGATGCTCCATGTGTGGATACTGGTATGGGGCTTGAACGACTAGCTGCTGTTTTACAACATGAAAATAATAATTATGACACAGATGGCTTTAAAGCATTAACCAAAGCTATTGTTGGGTTAACACCAAAAGAGAACAATATTAAGCAAGACAATGCCTCAGTACGAGTTATTGCTGATCATATTCGTTCAACTGCCTTTATGATTGCCGATGGGGTAATTCCGTCAAACGAAGGGCGCGGCTACGTTTTGCGCCGCATTATTCGTCGTGCGATTCGTCATGGCCATAAGATTGGTATTGATAAGGTGTTTTTCTATCGTTTGGCGCCAGTTCTAGCGCTGGAATTTAAGGATGCTTATCCAGAATTAAAGCAATCATTGGCAAATGTTGAAAAAGTATTAAAGCGCGAAGAAGAGCGTTTTGCGCAAACACTAGATCAAGGTATGGGTATTTTAGAAGAGGCCATTGCTAATTTAGAAGGTAGTGAGATTGACGGTGAAACAGTATTTAAACTGTACGATACTTACGGCTTTCCAGTTGATTTAACTGCAGATGTTGTACGTGAGCGTGAGCTTACAATTGATATGCCAGGTTTTGAAGCAGAGATGACCAAACAGCGTGATAGAGCACGCTCAGCAGGTGATTTTAAAACCACACAGAAAAGTGTTGATATTAGTGAAGTTACTGAATTTTTAGGATACGAGCAATTAGAAAATAGCTCATCTGTCCAGGCACTCATTAAAGATGGTGAGCTGGTTGATTCTATTGAGGCAGGCGATCAAGCTGTTGTGGTTCTGGAGCAGTCTAGTTTTTATGGTGAATCAGGTGGTCAGGTTGGCGATAGTGGCACATTAAGCAATAATACTGTTGAATTTGATGTTGCTAATACACAAAAACAAAAGTCTGGCGCATTTGAACATCACGGGATGTTATCACGCGGAATAATTAAAACAGGCGACGTGTTAGAGGCTCAGGTAGATGCTGGTAGGCGTAAGCGTATTGCGCGAAATCACTCGGCAACACACTTACTGCATGCAGCCCTTCGCAATGTATTGGGTGAAACAGTTACTCAAAAAGGCTCGCTTGTTGATGGTGACAAACTGCGTTTTGATTTTTCACACGATGAAGTTATTGAGAAGATTGATCTTGATAAAATTGAAGCAATGGTTAATCATCGCATATTGGACAATTCAATTGTTCATACTGATGTGACTGATATAGAAACTGCTAAAAAGAAAGGCGCTATGGCACTTTTTGGTGAAAAATATGGTGATACAGTTCGTGTTCTTAGTATGGGTAAGAATGATTTTTCAGTAGAGTTATGTGGTGGCACACATGTCAATCAACTTGGTGATATTGGCTTGTTTAGAATTGTATCAGAAGGTGGTATTGCCGCAGGTGTGCGCCGTATTGAGGCAATGACAGGCTATGATGCTTATCAATTTGATAAGCAAACTGAAGATAGCTTGAGTGCTATTGCACAGATGACTAAGTCAAATAATGCACAAGCTGTCGAAAAAGTAGCGCAATTAATCAAACAGCAAAAAGAACTAGAAAAACAAATCTCCACTTTTCAAAAGCAATTAGCAAGTAGTCAAGGTGATGATATTGCAGCTCAAGCGGTTGATGTAAATGGTGTTAAATTATTATCAACAGTTGTAAATGGTGTAAGTGGTAAAGATCTGCGTGATATTGCAGACAAGCTCAAAGATAAATTAGGCTCCGCTGTGGTGGTATTGGCTGCTGTTAGTGGTGATAAAGTGGCACTTGTTGCTGGCGTGACTAAAGATCTAACTGATAAGTATCAAGCTGGTAAGATTTTGAACCATGTGGCCCAACAGGTTGGTGGTAAAGGTGGCGGTCGACCGGATATGGCGCAGGGTGGCGGAACTCAAGTAGAGAATATAGACTCTGCTTTAGACTCAGTTAAGGATTTAATTTAGACAATAAAAAACCCTCAATAAGAGGGTTTTTTATTTTTATAAATGTGACTTATACACATCCAGTAGGTTGTGGCATGCCGCCATACTTAGTAATGGGCTTCATAGGTCCTGTTAGCCACTCCTTAAAAAGAATCTTTTTATCAATACCAACTACCTTTGCAAAAGTTCGGATCGGTGGCACCGCTGAGTTCTCAGCAAAGTATTCCCTTGCTGCAAGGATCTGACTAACTTGTGAATCAGTTAAAGCAATATCATCCTCAGTTGCCATTTTATGCATAATTTCTTCAGTCCAAATTGATGGGTCTACCAAGTAGCCATTTCCTGTTCTATCCAATGTCATTTTTTAATACCCTAGTAATTTAATTGGTTATATTATATATTAATTGATTTAAATCAAGTTTTTTTAATACACATTATTATTTTGTGGAAATTGCAAAATACATACGCGCTATACAAAAAATAAATTGAAACAAGGCTTTTGTTGTTATGCAATGTATAATTTAAGCCTTATGGACTGGATGCAGATTACACTTAACACCTCTAAGGATCAGGCTGATTTTGTTAGTGAAATACTAATGGGGCTAGGTAGTAGTTCGATAACTTTTAGCGATACACATGACGATGCAATTTTTGAGCCTCCTGTAGGAGAAACTCCACTTTGGCAGAACACAACTATTACTGCTTTGTTTGATTTAGATGTTGATCAGAATCATGTACAAGATATGTTGTTGCAGATTTGTAATATTAATAACACAAGTTTTGAGTTGTTAAAAGATCGAACCTGGGAAGATGAATGTAAGAAGGATTTTCATCCTATGCAATTTGGCAAGCGCATATGGATTTGCCCCTCATGGGAGGACTTATCTAAATTGCCAAAAGATGCTGTTGTAATTGATATGGATCCTGGATTGGCATTTGGCACCGGAACCCATCAGACTACTGATTTGTGTTTACAATATTTGGATGAAAAACCTCCCATTGATAAGAGTGTAATTGATTATGGATCAGGCACAGGAATATTAGCAATTGCAGCGGTGAAGCTTGGTGCTAGTAGTGCAATTGCTATAGATAATGACCCGCAAGCAGTTGTTGCTACATTAAATAATATTAAAAACAATAAAGTTGATGACAAAATCTGCGCTCTACATACTGATGAGGAAGGTAAGTTGGATAAGGTGGACTTACTAATTGCTAATATTTTAGCTAATCCTTTGATCGGTCTTTGTGAGCATTTTTCTGGACTAGTTAAGACTGGTGGAAAAATTGCATTATCAGGAATTTTGCAAGATCAGTTAGATATGGTTATAAATACATATAGTGAGTATTTTGATAATTTAACAATAATACAAAAAGATGATTGGTGTCGAATTGATGGGACAAGAAAATAAATAATGAGCAAACAAATTAAAGCAGTATCTCTAATATCAGGGGGGTTAGATTCTTTACTAAGCACTAAGTTAATGCTTGAGCAGGGTATTCATGTAGAGGGTATCAATTTTTTTACTGGTTTTTGTGTAGAAGGGCATACACACGCTATTCGTAAGCAAAAAAGTGATAAACAAAAGCGTAATAATGCGTTATGGGTTGCAGAACAGCTTGGCATTAAGCTGCACATTATTGATGTGATTGAAGAGTATCGAGATGTGCTACTTAACCCTAAACATGGCTATGGTAAAAATATGAACCCTTGCCTTGATTGTAAAAGCTTTATGGTTAAAAAAGCTAAACAATGGGCTGAAGAAAATGATTTTGATTTTATTATTACTGGCGAGGTTATAGGGCAAAGACCAATGTCCCAGCGTAAAGATACTATGCCAGTTGTGCAAGCTGAATCTGGTGCGGATGATTTGTTATTACGTCCGTTATGCGCACAACATTTGCCTGAAACTAAAGCAGAGCATGAGGGCTGGGTGGATCGTGAAAAGTTGCTTGGTTTTTCAGGGCGAACACGCAAGCCACAGATGGCTTTGGCCAAAAAGTATGGTTTTAAAGATTATGCAACTCCAGCAGGGGGGTGTTGTTTTTTAACTGATAAACAGTATTCCGATAAATTAGTTGATATGTGGCAAGCTCGTGGAAGTCGTGAGTATCAACTCGATGACTTGATGATGTTGAAAGTGGGGCGACATATTCGTCCAAATAATCGATTTAAACTCATTGTTGCGCGTGAAGAGGGTGAAGTTAAATTTCTAGAGGGTTATCGAAATCAATATTTTAATTTATATCCAGTTAGTTGTAATGGGCCATTGGCACTTATTGATGGCGAGCCAACTCAAGACGATCTACATTTGGCTGCTAGGGTGCTAGCCAGATATTCTCAAGGAAGAGAAGATGATTCGGTTGATGTTGAAATAAATCTGAATAATGGTGTTATGCAAAAATTATCAGTAGCGCCATTTAAAAATGATGAAATTGACAAGTCTTGGCTTGTCTAGCCACCACCAACCGCTTTAATAATCTCTATCTTGTCACCTGAGTTTAAAGTAAATTCAGTATGCTTTGATTTTGGGATAATAGCTTCATTAACCTCTAATGCAATACGCTGATCTTGGTAGCCTAGTTGAGTAATTAAATCAGCAGCATTTGAGTTGTTATTAACCTCTAACTCTTTACCGTTAACAATTAGATTCATTGGTCCATTTTTCCAATAGCGCAAGATACAAATGACTTGGCCTTTGCTTTAGCCGAATCAAATCCGTGTACCGAGTCTATTTCAGGGTAGCCAATATCTAACAATACTTTGGCTAACTCCTCTCTTCTAGAGTTATCTAAATCAATAGTTATAACACCTTTCTCAATATTGACATTAATATCTTCAGTGTTAAAGGTAGAAGATAGTTTTTTGGTGATTGATCCTGCACAGCCGCTACATTTAATATTTTCAACAGTAATATTCATAGGATTTATTTAGTTAATTTTATATCTATATTATATCATTATGATTTGGCTATTTGAGCATCAGCTTAAGTAGCAAGTATGGTAAAATTTTCGAAGTTTTTATATGGGAGTATTTTGTGTCACAAGTCGCCTTATTAGCATTAGAAGATGGCCAGGTTTTTTATGGAAAATCTATTGGCGCTAGTGGAGATACTCTAGGTGAGGTTGTTTTTAATACTTCCATGACTGGCTATCAAGAAATTCTAACTGACCCCTCTTATACACAGCAAATTGTTGCATTAACTTACCCACATATTGGTAATACTGGCACTAACCCAGTTGACCAAGAGTCTGACAAGGTTTATGCATCGGGTTTAATTATTCGCGACCTGCCTTTATTGCATAGTAGTTGGCGCAATGAAATGCCATTAGATGAGTATTTATCGTCAAATAATATTGTTGCAATTAGTGATATTGACACACGTGCACTTACTCGTCATTTGCGTAAGCAGGGCTCGCTTAAGGGTTGTATTGTAGCAGGTGATAATGTCAATGAGGCAGATGCAGTTGCAAAAGCACAATCATTTGCAGGTCTTAAAAATATGGATTTAGCAAAAGTTGTATCTACTGCCGAGCAGTATGAATTTAACAAGGGCTCTTATTCTTTGGAGAGTAATGAGTTTGGTGGGCTTGATGCTAGGTTTAAAGTTGTAGTTTATGATTATGGAGTTAAGAAAAATATTTTAAGAATGCTGGTTGATCGTGGTTGTGATTTAACTGTAGTTAATGCACAAACTTCAGTTCAGGATGTGCTTGATATGAGTCCTGATGGTGTATTTCTATCCAACGGTCCTGGCGATCCTGAGCCTTGTGATTATGCTATTGAGAGTATTCAAACATTACTAGAAAAAGATATGCCGTTATTTGGTATTTGTCTAGGGCACCAATTGCTATCTTTGGCATCTGGGGCTAAGACTGAAAAGATGAAATTTGGTCATCATGGTGCTAATCATCCAGTACAAGACTTGGAGTCTAAACAGGTAATGATTACTTCACAAAATCATGGTTTTGCTGTGGCAGAAAGTGATATGCCAAATAGTCTTGAGATTACACATCGTTCATTATTTGACGGATCTATTCAAGGGGTTAAAGTTGTTGGTAAAAAAGCATTTAGCTTTCAAGGGCACCCCGAAGCTTCGCCGGGCCCACATGATGTGAGTGGATTGTTTGATACATTTATACAGGAGATGAGCTAATGAAGAAAATATTAGTTGGTTTTTTACTATTAACGCTTGGTTTTTTTACAGTGGCAGAAGAAGTGGATCCTGATCCTTTTGAGAATGTTAATAGATCTATTTATGATTTTAATGAGGCTATTGATGACAATGTGTTAGAGCCTGTATCTAGAGCTTATAAAGATCATGTTCCAGAGATTGCACAGGGTGGAGTAAGTAATTTTTTTGGTAATTTGCGTGATGTAACTACCTTGGCAAATCAAATATTGCAGTTTAAACCTATAGAAAGTGTCGAGACATTTGGACGTATTTTGGTGAATTCTACTATTGGTCTTGGTGGTTTGCTTGATGTCGCATCTGAGATGAGTCTTACTACTGAAGATGAAGATTTTGGACAGACTATGGCAGTATGGGGTGTTGAAGAAGGTCCTTATGTTATGTTGCCATTGTTAGGCCCATCAACTGTAAGAGATGGTGTTGGTACATATGTTGATTTAACTTCTGATGCTAACTTGGTTAAAGACATGGACGATGTTGGTTTCTTAAGCGCAAGCGCAATAAACATTATTGATAAGCGTGTAGAGTTATTGCCAGCTACTGACTTACTAGACAAGTCAGACGATTCTTATATTTCAATGCGTTCATCTTATCTACAAAAAAGAGAGTTTGATATCTTTGATGGCAATCCGCCAGTTGAAGAAGACGATTTTTTCTAAATAAATATTAATAGAGAATAATGCCAAAAAGACAAGACCTCAAAAGCATCTTAATTATTGGAGCCGGCCCTATTGTAATTGGCCAGGCGTGTGAGTTTGACTATTCTGGAGCTCAAGCTTGTAAAGCTTTGCGTGAAGAAGGCTATAGAGTAATTTTAGTAAACTCTAATCCAGCAACAATTATGACTGATCCGCAAATGGCAGATAGTACATATATTGAGCCAATTGAATGGCGTACGGTTGAAAAAATCATTGAGGTTGAGAAGCCTGATGCATTACTACCTACTATGGGTGGTCAAACAGCGCTCAACTGCGCTCTAGATTTAGAGCGTCACGGAGTTTTAGAAAAACACGTCGTTGAGATGATTGGCGCTAGAAAAGAAGCAATTGATAAGGCTGAAGATCGTGACTTGTTCCGTGAGGCAATGCTTAAGATTGGCTTAGATATGCCAAAAGCTGCTGTGGCACACACTTTAGAAGATGCACATAAAATTCAAGAAGAGGTTGGCTTTCCAACAGTTATTCGTCCATCGTTTACTATGGGTGGATCAGGTGGCGGTATTGCCTACAACAAGGAAGAATTTGTTGAAATTTGTGAGCGTGGTTTAGACCTTTCACCAACTAATGAATTACTGGTTGAAGAATCAATTCTAGGCTGGAAAGAGTTTGAAATGGAAGTGGTGCGTGACACTAAAGACAACTGCATCATTATTTGTTCAATTGAGAACTTTGACCCAATGGGTATTCACACAGGCGACTCAATTACAGTTGCACCTGCACAAACCCTTACAGATAAAGAATATCAAGTAATGCGTAACGCTTCTTTGGCTGTTTTGCGTGAAATTGGTGTAGATACAGGTGGATCGAATGTGCAGTTTGCACTGAATCCTGAAGATGGTCGTCTAACTATTATTGAGATGAATCCGCGTGTATCACGTTCAAGTGCCCTTGCTTCAAAAGCAACTGGATTTCCAATTGCTAAAGTGGCTGCAAAACTAGCAGTTGGCTATACATTAGATGAGCTTGATAATGATATTACTGGTGGTAAAACTCCAGCTTCATTTGAGCCTAGCATTGATTATGTAGTTACCAAAATTCCAAGATTTGCTTTTGAAAAATTCCCTAAAGCGGATGATCGTCTAACTACTCAAATGAAGTCAGTGGGCGAGGTTATGGCTATGGGTTCAACATTCCAAGAGTCATTGCAAAAAGCACTTAGAGGACTAGAGACTGATAAAGTTGGTTTAGACCCAATTGTTGATTTGAACGCTGATGATGCTCGTAATAAGATAAGATCTGAGTGTATTTCAGCACGTGGTGAACGCATTTTTTATCTTGCCGATGCATTTAGATTAGGAATGAGTCTTGATGAGGTGTTTGACTTGTCTAAAGTTGATCCATGGTTCTTGGCGCAAATTGAAGATATTATTTCAACTGAAATGCAAATTAACGGTTTAAATGTTGCTGATATTGATGCTGGGGAAATGTTTAGCTTGAAGCGTAAAGGTTTTTCTGATGCGCGTCTAGCAGATCTCTTATGTTGTAGTGAGTCATCAGTACGTGAGCGTCGTAAGGCGTTAAATATTAAACCAGTATTTAAGCGTGTTGATAGTTGTGCTGCTGAGTTTGATACTCAAACCGCATATTTATACTCAACTTATCAACTTGAGTGTGAAGCTCAACCTACTGATAACAAAAAAATCATGATTTTAGGTGGCGGCCCAAATCGTATCGGTCAAGGTATTGAATTTGATTATTGTTGTGTGCATGCTTCTTTAGCTTTGCGCGAAGACGGTTATGAAACTATCATGGTGAACTGTAATCCAGAAACTGTTTCAACAGATTACGATATTTCAGATCGCTTATATTTTGAGCCGTTAACATTGGAAGATGTTTTGTCGGTAATTGATGTTGAAAATCCAGATGGAATTATTGTTCATTATGGCGGTCAAACCCCTCTTAAACTAGCTGAGGCACTTGAGAAAAGTGGTGCAAAAATTATTGGCACTAGCCCAGATGCAATCGACCTAGCAGAAGATAGAGAGCGTTTTTCAAAAATGCTACAAGATTTAGACTTAAAGCAGCCATTAAATGGCACTGCTAGATCGTTGGAACAGGCACAAGATATTGCTGATGCAATTGGCTTTCCACTTGTGGTTAGACCTTCATATGTATTGGGTGGTCGCGCAATGGAGATTGTATATGACAAAGAAAGTCTTGATCATTACATGCATACTGCTGTACAAGTGTCGAACGATTCCCCAGTATTATTAGATTCATTTCTTGATCATGCGATCGAGGTGGATATTGATGCTATCTGCGATGGTGAAGATGTAGTTATTGGCGGCGTAATGCAACATATTGAGCAGGCTGGTATTCACTCAGGAGATTCTGCTTGTTCGTTGCCACCTTATTCACTTGATGCTGAAGTAGTTGATCAAATGCGCAATCAAGTAATTGCTATGGCAAAAGAGCTAAATGTAGTTGGTTTGATGAATACACAATTAGCTTACCAAGATGGTGAGATTTATATTATTGAGGTTAATCCTAGGGCATCACGCACTGTACCATTTGTATCAAAAGCTATTGGCGCTCCACTTGCAAATATTGCATCTCTAGTTATGTCAGGCAAGACACTTAAAGAATTAAATTTTACTAAAGAAGTTGTTCCAGATCATTACAGTGTTAAAGAGGCAGTATTTCCTTTTAATAAGTTCTTAGGAGTGGATCCGATCCTAGGCCCTGAAATGCGCTCAACTGGTGAAGTGATGGGTATTGGCGATGATTTCGCCTCGGCCTTTGATAAGGCACAACTTGCAGCGGGTGATCGTGCGCCAGAAAGTGGCAAAGTGTTTATTAGTCTTAGAAAACTAGATCGTGATGACTTGGTTGAACTTGGGAGTAAGCTTGCTCAGCAAGGTTTTGATCTTGTTGCTACACGAAGCAACAGAGATATGTTGCTTGAAGCTGGACTTGAATGTGAGGTTGTTAATAAGGTATCTGAAGGATCACCACATATTGTTGATATGATTAAAAATGATGATATTGATTTGATTATTAACTCAACAGAAGACACTCAAGGTGTGGAAGATGCAGCGGCTATCCGCTGTCAGGCATTGGTACACAAGGTTCCATTTACTACTACTGTGGCAGCTGCATTTGCTATGATTGATGGCTTGCAAACTCATGAAGAAATCACCGTGAGAACGGTTCAGTCACTAAATAGCTAGAGATTTAGATTATGGATAATATCCCAATGACTGTTGTAGGTAGTAAAGCTTTAGAGGTTGAGCTACTTAACCTTAAAGATGTTGAGCGCCCACGAATTGTAGAAGAAATAGCTACTGCTCGTGCACACGGCGACCTTAAAGAAAATGCAGAATATCATGCTGCTAAAGAAGAACAAGGGTTTATTGAAGGTCGTATTAAGGAAGTCGAGTCTAAATTATCACGTATGCAAGTGATAGATGTAACTAAGCTCAATCAAGATGGCCGTTGTGTTTTTGGCACTACCATTACCCTGATGAATATTGAAGATGATAGTGAAATTACCTATCAAATTGTTGGCGAAGATGAGGCTGACATTGATAAAAATAAAATTTCATGCCATTCACCTATTGCCAGCGCTTTAATGGGCAATGAAGAAGGTGACGAGGTTACTGTTAAAGCTCCTAAGGGTGATATTGTTTACGAAATACTCGAAGTTGAATATATCTAGATTACTATGAGAAATTTGTGGATTGATGCTGATGCTAAAGAATTTAAAGATGATTTGGCACTGAGAGTATACACTTCACGCCTACTTGGCCAAGACTCTTCTTTGGTGTTGCACGGTGGCGGCAATACTTCAGTCAAAATTACCCAGACTAACATAGTAGGTGAACAAGAAGAAATTCTTTATGTAAAAGGTAGCGGCTGGGATTTAATCTCAATTGAAGAAGCTGGATTTTCACCAGTGCGTATTGAGCACATGTTGAGGTTAGCCAAACTAGACAAGCTCTCTGATCCACAAATGGTAAATGAGTTAAAAACTCAACTTACCAATTCATCAGCTCCAGCACCATCAGTTGAAACAATATTACACGCAATTTTGCCGTTTAAGTATGTTGATCATACGCATGCAGACGCCGTAGTAACTATAACTAATACTGATAATGGTATAGATAAAATTCGTGAAATCTATGGTGACAAGGTTGTTGTTGTGCCATATGTTATGCCGGGTTTTGATTTGGCAAAAGATGTAGATAGGATATTCTCAGAGCATGCTACAGATAAAACTGAGGGCATGGTGCTACTTAATCATGGTATTTTTTCTTTTGGTAATAGCGCTAAAGAAGCCTATGATCGAATGATTGATTTAGTGGGTTTAGCAGAAAAATACTTAATTGATCAAAATGCTTGGGAATTAAACCAACCATTGGGAGGTGTAGAGTTCAATCCAGTTCGTTATGAAATTGCACAATTAAGAAGTAATATCTCAAAAGTTGTTGACTCTCCAATGTTATTTAGTTTAACCAATAGCAAAAATGGTATTGACTTTGCCAATAGAGGTGATGTTGAAAGTATTGCAACTAGAGGGCCAGTAACCCCAGACCACGTAATACGCACTAAACGCATACCAATGATTGGCCGTGATGTTAATAAATATACAGAAGCATACAAATCATATTTTGATACGCATGAGCCCAATGCTAAAGATCGAAAAACTATGTTGGATCCAGCTCCACGAGTGGTTTTAGATGAAGAGTTTGGTCTTTGTGCAGTAGGCAGAAATATGAGTGAAGTTGGTATTATTGCTGATTTGTATGAACATACAATGCAGTGCATACTTCGAGCTGAAAAACTTGGCGGATGGAGAGCATTGCCGGCAAGTGATATTTTTGATCTTGAATATTGGGATCTTGAGCAAGCAAAATTACAAAAAAGTGGCAATACTCCAGAGTTTCAAGGTGAGGTGGTATTAATCACTGGTGCTGCATCTGGCATCGGTAAAGCATGCGTAGAGTCTTTCCTTAATCGTGGTTGTGCGGTTATAGGTGTTGATTTAAATAAAAATATAAAGTGCACTTCGGGTAGCAATAATTACCTAGGTTTGGTTGCTGATATAACTGATGAAAGTGCACTTAAAGACATACTAGAAACAGGAGTGCGTCATTTTGGTGGCGTGGATATGGTGGTGCTTAATGCTGGCATTTTCCCAGGAGGTAAAAAGGTTGCTGAATTAGATACAGATGAATGGCGCAAGGTTTTTGCAGTTAATCTTGATGCGAATTTAGCATTACTTCGTGAAGTGCACCCACTATTAAAACTTGCACCTAATAAAGGTCGTGTGGTTATTATTGGCTCTAAAAATGTGCCAGCACCAGGTCCTGGTGCAGCATCTTATTCAGCCTCTAAAGCAGCGCTTAATCAGTTAATGCGTGTACTGGCTATGGAGTGGGGTAGTGATGGTATTAGGCTTAATACACTTCATCCTAATGCAGTATTTGATACTGGAATTTGGACAGAAGAAGTGCTGGAGTCAAGAGCAAAACATTATGGTCTAAGTGTAGAAGAATACAAAACTAATAACATTCTAGGGGTTGAGGTAAATAGTTGCGATGTAGCGGAATTGGCAGCACAAATGTGCAGTTCTTTATTTGCTAAAACTACTGCAGCACAGGTTGCAGTTGATGGCGGTAACGACCGAGTAATATAATTTAGCAGGAGAATTATGAGCAATAAATCAGTACTTGGAATTATTGGCGGTAGTGGAGTTTATGATATTGATGGGCTAAGCAATACTCGCTGGAAAAAAGTTGAGTCAGCATTTGGCGAGCCTTCTGATGAGTTGCTATTTGGTGAGCTGGATGGGCAGCAAATGGTATTTTTACCAAGACATGGGCGTGGTCACAGAATTCCACCGTCAGAGATTAACTTTAGAGCAAATATTGATGCACTAAAAAGAGCTGGAGTTACTGACGTTATATCAGTGAGTGCAGTTGGCTCTTTAAAAGCAAAACTTAAGCCAGGAACATTTGTTATTGTTGACCAGTTTATTGATAGAACTTTTGCTCGAAATAAAAGTTTTTTCTCTACTGGGCTTGTAGCGCACGTATCTATGGCACATCCAGTTTGTAATCGATTAGGTGAGCATCTAGAATTAGCAGCTAAGAATAGCAATATTGAAGTTGTACGTGGTGGTACATATTTAGTTATGGAAGGACCACAGTTTTCATCAGTTGCAGAGTCTGAGCTTTATCGCTCTTGGGGTTGTGATGTAATTGGTATGACTAATATGCCTGAGGCTAAACTCGCTAGAGAGGCAGAGATGTGCTACGCTACAGTAGCTATGGTAACTGATTATGATTGCTGGCACGATGATCACGACAACGTTACAGTAGATGCCATTATTAAAGTTCTACTTGCTAATGCCGATAATGCCAGATCATTAGTTAAAAATGTTGCAACATCAGTTGACACAGACACTCATAGTGCGGCTTGTAGTTGTAAGTCTAGTCTGGATAATGCAATTATTACCGCACCAGATGCTAGAGATAAAAATATGTTAGATAAATTATCAGCAGTTGCTGGACGAGTATTGGATTAATAAGGAGAAATTTATGCCAATTAAATCACGTATTAGAACTATTAAACATTATCCAAAAGAGGGAATTATGTTTAGGGATTTCACTACACTTTTGCAAGATCCAGTGGGTTTTCGTATTTCTGTTGATGAGTTGGCTAACCGCTATAAGGATGTTAAGATTGACAAAGTAGTTGGTATTGAATCTCGTGGATTTATTATGGGTGGTGCGTTGGCATATTTATTGGGTGTGGGTTTTGTGCCAATTCGTAAACAAGGAAAATTACCTTCTGAGACTATTAGTCAGGATTATGAACTGGAGTACGGTATAGATAGAATCGAAATTCATGTTGATGCAATTAACCCAGGTGAAAAAGTACTTATTGTTGATGATCTTATTGCTACCGGAGGTACTGCAGAGGCTGCAGTTAAACTTGTACAGGAAATGAGTGGTGAGGTTGTAGAATGCTGCTTTGTAATTGATCTGCCCGATATTGGTGGCAGAGCCAGATTAGAAGCAATGGGTCAAAAAGTATTTGCACAATGTGAGTTTGAAGGTGAGTAATAATATCGAAACATTAAGGTGGAACAACGATCATTTTGAAATGATCGATCAGCGTATATTGCCTGCTGAGTTTAAATATATATCCTACACCAGTGCATCAGCAGTAGCAGACGGCATTCGTGATATGGTGGTACGCGGAGCTCCAGCTATTGGCTGTGCAGCGGCTTATGGTGTTGCCCTTGCAGCACTTGAGCTGTGCAGTAAAAATAGTGATGAATTCACCCAAGGTATGGAAGAGGCTTTTGAAGTATTAGCGCAATCTAGACCGACCGCAGTTAACCTATTCTGGGCGATTGATAGAATGCGTAAGCTAATGCGGAACTCTAAAGGAACCTCTGCAGAGATTGCAAATATTCTGCTTGAAGAAGCACATAAAGTCAAAAAAGAAGATATTGAGATTAATCGAAAAATGGGCAGTAATGGTGCAGAATTACTTAATGATGGTGCACGTGTACTTACACATTGTAATGCTGGGGCTCTTGCAACTGCAGGACACGGTACAGCGTTGGGGGTGTTTAGATCTGCAGTTGAAGTTGGCAAGAAAGTCTCAGTTATAGCTGATGAAACTCGTCCATTTTTACAAGGTGCACGCTTAACAGCATGGGAGATGGTGCAAGAGAGTATTCCTGTTACTTTAATATCTGACAATATGTCAGGGCATTTAATGAGCCACGGTGAAATTGATGCTGTTGTGGTTGGTACTGATAGGGTTGCTGGCAATGGTGATGTTGCTAATAAAATTGGAACCTATATGGTTGCAGTTCTTGCTAAACGTCATAATATTCCTTTTTATGTGGCCTGCCCTTTATCAACTATTGATAGATCTATTACTAGTGGCAAATACATTCCTATTGAAGAGCGTCCTATTGAAGAGGTAACCGGATACCGTGATTGTCAGTGGGCAGCTGAGGGTATTGAAGTGCGTAATCCAGCATTTGACGTAACTCCTGCAGAGTTGGTGACAGGGTTGATTACTGAAAAAGGTGTAGTGCTTAATCCTACTACTGAGAAAATCAATAAATTATTCTAACCTTTGTTTGAATTTTTTGCATTACTAATTATATTTTTAGCGTTTTTATAGGTAATGAAGAAGGTGAAAAAATTACAGCAAAAACCTAAAGGCAAAATTGTTTATGAAACTTTAACAATTAAATATCTGTAATTTTTTCTAAGGAATTCTGATTTGTTCAATTTGTTGCGTTAATAAATCTAAAAAACTTTGTTTCCTTTCCTCATTAAAGCGACTAATAGGACCAGAAATGGTTAGCGCACCAATAAATTGACCACTTTCAGATAAAATTGGCTTAGAAATAGCGAATAAAGCTGCATTGTGTTCATTAATCGAAAGATAGTAACCTTTGTCACGAATATTTTTAAAAAATCCGCTTTTATCTTGCATGCGTCGACCATAGGCTAGAATAACTCTGCCAGAAGCGCCTCGATTAAGCTCTAGTTGGGTTCCAACATCAATATTGTGTCTAATCATGTCATGAGAGTGCGCGCGATATAAGCATATTCTGTCATTATCCTGTTGGATAAAAAATGAAGAAGTTTCATTGCATACATCTCTAATATGGTCAACCACGGGGCTAATCTGAGTCAATTGATTTGTCTTTTGATAAATAGCGCTTAAAGACAATGGAGTTGTTCCAATACAGTAATTCTTATTCGCTGTTCTAATAACGTACCCGTATTCTGATAAAGTTTGCAAGATTCGGTAAGTAGTTGATGCGTTAAAACCAACTTGATCACAAATTTCTTTTAGGCTTAAAGAAGGTTTCTCCATAGTAAAAATAGATAGAATGAGTAGAGTTTTCTCGATTGCCGTTACTTTTTTTTCCGTATTATCTATTTTTATTGACATAATTTTTTTTCGTATTATGGAATTTAACATTATGTTACGGAATTATATTTTCATATGACAATATAATTACATAAATAGGTATATTATTTCATATAGTGAAGTTATTATATTATATAGTGAAAAAAATATAAAAAACTAGTATTATGATTTATACCAAGTAAGTAAAGTAATTAATTAATATCCATATAAGGAGAAATACAATGAATAGACAGGAACAAATTCAAGCACTAGAAAAAGATTGGGCAGAAAACCCACGTTGGGCAAATGTAAAGCGTGACTACAGCGCAGAAGATGTGGTACGTTTACGTGGCTCTATCCAGCCGGATAATACCCTTGCTCGCCAAGGTGCTGAAAAGTTGTGGGACCGTGTTAACGGTTCAGCAAAAAAAGGCTATGTAAATGCATTTGGTGCAATTAGTGCTGGTCAAGCGATGCAGCAGGCTAAGGCAGGCTTAGAGGCGGTTTACTTATCAGGTTGGCAGGTAGCTGCAGATGGTAATACTTCTGAGACTATGTATCCAGACCAGTCATTGTATGCTTATGATTCGGTTCCAACGATGGTTCGTCGTATTAATAACACTTTCAAGCGTGCTGATGAAATCCAGTGGGCTCGTGATATTAATCCTGAGGATGAGGAATTTATTGACTACTTCTTACCAATTGTTGCTGATGCGGAAGCTGGATTTGGCGGCGTGCTAAATGCATTCGAACTAATGAAGAATATGATTTCCGCAGGTGCGGCAGGTGTTCACTTTGAAGATCAATTGGCTGCTGTTAAAAAGTGTGGTCATATGGGTGGTAAAGTATTAGTCCCAACTTCTGAGGCAGTTCAAAAATTATCTGCTGCGCGTCTAGCGGCAGATGTTATGGGTACTCCTACTATCGTACTAGCGCGTACTGATGCTGAAGCAGCGAATTTATTAACTTCAGATGTTGATGAAAATGATAAGCCGTTTTGTACAGGTGAGCGTACGCCTGAAGGCTTCTACCGTGTTAAGAATGGTCTTGAGCAGTCTATTAGCCGTGGCGTTGCTTACGCACCGTATGCTGATTTGGTATGGTGTGAGACTGGTAAGCCGGACATTGGTTTTGCACGTGAATTCGCACAGGCCGTTTTAGCTGAAAATCCAGGACAACTATTATCATACAACTGTTCGCCTTCATTTAATTGGAAAGCTAATTTGACAGATTCTCAGATTGCAACATTCCAAGAAGATCTATCTGATTTAGGCTATAAGTATCAGTTTATTACTTTGGCTGGTATTCATGTCAACTGGTACAACACATTCCAGTTTGCTCATTCGTATGCACAGGGAGAAGGTATGAAGCATTACTCTGAAATGGTTCAGCAGCCTGAATTTGAAGCACGTGACAAAGGATACACTTTTGTATCTCACCAGCAAGAAGTTGGTGCGGGTTACTTTGATGACGTAACTACCGTTATCCAGGGTGGTGCATCTTCAGTGACTGCATTGACTGGGTCGACTGAGGAAGAGCAATTCTAAATCTTGATGTTCTTTTGTAAAGATAGTTGGTTTATACTATGACATAGACCAACTAATTTATGAAGCTATATGATGGAAACGAGTATGCATCCAAGCGGTCTCCCTGAGTCTACTTCCAAAAAAATATTGGCGGGTTTTGATAAGCATTACCGTGCTTTTCAGCAGGCCTCTGTGCAAGCTAAATCTCGATTTGATCGTCGCGAATGGCAACAATTGTTTGATGATTACAAGGCGCGTCTTTATTTTTATGATAAGCAAGTTAAGAGATTCTGTATTGATCTTAAAAAAGAATTAAATACTGATATGTTTGATGAGGAGGTTTGGATTAATACCAAACGTGCTTATATCAATCTAACGTCAAATTACAAACAACCAGAGCTAGCTGAAACGTTTTATAACTCAGTATTTTGTCTATTGTTTGACAAGCGTTTTTACAATAATAATTTTATCTTTGTTAAGCCGTCCATATCAACCACATTTATTGATATGGATGATCCAGTCATCGACAGTCATTATATTAAAACTCATAAGTTAGAGCAAACACTGCAAGGGGTTTTTACTAAGTTAAGTTTTATAACACCTTATCAAGATTTGGAGCGCGATGTTCTACGCTTAAAAGAGCAATTTGTTAAGCAGTTAGATTTATCGGAAGACGAAAACTTTGAATTGCAACTGGCTAAAGGTACTTTTTTCAGAAGTAAGGCCGCCTATATTGTGGGCAAGGTTGTTTTAAAAAATAACCAAGTTCGCCCAGTTTTAATCGCCTTGTTAAATGATAAAGAAACTGGAATATATGTTGATGCGCTTTTGACTGATGTTGATAATATTTCGGTTGTTTTCAGTTTTTCTAGATCTTATTTCTTTGTCGATACTGACTACCCTGCAGCGGTTGTTGATTTTTTAAAAGCCATTCTTCCAGGTAAAACTAAGGCGGAGCTTTATAGCTCTATTGGGCTGCATAAGCATGGAAAAACTTTGTTGTACCGAAGGTTTTTGAAATATTCACGTAGCACCGGTGAAAGGCTTGTTATCGCCCCAGGCATTAAAGGTATGGTGATGACGGTTTTTACATTTCCTATGTTTCCATATGTATTTAAGGTGATTAATGATAACTTTGCTCCTCCAAAAACTGTAACTAAACAGCAGGTTAAAGATAAGTATTTTTTCGTGAAGAATCATCATAAAGTAGGTCGTTTAGCTGATACATGGGAATTTTCTAATGTCGCATTTCCAATTCAAGATCTAGATGAAGAGTTGATTGATGAGTTAAAAAACAAAGTAGGGTCAAGTATTACTATTGAGGGCGATTTGTTGATCATCAAACATTTGTATATGGAAAATAAAATGATTCCACTTGATTTGTATATTAAAGATACGCACAATAAAGACGATCTCAGGCATATTATTAAAGACTATGGTCGAGCAATTGATGAGTTGATTAATGCCGATATCTTCCCAGGTGATATGCTTACTAAGAACTTTGGTGTCACCCGTCAAAATCGAGTTGTATTTTATGATTATGATGAGATTACCACTATGGATCGGCCTGTATTTAGAAAGATTCCAAATGCCAGATATGAGGAAGATGAGATGGCTGTTGATCCTTGGTATTACGTAGGACCAAACGATGTCTTTCCAGAAGAATTTAAGTTTTTTATGTTTAGTCAGAATGATAGTAAGGAGATCTTTTCCAAAAGATTTGGAAAATTATTGAGCGCTGATTATTGGAATTCTGTGCAAGATAATATTAAACAAGGCAATATTAATGATTATTATCCTTATCGGCAGCGATATCGGATGTCACAAATCTATTCACAACCGGCTTAATTCTTATGCAAAAAACCAGTGATATATCAGATCAACTACACCCTAATGTACAGTACGTAGAGCCAACTTATAGCTGTTATGGGGCTAAGATGGATTTTTTTGGTGCCATTTATACAATTAAGTGTTTCGAAGATAATTCTCTTGTTAGGGAGGTTCTTGATACAGATGGTCAAGGCCAAGTTTTAGTGGTGGATGCTGGAGGTTCAAAGCGTTGCGCTATGTTGGGGGATCAGTTAGCCGCCAAAGCGGTTAAGAATAATTGGTCTGGTGTTATTATTTATGGCCTGATCAGGGATTCTGAGATGATTAATAAAATGCCGATCGGTGTGCGTGCATTAGGGACGCACCCATTAAAAAGTATTAAGAAAGGTTTGGGAGAGATTGGTCTTACTTTATGTTTTTCCGGAGTAAGTTTTATCCCTGGAGATTATTTATATGCCGATCAAGATGGCATTATTATTGTTAAGGAGTTAGTGTGATGTTAGTGGACGAGTATCAAAATATAGCGGGTTTTCAAGTTAATCGCAGTCTATACCAGTTTATAGAGCAAGAGGTTTCCCCGGGTTTGAATATTAAGGCGGATGAGTTTTTTCCTAAATTATTAACCATTGTTTCCGAGCTAGCACAACAGAACCAAGATTTATTATTGCAACGTGACAAAATGCAATCTCAAATTGATCAATGGCATCAAAATAATGCGGGGGCATTTGATTTAAATACTTATAAAAAACTTTTACAAGATATTGGTTATTTATTACCTAAGCCGGCTCCATTTGAACTCGAATTAGATCAAGTTGATGATGAGATTGCCAGTATTGCAGGACCTCAATTAGTGGTGCCTATTTCTAGTGCACGATTCGCCCTTAATGCTATTAATGCACGCTGGGGAAGTTTGTATGATGCCTTGTATGGTAGTGATGTTATCGATGGAGAGATTAAAGGTCCTGAGCGCGCTGCTAAAGTAATTGATTGGACAAATGCGTTTTTAGATGAGGCTGTGCCGTTAGCGAACGGATCTTACGCCCAAGTTGTTGCAATTAACACGCAATCAGTGCCGATATTTACATTAGAAAACGGCAGTACAACACAGCTAAAAAATCCACGAAGCTTTGTAGGTAGCACTGATCAAAGTGTTTTGATCAAGCATCATAATCTTCACTTTGAACTCGTGATTAACCCGGAAACTCAAGGTATTCAAGACGTTATTTTGGAGTCGGCGCTAACAACTATTATTGATTTTGAAGATTCAGTTGCTACGGTCGGCAGTGAAGAAAAAATTAATGCGTATCGTAATTTTTTAGGATTAATGAAGCGTAATTTAGAAATTAAGTTTGATAAAGGTGAAAAATCAATAGTTAGAAAAATTAATTCAGACAAGCACTTTGTCAATGCCAAAGGTGAGTCTGGCACTTTATCAGGCAGCAGCTTGATGCTGGTGCGCAATGTTGGTCATCACATGCTAACAGATCTAATCAAAAGCCCAGATAATCAAGAAATACCAGAGGGTATTTTAGATGCCATGGTGACAACACTGATTGCTTTGCATGATATTAAAAACTTAGGGGTTAATTCAAAAAAAGGCAGCATATATATTGTTAAGCCAAAGATGCACGGCCCTGATGAAGTGGCATTTAGTGTTAAGTTATTTGAAAAAGTTGAGCAAGCTCTTGGACTTAAGGCCAATACAATTAAAATCGGCATTATGGATGAAGAACGCCGAACCAGTGTTAATTTGGCGGCATGTATTAAAGTTGCAGTCAAGCGAGTTATTTTTATTAATACTGGATTTTTAGATAGAACAGGAGATGAGATACACACCAGTATGCACGCAGGTGTTATGTTACCCAAGAGTCAAATTAAGAATCAGCCGTGGATTAAAGCCTATGAGGTGCTGAATGTTAAAGTTGGCCTTGATTGTGGCATGTATAAAAATGCACAAATTGGCAAAGGTATGTGGGCACAACCTGATCAAATGAATGAAATGCTTGAAAGTAAACTTGCCCATTTAGAGGCGGGTGCTAATTGTGCTTGGGTGCCTTCGCCGACTGCTGCTACTCTGCATGCAACACATTATCATCGATTTGATGTTTTCTCAAAGCAACAACAACTAATGCAAACACCTGTTAAGGCTGATGAGCAAGATTTACTACTTGCACCAATACTAGACCCTGGTACTACTTTGAGTGCAGATGAGATTAAGACAGAGCTTGATAATAATGCTCAAAGTATTTTGGGCTATGTCGTGCGCTGGATTGACCAAGGTGTGGGCTGTTCAAAAGTAATGGATATAAATCAAGTTGGTCTGATGGAAGATAGAGCGACTCTCCGAATTTCTAGTCAGCATATGGCTAATTGGCTACATCATAAAATTTGCAGTAAGGAGCAAATAGAGCAAGTGTTTAAAGAAATGGCACTTGTTGTGGATGAACAAAATAAACATGACCCGTTGTATCAAAATATGGCACCAAGTTACGATACGGTAGCATTTCAAGCGGCATTATCTTTAGTTTACAGGGGTGTGAACGAGCCGAATGGTTACACAGAGCCAACCTTAACAGAATATCGACAAAAGAGACTGGCTGAGTTGTCAATATAGATATTATTAATTAGTAGGCCTATCCTCTAGGGTGGTGTTTACTGTGTTGTGATTTAAGTTGTGTGTTTTGTATGTGTGTATAGATCTGTGTGGTAGAGATATCACTATGCCCAAGCATTAGTTGCACACTACGAAGATCAGCTCCTTGCTGCACCAGGTGCGTGGCAAAGGCATGACGCAATGTGTGTGGTGAGAGTGGTTTATCAATTCCAGCTTTTGTTGCATAAGCTTTGATGATGTAGAAGAAATTTTGCCTACTCATGCTTGTTCCACGGTTGGTTAAGAAATAACCATCAGTTTGTTTACTTTTAAGTAAATATGGCCGTGCATTTTTTTCGTATCTAGATAAATAATCCATAGCTATCTCACCCATTGGTAAAACCCTCTCCTTATTACCTTTACCGTGAATGCGAATGTATTCTTCATTGATGTTAATATTATGATAATTAAGGTTAATAAGTTCTGATACACGTAGTCCACAGGAGTACAAAAGTTCAAGCATAGCGCGATCACGCATACCAAATATAGTTTTTTTATCTGGAGAGTCTAGTAGTTTTTCAACTTCTGATATATTTAAAAAAACTGGCAATTTTTGTCGCTGTTTTGGATGATGTAGTTTGGCTGTGGGGTTTTTATCAATAAGTTTGGAATTGACTAAGTATTGATAGAAAATACGCAAACAGGTGAGTATTCTTGCTTGTGTAGAGCTACTTATGGATTTTGACTGTCGGTATTCAAAGTAGTTGTTGATATTTGTTTCATCAATATTTAGTAATGACTTTTCTAGCCAATTAGAGAATAAATTTAAATCTGATTTGTAGGCACTGAGTGTATTTTTACTAGCTCCAGATGAAAGCCAGTAGTTATCTAGAAACTGATCGATTATTTTTGAATTATCCACGTCTTAGATTATTACATAATTTCACGCATAAAAAATGCCGGTAAAAACCGGCATTTTTAATAAAAACTAAAAGCTTATTTTTTAAGCTGAAGTTTTTCTTTAATTCTAGCAGCTTTACCAGTAAGGCCGCGAAGATAGTATAATTTAGCTTGGCGAACTTTACCATGACGCTTAACTTTAACCGAATCAATTATTTTTGAGTGAGTTTGAAAAACTCTTTCAACGCCTTCACCATGTGAAATTTTTCTAACAGTAAATGCAGAACCGATACCACGGTTTTTCTTAGCGATAACTACACCTTCGAATGCTTGTAATCTTTCACGATTACCTTCACGTACTTTAACTTGTACAACAACCGTATCACCAGGTGCAAATGCAGGAATATCGCTTCTTAGTTGTTCGTTCTCAATTTGGTCAATTAAATTCATGAGAAATTATCCTTAATTAAATTTAAGCAAAAAGAGCAATTATACAGTCAAACTAACTGGCAAACAAGACAAGAATTTTATATATTTTTATTATCTATATGCGGGCAATAATATTACAAGAGTTTCATTGGCTAATATGGCATAATTATTGGTTTTATATTTAAGTAGTTTGATAGAGATGGGAAAAGTAACTGGCTTTAAAGAATTTGATAGAAAGACTGAGGATTATCGCCCAGTTGATTTACGTATTAAAGATTATGGTGAAATTTTTACCGGTACTCATGATGAGGATCATCTGCAGGTGCAGGGTGCTAGATGCATGGATTGTGGAGTGCCATTTTGTCAGTCAGATGATGGTTGTCCAGTCAACAACTTAATTCCAGAATGGAATGATTTGGTTTACAACAATAAATGGCAAAAAGCACTAGTACGCTTATTAGAGACTAATAATTTTCCTGAATTTACTGGCAGAGTTTGCCCGGCTCCATGTGAAGGAGCGTGTGTATTGGGCATGAATAATCCCGCAGTTACTATAAAAAACATTGAGCAGGCTATTGTTGATAAGGGTTTTGCTGAAGGCTGGATTAAACCAAATGTAGTTGAGTATCGCACTGGTAAAAAAGTAGCAATTATTGGTTCTGGCCCTGCAGGGCTTGCTGCAGCTGATGAACTTAATAAGTTAGGTCATAATGCGACTGTATTTGAGCGTGATGATCGTATTGGCGGCTTGTTAATGTATGGCATACCAAATATGAAGCTTGGTAAAGATGTAGTTGAACGTAGAGTTAATTTGCTTAGAGATTCTGGCGTTGAGTTTATTACTAATGTAAATGTTGGCAAGGATATTACTACCAAAACATTGCAAAAAGATTTTGACGCTATTGTATTTACCACTGGCGCAGGTAAAGCCCGTGATTTACCAGTTGAAAACCGTGATGCAAAAGGTGTGCATTTAGCAATGGAATATTTAGCAAAAAACACTAAAACTTTATTAGATACTGGGCATGCTGATGATTCAGATTTATCTGCTAAAGGTAAAGATGTGATTGTAATTGGTGGTGGAGATACTGGTACAGACTGTATTGGTACGGCATTACGTCAAGGTGCAAAATCAATTGTTAATTTTGAACTAATGGGTAAGCCTCCAGTTGAAAGAACAGAAGATAACCCGTGGCCACTATGGCCACTTATTTATCGAGTAGATTATGGGCATGCTGAGGCGGCTCAAGTATTTGGCGATGATCCAAGGCAATATCACTTAATGACTAAATCATTTATAAAAGATGATAGTGGTAATGTGACCGGACTAGAAACTATCAATGTTGGTTTTACTGATGGCAAGCTAACAGAGGTAGCTGGAAGTAAAAAGACCTGGGATGCACAATTAGTATTGTTATCAATGGGTTTTGTTTCCCCTGAACATTATTTGAGTGATGATGCAAATATTGAGCTTGATGAACGTGATAACTATAAAGCAGAGTACGGTAAATATACAACATCACAAGCAGGCATATTCACTGCAGGAGATTGCCGCCGTGGACAGTCATTAGTAGTATGGGCAATTAATGAAGGTCGTGGCGTGGCTCAGAAGATTGATCAATACCTAACTAATCAATAGTTTTTAAAACTAAAATCTTATAAAAAACTCTTTTTATACCCCCTAAGGGATATTAGAAAATACCACTAATAAACCGTGGTATTTTGTCGCACTTTAGTATAATTTGTTTCGTTCACATCTTCACATCAATAGTGATATGAAGATTTATTAAATATACTGGAGAGATAAAATGGCAGAGTTATATAACACTCCCAACCTCGATGAGTTGGAAAAAGGTCCATGGCCTTCATTTGTAACAGGTCTTAAGAAGCTGGCAACTGATAACCATGCTGGCGCTGAGATGGTGCGTGACGTACTAGGTACACTAGAAACATCATATGTAACTAAAAAAGGTTACTGGAAAGGTGGTACAGTTGGTGTAATTGGTTATGGTGGCGGTATCATTCCTCGCTTTAACGAATTAAAGGACGAAAACGGCGATTATAAATTCCCTGCATCAGGTGAGTTTCATACATTACGTATTATGCCACCAGCGGGTAATCACTACACTTCACAGCTTTTGCGTGATATGTGTGATATGTTTGTAGACAACGGTGGTTCTGGTCTTATTGCATTACATGGTCAATCTGGCGACATTATGTTGCAAGGTGCAACTGAAGAAACTACACAAACTATTTTCAACACATTCAATGATTATGGTTTTGACTTAGGTGGTGCCGGTCCTGCGGTACGTACTGGTATGTCTTGTGTTGGTGCAGCACGTTGTGAAATGTCAAACACTAATGAACAAGCTATCATGAGAACAATGGTTAATGCATTCCTTGATGATATGCACCGTCCAGCTCTACCTTACAAAATGAAGTTTAAAGTATCAGGTTGTGCAAATGATTGTATGAACTCTATTCAACGTGCTGACTTCTCAATAATTGGTACTTGGAGAGACGATATTAAAGTTAACCAAGATGCATGGAAGAAGATGGTTGCAGATAAAGGTCGTGCTTACGTAGTTGACAATATTACATCTCGTTGCCCAACTAATGCAATGACACTTAATGATGATGACTCAATTGCAATTGACAACTCTAACTGTGTTAAATGTATGCATTGTTTAAATGCAACATCTCCACTTACTCATAAGTACATTGATGACGTGTCTGAAGGTGCAATCTTGGCTACTGGTGATGATAAAGGCGTAACTATCTCTATTGGTGGTAAGCGTACACTTAAGATTGGTGATTTATTTGGTACTACTATCATCCCTTTCATGAAGATTGACAATGAAGATGATCTTGAAGAGCTTGAAGATTTAGGTGGTGAAGTTATTGACTTCTTCGCTGAAAATGCATTAGAGCACGAAAGAACTGGTGAGATGATCGAGCGTATCGGTATTGCTAACTTCCTTGAAGGTATTGGTGTAGAAATTGATCCAAATATGATCAACTCTACTCGTACTTCACCTTATGTTCGTATGGACAAGTGGGAAGAAGAGTCAATCAAATGGTTTGATAGAAAAGCCGAGGCTAACGCGTAATTTAGCGCTTTTATTTAATTAAGAATTAGAAATCAGGAGAAAATATTATGGCTGAAGCACCAAGAATGCCAATCGAATCTGGAGTTCCAGATCCTATCCAATACATGCACCCAACTATGCGCCGTAACTACGGCCAATGGGCATATCACGATCGTCCACGTCCAGGCGTATTACACCATACTTCAAAAAATAATGAAGATATTTGGACTGTTCGTTGTGGTACACAGCGTCAAATGGATGTTTACACAATTAAGAAATTAGCTGATATTGCTGATGAATTTGCTGATGGCTATATTCGCTTTACTATGCGCTCAAATGTTGAGTACATGGTGGCTGATGAAGCTAAAGTTGAGCCTTTAATTAATGCACTAACTGAGGCTGGATTCCCTGTTGGTGGTACTGGCCCATCAGTAACAATGATTTCACATACTCAAGGTTGGTTACACTGTGATATTCCAGGTACTGATGCATCAGGCGTGGTTAAATCATTAATGGATGAGTTGCATGAAGAGTTCACGAGAGAGGAAATGCCTAACCGTGTACACATGACTACATCTTGTTGTTCTATTAACTGTGGTGGTCAAGGCGATATCGCACTTAACATTCAACATACTAAGCCACCTAAGATTAACCACGATTTAGTATCAATGGTTTGTGAGCGCCCAACAGTTGTTGCTCGTTGTCCAGTTGCTGCGATTCGTCCTGCAATGGTTAACGGTAAACCTACATTGGAAATTGATGAGAAGAAATGTATCTGTTGTGGTGCATGTTTCCCTCCATGTCCTCCAATGCAGATTAACGATCCTGCACATTCAAATATTGCTATTTGGATTGGTGGTAAGAACTCAAATGCGAGATCTAAACCTTCTTTCCATAAGTTAGTTGCTTCTAACGTTCCTAACAACCCGCCAAGATGGCCGGAAGCTGGTGCAATTGTTAAGAAGATTCTATCTGTTTATAAAGAAGATGCTCGTGACTGGGAAAGAGTTGGTGAGTGGGTTGAGCGTATTGGCTGGCCAGCATTCTTTGAAAAGACTGGATTACCGTTTACTAAATTCCACATCAATGATTGGAAAGGTTCTCGTCACCAGTTGAATGCATCTGCACACATTCGTTTCTAAAGATTAGTTATTATGAAGATTTCTATTCAAATTAACGAAGGGCCGTATCAGCACCAAGCGTCTGATACGGCGTATCAATTTGCTAAAGCAGCGATTGAAAAAGGTCATGAGATTTTTCGTGTATTTTTCTACCACGACGGCGTAAACAACGCATCACGTTTTACGGTTCCGCCACAAGACGATCGTAACGTTGTTAACCAGTGGGCTGACTTAGATATTAAAGATGCTGAAGGCAATCCTGAATTAGTGGTTTGTGTGGCTGCTGCGCTTCGTCGTGGTATGTTAGATGAATCTGAAGCTTCTAAGAATGGTGTTGATATGAATAATATCCACCCAGCTTTCCGTATCTCAGGATTAGGACAGCTGATCGAAGCTGGTATTCAATCTGATCGTTTAGTAGTATTTGGAGATTAATATGAGTACTAAGAAATTTATGTATTTAAATCGCCGATCTTCATTTGGCACAGTTTATGCGCTAGAGTCGTTAGAAGTAGTTCTTATTGCTGCAGCATTTGAGCAAGATGTATCGTTAGCTTTTATTGATGATGGTGTTTATCAAATTGTAGAAGGTCAAAATACTGATGGTATTGGCATGAAAAACTTCTCTAAAACTTATCATGCTTTAGGTGATTACGAGATTAATAAGCTTTATGTATCGGCAGAATCTTTAGAAGAAAGAGGCTTAACTGAAGAAGATCTTATGCCTTTAGTATATGAAGATGAAGATGATGATTGGGAAGAAAAACCAAGTGTCAAAATTGTATCCAATGCTGAACTTTCAAAAATTATGTCTGAACAAGACGTATGTTTAAGTTTCTAAGGGAGAAAAGATATGTTACATACAGTAAACAAGTCATCTTTCGAGCGAAATTCACTACAGTCTTGCCTTAATACTATAGATGACACAAGTGTTATCTTATTAATTGAAGACGGTGTTATTTCCGCTGCGAAAAACAACAACTCATCAATGATTGCTGATCTTGCCACTCAAGGCAGAGTTTATGCACTTAAAGGTGACGTTGAAGCGAGAGGAATTTCTTCAAAGCTTGCTGATAATATCAAATTAGTTGATTATGCAGGTTTTGTGGATTTAGTTGTTGAACATGGAACTGCGGTTTCTTGGGTTTAACGTAATTTATATATAGGAGTAAAACTATGGCTGATATTTTAGGCGCAGAAGTAGATGAAGAAGGTTTCTTGGTAGATCTTAAAGATTGGACTAAAGAAATTGCAGAACAAATGGCAAAAGATGATGATATTGAGTTAACAGAAGAGCATTGGGATGTTATTGATTTCTTACGTGAGTATTTTGAAGAGTACCAAATTGCACCAGCAGTACGTGTACTGACTAAAGCAATCGCTAAGAGAATGGGTAAAGATAAAGGTAATTCAAAGTATCTTTACTCTTTATTTCCATATGGTCCTGGTAAGCAAGGTTGTCGTTTCGCCGGCCTTCCAAAACCAACTGGTTGTATCTAAATAGATACAATTTAAAAAAACACCTGCCTCGGTGGGTGTTTTTTATATTTTTAATACATTTAGTTTGAGAGCAATATGTCTGCAATAAGCATTTTTTTTACCGCTTTATTTTATATTTCATTAATTGTATTCCTAGTTGGAATGGCAAGAAAAATCTATCAATTTTGGATTACGCCAGCTCCACTTAAAATTCCTACTGCGCCAACCCAATTGACACAAACTGGCGTGGTTATGCGTATGGCTCGCGAAGTAGCCTTATTTGAAAGTTTATTTAAATCTAATAAATGGATCTGGTTATTTGGCTGGTTATTCCATATTGGTTTATTATTAGTATTGCTTAGGCACTTACGTTATTTTTGGCCTGGAGACCTTCCTGAGATTTTTTTACTTATGCAACCGTTTAAATACGCTGCATTTGCTATGGTTATTGGCTTGGGTGGTTTATTAGCACGTCGTATCTTCGTACAACGTATTCGTTATATTTCTGCTCCAAGTGACTATATGATGCTACTTATGTTGCTTATTATTGGTATTAGTGGCGCAGTTATGACATTTACTCAAAATCATACTGATGTTCTTATGGTTAAAGAGTTTGCTTCTGGTTTAATCACATTTGACTGGTCTAATTTACCAACTGAGACTCATTTTTTAGTACACATATTATTGGTATTTGTACTTATGGCAATTTTCCCAATTTCGAAATTATTGCACGTACCGGGTGTATTTTTTAGCCCAACTCGTAATCAGGTTGATGATGCACGTAAGAAGCGCCATATATCACCTTGGGCTCTACAACAAGAGCAAGAACATACAGTAAGATTAGAACAAACATTAGGTAAGGACGAATAATATGGCTGCTAAAGAATTTGACATCCCTGAATTACCAACTTATATTGAAATCCCTGAATTAAAAGAAGGGGTAATGGATGGTGAAGGCCCATTTAAATCTTCTGAAGAGTTTCAGGAGCCACTTGGTTTTCCTGGTGAAAAAATAGATAATTGGCAAGAGGTTGCTATTGCAAAAATGGGCGAACTTAAGTCCAAGTATCGTTCTGTACAAGTATTTTTAGACTCTTGTGTGAAGTGTGGTGCATGTACTGATAAATGTCATTACTTTTTGGGCTCATCTGATCCAAAAAATATGCCAGTTGCACGTCAAGATTTGTTCCGTAGTGTATACCGTCGCCACTTTACTTTTGCAGGTAAATATTTCCCTAAATTAGTAGGAGCAAAAGAGTTAGATGATGATATGCTTGATGATTGGTATAACTACTTCCATCAGTGTTCGCAATGTCGTCGTTGTTCAGTATTTTGTCCATACGGTATTGATACAGCAGAGATTTCTATGGCTGCACGTGAAGTACTGGATGCGGTTGGACTTGGTCAAAAATATTGTAATCAGATTTTAGGCAAGGCGCTTACAGTTGGTAACAACCTTGGTCTACCTGAGCCAGCTTTAAAAGATACACTGCTTGATCTTGAAGAAGAGATCGAAGAAGAGACCGGTGTTGCTGTTAAGTACCCGCTAGATGTAAAAGGCGCTGAAATATTACTTATTACCCCTTCAGCAGACTTTTTTGCTGAACCGCATATTGATGGTCTAATTGGTTACGGTAAGGTTTTTCATCAAGATGGTGTAAGCTGGACTATGAGTTCATATGCATCTGAGGGTGCAAACTTTGGTATGTTTATTGGGTCATACGATGTAATGCGTAAAGCTGCATTACGTATTCGTAAAGCCGCACTTGATCTTGAAGTATCACGTGTAATGGTTGGTGAGTGTGGACATGCTTGGCGTGTTGCATATAGCTTCTGGAATACTTTATCTGGAGTTGGTGCTGGTGCAGCCGATGAGTTCGGTCAAAAACTACAAGATCAGCTAGATCATCGCTATCCACAGCCACAACATATTATTGAATACACTTATGATTTAATTCAAAAAGGTGAGTTAGAATTTAACAAATCTGAGAATGACGATCGTACTGTAACTTTCCATGATTCTTGTAATGTTGCTCGTGCAACTAATATGGGCGGAATTTCTGGCGGACAGTTCATTCTTCCACGTGAAGTAATTAAAGCTGTTTGTAATAATTACGTTGATATGGAGCGTTCAACTATTAAAGAATCTACATTCTGTTGTGGCGGCGGTGGCGGTCTATTAACAGATGACTTAATGGAGATTCGTGTTAAAGGTGCCATGCCAAGAATGCAAGCGCTTAAAGAAGTAGAAAAAACTGACGGTGTAGATACATTAGCTGCAATTTGTGCAATTTGTAAGTCACAGTTCTCTAAGGTGCTACCTAAATTTGATTTTGATCCGTACATGATTGTGAGTGTTCACCAGTTGGTGAGTGATGCAATTGTTATGGATAAACCACAAACTGATGATTCTGATGCGGCAGACGATGCTGAAGAAGAAACAACTGAATAAAAATAAGGAGACTTGAAATGCAAAAGAACCCGTACGGCGTACCAACTAGAGGTGAAAACCATACTTTTAGACTTTACACTGATGATGGAGATGATCAGAAAAATGTTCCGTGGAGCCAAAAGATTTTCCAAGAAGATACTTCACACAAGTGCCCTACATACATAACTCAAACTCCTCCTTGTCAAGGTTCATGCCCTTCTGGACACAATATTCGTGGCTGGTTAGATATTGTTCGTGGTATGGAGAAGCCAAGTGGTGATATGTCTTGGCAAGAATATGCATTCAAGAGTGCTACAGACTCTAATCCGTTCCCATCAATAATGGGTCGTGTATGTCCAGCACCTTGTGAAGATGGATGTAACCGTAATGAAGTTGAGGATACGGTTGGTATTAATGCTGTTGAGCAGTTTATTGGTGACAATGCGAAAGCTGAAGGTTATACATTTGAAATTAATGCTGCAGATACTGGCAAAAAAGTTGCCATTATTGGTGGTGGTCCAGGTGGTTTGGCGGCAGCTTTAAAGCTTCGTCGTCAAGGCCATGCAGTTACAGTTTTTGAAAAATACGACCAGTTAGGTGGAATGATGATGTATGGTATTCCTGGCTATCGTGTTCCGCGTGATATTCTTGCGCACGAAATTGATCGCATTATTGCAACTGGTGTTGAAACTAGAATGAATACCAAAGTTGGTGTTGATGTTACAATTGAGGATTTAGAAAAAGAGTTTGATTCAGTACTATTTGCTATTGGTGCAATGAGTGGACGTACATTACCTGTTGAAGGTGGTGATGCACAAAACTGTGTATCTGGTGTTGCATTCCTTGAAGCTTACAATCAGGGTAGATTACAACACATTACTGGTAAAGTGATTTGTATTGGTGGTGGTGATACTTCTATTGACGTAGTATCAGTTGCTCGTCGTTTAGGTAATATTGATAATGCTGCAGATAAGGATCGTCCTGAGCGTATTATATTTAACGATACTGCACATGACGTGGTTGATACTTCTAAGCGCTTAGGTGCAGATGTATTGCTTACAACACGTTCTACAATTGAAAATATGCCTGCAGCACAGGAAGAAATTGATGATGCAACACGTGAAGGTGTTGATATTCAAGGCCAGTTAAGCCCAGTTGAGGTAGTGACAAATGCCGATGGTCGTGCTACAGCTTTGCGTTATGTTCGTCTAGAAGAAGATGGCTCTACTCCAATTGAAGGCTCTGAATTTGATATTGAGTGTGAATTAATTGTTTCTGCTATTGGTCAAAGTGTTGATGGAGAAGGTATTGATGATTCATTCTTTAATGATCATGGCTTTATTGATGCTGATAAAAACTACCAAATTCCTAACAAGCCTGGTTTCTTTGTATGTGGTGATGTAGTTCGCCCACACTTATTGACTACTGCTATTGGTCAAGCATCTATCGTTGCTGAAAGTATTGGTGATTACCTAGCTGGTAATAATCAGCATGCTCGTCCTAAGGTTGACGTTAACTATTTTGATTTAGCGGAAAAATTAGATGAATGGGATCTTTCTCCTACAGAATATGAAAAAGGCGGAAACCCCGCTTCAGACACTGCAACTGCTGATTTTGCAATTCACAACTATGATGATCGTGCATTTGCTTCAATCATTCCGCACACTGAATTATTCTTAGGTCATTTCGATCATGAAGATCGTAACCAACGTAGTCACAAAGTTGTTGATGTAGATAATGTTCTTGGTAACTTTGATGAGCGTTTAGTTGGATATTCTGAGGAAGAGGCGCAGAAAGAAGCTGATCGTTGTATGTCATGTGGTTTATGTTTTGAGTGTGACAACTGTGTAATGTACTGTCCACAAGATGCAGTATTCAGAGTTAAGAAAGACCAGGCAACACTAGGCAGATATGTTGATACCGACTACTCTAAGTGTGTTGGTTGTCACATTTGTGCTGATGTATGTCCAACAGGCTACATTCAAATGGGTCTTGGTGAGTAATTAAGTTTAATTAAAGAGAGTGGTTATGAGTCGTTTATTGGTCGTTTTTATAAGTTTGCTTATTGGCAGTATATCTGTACATGCCGATAGTCACATTAATATTGGTGATAGAGCGCAAGAGCTTAAAGATGAGGGCAAGAGTAAGGATATTCATCCTGATTTAAGAGAAATCAGAATAATGCATCCTGAATTTTTACAGCATAAGCGTGATGAAACTCTTAGACAAGGTGTTCGTACTAAGCGAAATTCGCTGAAGGCATGTGTTAATTGTCATAGTGCTGCAGATACAAATGATGAGTATGTGCCAATTGATCAGCATGGTCAATTTTGCTCAACTTGTCACCAAAAAGTTGGAACAAGTGTAGATTGTTTCTCTTGTCATCGTACTACACCAAAAGAGGATTTGTAATGAGCAAAAATTTAAATCGTCGCGACTTTATTAAAACTACAACTGCAACAACTGCAGGTGTTGCAACTATTGCTAGTGGCATTACTTTAACAACATTCGTTAATGCAAATGAATCTCCAGTTACTGATGAAAAACGCTGGGGTATGTTGATTGACACCAATAAGCTAACTGAAGCTGATATTGATGAAATGGTAAATGCTTGTCAAGAAGAACAAGGATGGGGTGGTGAGACACACTCAACTGGTGATCAAAAACCTAGATGGATTAAAAAATTAAAAGTTCAAGATAAAACCACTAAGAAAATAACCTCTCTGCCACTTATGTGCCAGCATTGTGAAAAGCCACCTTGTGTTGATGTTTGTCCTACTAATGCTTCGATGAAGCGTGAAGACGGTATTGTTTTAGTTGATAGACATCTTTGTATTGGCTGTCGTTATTGTATGATGGCTTGTCCATACGATGCTCGTTCATTTGCACATGAAACAATTACTGATCAGAAGGAACATATGCCGCGTGGCAAGGGCACAGTTGAAGCTTGCACTATGTGTGTTCACAGAGTAGACAAGGGTGAGTCGCCAGCTTGTGCTGAAGCGGTCGATTCTGATGCAGTTATTTTTGGTGATTTATACGATGCAAATAGTAAAATTAATCAAACATTAAAGAAAATTCAATCTAGTCAAATCAGAGCAGATTTAAATCTGAATACTGGTGTACGTTACAGTGGAATTTAACAAATAAGAATATGAGCGCAATAAGATATTTACAAACAGAAGGTCGTAGTTTTGGTTTTTATGCACTAGTTGCAGGATTAGGTGTTTTAATTCTAGCGGCGCTTGGCGGTGTTTACTATATGGAACACAATGGGCACTGGGTTAGTGGCATGAGTAATCGTATTGTTTGGGGTATGCCTCACGTATTTGCATTATTTTTAATTGTGGCTGCATCTGGAGCGCTTAATGTAGCTTCAATTTCATCAGTGTTTAATAAGAAGGCGTATAAACCGTTGTCACGTCTATCAGGACTGGTAGCGTTAGCATTGCTTGCTGGCGGTTTAACAGTGTTAGTGCTTGATCTAGGACGACCTGATCGATTAATTATTGCCATGACTTCTTATAACTTTAAGTCAATTTTTGCTTGGAATATTATTCTTTATAACGGCTTCTTTGTAATTGTTGCCGTGTACCTATGGATGATGTTTGAGCGTCGTATGAATAAGTTTAGCCATAAAGCTGGTTTAGCAGCATTTACTTGGCGCTTGATTCTTACCACTGGTACTGGATCTATCTTTGGATTCTTAGTATCACGTCAGGCTTATGATGCGGTAATTATGGCACCAATGTTTGTGATTATGTCATTTGCATTTGGCTTGGCTTTCTTTGTATTGGTTCTTATGGCTAGTTACAAGTGGACTGAGCGTCAGTTGGGCGATGCAATTGTTGATCGTTTAAGTAACTTATTGGGTGTTTTTGTTGCAGCCGTTATTTATTTTGTAGCTGTATATCACTTGGGCAACTTATATCTAGCTGAGAATACTGGTGTTGAAAACTTTATTTTGTTTGACGGCGGTATTTATACTCAACTATTTTGGTATGGACAAATTATTTTAGGTGGATTGATACCTATGGCGCTTATTTATCATCCAGCAACTAAAGGCAATCGCTCAATGCTTGGACTAGCCTCTGTGCTTATTATTATTGGCGGAATTATTCAGTTGTACGTTATTATTATTGGCGGACAGGCTTATCCAATGGAAATGTTCCCTGGTAAAGAGATTCTTGAAGGGTATGGCGGTATTGCTCAATACACTCCATCATTGCCTGAAACTGTTTTGGGTGTTAGTGGTATAGCTGTAGCAGTAATTGCTATCACTTTTGCAGTTAAGTTGTTACCATTCTTACCTGAGTCTTTGGCTGACACAAATCATAAAGATTGTAAATAGGTAACAACAAGGTTACTATAGAGGCATTATGCCCTCATCAATTTATATTTCCGCCGCACACAAATCCTCTGGCAAGACAGTTGTTAGTTTGGGGTTGTGTGCTGCACTTAAACAACAACCTTTAAAAGTACAGTCTTTTAAAAAAGGCCCAGATTATATTGATCCAATTTGGCTATCTCAAGCTAGTGGTAACCCTTGTTACAACCTAGATTTTTATAATATGACAAATAATGAAATTCTGCAGTTATATGCACAATATTCATCCTCTAGTGATATATCAATAATTGAGGGTAACAAAGGTTTGTTTGATGGTGTAAATGTAACTGGTGGTGATGCTAATGCTGATTTGGCTAAATTACTAGACATTCCTGTTTTATTGGTTGTGGATGCATCGGGAATAACAAGAGGAGTTGCTCCTTTAGTTAGTGGGTATCAAGCGTTTGATAAGGATCTTAATATTGCTGGAGTTATTCTTAACAAGGTGGCAGGTGATAGACATGAATCTAAACTTATTCAAGCTATTGAACACTATACAGATATACCAGTAATGGGGTCAATACGTAGATCTAAAGACTTAATTATTGATGAGCGTCACTTAGGTCTTGTTCCAGCTAACGAAACTCCAGAATCTAAAACTTTCATTGATATTGCAGCCAGGCAGATTTCAGATCAGGTTGATTTAAATAAGATTATTGGTATTAATCAACATTCTGCAAAACAAACAAAATTAAGCCCCGGTGTTAAAGATAATAATTTAAGTGTAGCTATAGCAAAAGACTCAGCGTTTGGTTTTTACTATCAAGATGATCTTGATAAGTTTATTCAGCTTGGTGTTGAGATTAAATATTTCAACGCTTTAGAGGACGACTCTCTACCAGATGTGGATGCTTTATTCATTGGCGGTGGCTTTCCAGAGATGAAACTTAAAGAACTTAGTGTGAATAAAAGTTTATTAGCAGATGTTAAGGCAAAAATAGAATCTGGCATGCCAAGTTATGCAGAATGTGGCGGGTTGATGTATTTGAGCAATAGTATTACTCAAAGCGACAATACTTACTCAATGGCTGGAGTTATTGATGCTGATGCGGTAATGAATAAAAAACCAATTGGCAGGGGTTATGTGCAATTAGAGCCAACTGAAAAACACCCTTGGAATAATGTATCTAATTGTATTTATGCACATGAGTTTCATTACTCCAAATTAGAGAACCTAGACTCTAATACCCAGTATGTATTCAAGGTTTTGCGTGGCGTGGGTGTGGATAATATGCAAGACGGAATTTTGATTCATAATTTGGTTGCTACATACACACACTTGCGTAATGTTGCAGGCAATCAATGGGTTGAGCAATTTGTAAACTTTATTAAAACAACAAAAGATAAATCATCATGATTACAATTACCAAAAAAGCTGCTGAAGAGATTTCTCTTTCAATGAATAATCCAGAGACTCAAGGTTTATTAATTCGTTTTGCAGTTGATGAAACTGACGATGGCTTTCAGTACCTAATGGGTTTTGATGATCTTAATGATGGAGATATTCATTTAAAGTCTAATGGTGTTGAATATGTACTTGCTTATGCACAAAAAGCTTTGCTTGAGGGTATGGTGGTTGATTTTGATCAAATTGAAGCTGGTGAAGAATATAGCTTTGTATTTATGAATCCAAATGATCCAAGTTATGAGCCGCCTGAAGAGGGTCATGCGCCGAGTAAATCATAACTCGAGATAGAAAAATAGAAATTAATTAAAAACCTTGTTATAAAGCTAGAAAACACTACAAATACTTATTAAAAACATCCTATTTGGAGGCTTTTATTTGGTTTTAATGATCTTTTGTACAGGAAATTTAACAAATAATTGAAACAGGCTATTCATAGTAGTTAAGAATGCCTTTATAAATTGCATTGGCAATTTTGTTTTGTTCTTTGATATTGTTGAGTCGTTTTTCCTCTTTTGGGTTTGATATAAATGCAGTTTCAACTAATACCGATGGAATGGCAGGAGTCTTGAGTACGACAAAACCTGCTTTTTGTGGTTTTTTCTTATGCAGGTACCCAATTTTATCCATTTGTTTTAAGATTTTATTTCCAAGTTTTTGGCTTTGAGTATCACGATCTTTTCGAGAAAAATCCCAAAGAATCTTATTTAAATATTTATCATTTTTACCAAGTTGTTCTTCGACGCCGAACTGGTCTGCCATATTTTGAGACCTCTCTAAGCGTTGTGCAAACTTAGTGGAGCCTCCACGTACTGACAAAGTATATACCGATGCGCCTTTTGCGCTTTTACTTTTAACTGAGTCGGCATGAATAGAGATAAATAGTGAAGCATTATTAGCTTGTGCAATTCTGATGCGTTTGGCAAGACCTACGTAGTAGTCACCCTTTCTAGTGAGAATGGCTTTCATGCCTTTGGTTTGATTGATTTTCCTGGCTAACTTCTTAGCAATTTTTAAAGTAATATTTTTTTCTTTTGATTTTTTATAGCCAATTGCTCCCGGATCTTCGCCACCATGTCCTGGGTCAATCAAGATAATTTTTTTGCTAGTTTTTATATCTGTTGGTTTTTTGGTTTTTTTCTTTATAGGTTTACTTTTAACTGCCTTGGATTTATTATCATATAGGTCAAGTACCAATCTATGGTGTTTATATTTGTTATTTGGTTTTAGTGTGTAACTTTTAATCAAGTAGTCATCAAAGGTTTTAAAGAAAAAACGCATAGTATTTTTATCACGCTTAACGCGAGTCTTCTTAATGCGCTGGTCTTTATAGAACAGCTTTTTAAATGTCTTGTTTAGTAGCTTTGCATTTTTTACACTTAGAGTTACTTGCGTTTTGTCTTGTTTAATTGAAAATCTAACACTTTGTTCGGTATCAATAACAATTCTGGTGCGCTCAGGCGAGGTCCAAAATCTAAAATCATATAGTGTGGTTTTGCTATCTGCGTAAGATGTATTTAAGAAAAATATACTAATTAATAATACTATTAATTTATGCATTGCAGAAGTTGTTTGCCAGTCGGACTTTCAGATGTGATATTAATTTCTCTAGTGTTATTATTGCCAGAAATTTTTATAACCATATCTGCTGTGGAAATCATACCTTTGCCTAGCTCGGCCCATTCAATTAGTTGAATGTGCCCTGGCTGTAGGTATTCACGGATACCTATGTATTCTAACTCCTCAGGATCAGACAGTCTATAGCAGTCAAAATGGTGAATGTTTATACTCGTATTTTGATAGCTTTCTACCAAAGAATAGGTTGGGCTCTTAACCTTGTCAAAGCCAAAGTATTGAATAAAACTTCTGGCCATAGTGGTTTTTCCAGCACCAAGATCTCCATCTAGGTAAATGACAACTGAATTATTTATAGAAGCACAACATTTGGCTAATTTTTGAGCAAATATTTTCGTTTCACTTTCTGAGTTTAAATTTAGTTTCAAAATAATTGCCACATATAAAAACCAAACACGATAACCAATATAAAGCCCTCAGAGCGATTGATAATGTGTTTTTTACTAAATTTGTATGAAACCAAAAATAACAAAACTGTAAGTAGTAGCATAATTGGATAATCTCTACTAATTACCTCAGTTGGCACGTCACTTGGGTGAATAAGTCCAGGAATCGCCAATACTGCAATAGTATTAAATAGATTTGAACCGATTACGTTACCAACTACCATTTCATATTGTTTTTTCAAAACACTGGTGATAGAAACTGCTAGCTCTGGCAGGCTAGTTCCTAGTGCAACTACAGTTAAGCCTATTATTAAATCAGAAACTCCGAAAAATTGCGCAACATTGATACCACCCCAAACTACTAATTTGGCGCTAGATACCAACACCACAAGACCAATAAATAACATCACCCAGGTTTTAGTAGTTTGGCTCTTGTCAACAGTATGCTCAAGATTATCAAACTCATGGTGTTTTTTGGTTTTAGCCTCTTTAATTGTATAGCCAAGAAATAAGGCTAACAATGTAGATAGAATTATTCCGTCAATAAAATCAAGGCGCTGATCATACAACAATAGTCCGGCACAAATAGTGGCTACCATTAAAAATATCCACTCTTTTTTTAGAATATCTTTATGCACTTCAATTGGCATAATCATCGCACTAATGCCAAGAACTAGAGCTATATTGAAGATATTTGAGCCAATGGCATTACCAATACTCAATCCTGTATTGCCATCCACAGCTGCTAATCCAGATACAAGCATTTCTGGGGCTGAGGTTCCGAATCCAAATATAATAAGCCCAATAATTAGCGGAGATACTTTAAAAATATTTGCAATTTTTGCACCATTTTCAGTGAATTCATCAGCACTCCAAATTAATAATGCAAATCCTGATATTAATGCAACAATTGGTAGTAGAATGTCATTCATATTTATAAAGTGTATAAACTTGCTGCTTATTATAAAGGGATATAGAATTAGATGAGTGAAACAAAATTCTTAATTGGCCATAGCGGGCTAGACATGCAGGATGATTTTTACCCTGATGATTTGCCACAAGAGTGGCGTTTTGATTATTACTCAACAATGTTTAAATCACTATCCTTACCGATTGATACAGATGAGGATTTGGATCAAATATTTGAGGAGTTAGAGGACTTTGAAGATGAGTTTGAATTAGTTGTATCTATTGAGCAAGAACAACTATTAGATGAAAATGAATTAAATAAATTACTTAAAATTGTGTCTGATTACAAAGACCAATTTACTTTATTTTGTGAGATTGATAAGCAGCCTAATAGCAAGATTATGAATGCCTTACAGGGGTATCAATTATGCTTTCAGTCATATGAAGAGCTTAAATTTGATTTAAAAAATAAAAAATCTGTATCAAATCAGTTGTATTTTAATAATTTGCCAGTTTTTTATTCTTCTGTTGCCTGGGATGATAAGCAAATCAAGTCTTACCTGGAAGAGGCATCTGGTATCAACACTAGAACAGTGCTGATATGCAAATATGCAGAAAGTGAAACTCTAAATAAAATACGTATTATTGCTGAATTGCTAGGTTTTTAATAGGAGACCTGGGTTGAATGTATTATTAACTAGACCCCTGGCCCAGGTTAAGACCCTGGAAGATTTAGTTAGTAGCTCTGGACATAATCCAATAATATTCCCAACTTTGGAAGTTATAGCTGTAGATGCTAAAATACAAAGGCAAAATTATGATGCCATTATCTTTATTAGTGCCAATGCGGTCGATTATGGCATAGATCTATTAAAGAGCATTGATTATAAAAATGCAAAGATTTTTGCAGTTGGGGGTGCTACTGCAAAAAGACTAACTGATAAGGGCATTAGTGTTGACGGCTTTCCTAAAAATAAAGCTTCCAGTGAAGAGTTATTGGCAATGGATAATGTGTCACAACTATCGGCAAGTAATATTTTAATTTTTAGGGGTGTGGGCGGCAGAGAAACCCTTAAAAACGGGTTAATTAGTCGTGGAAATATTGTTGAATATGCGGAAGTTTATGAGCGTGTTCAAAGTCCAATATTGCCACTACATAAGGACTCAATTAACAATTTATTGTCTAGCGATGATGGGGTTATTACTATTACTAGTATCGACAGTATGAGTGCTATGCTGTCAATTGTTGAGCAAATAAACACTAATTATATTGATGTTTTGAAACAATACCCAATGATAGTTATTAGTGAGAGAATTAAGCACTATGTGAATTCCATTGGATTCGACAATGTCAAGGTTACATCAAAAACTAATGATAACGGTATTGCGCAAAGCCTAAAATCAATTTATTAGTGGGTATTAATACACTTGACAAAGCAGTAGAATCCAGTTAATTTATTAACTATATCTAATTTGTGGGGGTAATGATGATAAAGTTAAGCGTTTCCCAGGCGGCTCGTATACTGGGAATTAGTCGTTTTGATATTCAAAATCAAATAAACAATGGGAAGCTACAAACACATGAGGGTTATGTTACAACTGATAGTTTGAGGTTAGCTTATCCAAACTTATGTTGCGATTCTGAACAAGATGAGCGTCTGGCCAAAATGCAACAAATTAAAAACAACGCTATGTTTAAGGATTACTCCAAAGGTGCTGTTCGCAATGAGAATGAAAAAGTGTTATTAGGCATTATCTCCTCACTTAAGACTGGCCTTAGTCAGGAGAAAATTAAGAATCAACACTATGAAATGGTTTTTGCTGAATTAGGTGAGCGTTTGGATGAGATGGAAAGGTGTTGCCATTCTCAAGATAAAAAACCATTAAAAAAACTACAAAGCTGGGTAAATCAACAAACCCATTAAGGGTTTATTTTAGATTTTTAGCGAGCTGTAATGAGGGGTTGGCTTTATTCATTGAGTAAAAGTGAAAACTGTCTACACCTTGACTTTTTAGTTGATCACAAAGACTATTGACCACGTCCAAGCCAAAGGCGCGAAGTGATTCCATATCATCATCAAATGACCTTAGTCGAGTTTCAATCCATCTAGGGACTTCAGCACCACACATATTTGAGAAACGAAGTAATTGTGTGTAGTTAGTAATTGGCATAATGCCTGGTGTAATTGGAATCTCTACACCATGTTTTTGCACGTCATCTACAAACTTAAAGTAGGCGTCAGCATTATAGAAATATTGAGTAATAGCACCATCAGCCCCGGCGTTTACTTTGTTAACAAAGTGTTTAATGTCTTGCTGAATATTTTTAGATTGAGGATGCATTTCTGGATATGCTGCAACCTCAATATGGAAGTGGTCATTGTATTCTGATTTGATAAATTCAACTAATTCATTAGCATAATGAAAATCACCAATATCACGCACACCAGATGGTATATCGCCTCTTAAAGTTATAATGCGATTGATTCCAGCAGATTTGTATTGGTTAAGCAGTTGGATTATTTTTTCTTTTTCTGAGCCAATACAAGAAAGATGTGGAGCTGCAGGAATATCATCATTCTTTTGGATATCAAGCACAGTTTCCAGTGTTGCATCTTGAGTAGAGCCGCCAGCACCAAAAGTTGTTGAAAAGTATTCTGGATTTATGACGCTTAATTCTTTGCGTACTTGTGCGAGATTTTTTTTACCTTCTTGCGTCCTTGGAGGGAAAAATTCAAAACTTAGTTTCATCTTCGTTTGGCATTAACTCAAAATACGCTAATTATAGCTTATTTCAATAATGGTAGAGCTTTTCCCTTTTCTTGTATAGGGGTTTACAATCGGGGGTAAAATGGCGATAATTTACTTATTTAAGAGTTGTAATTACATATGTCAAAAAGCGATTATATTGAGTTAGAGGGTGTTGTTAAAGAAAAACTACCCAACACTACTTTTACGGTTGAATTAGAAAATGGTCATAGTGTGTTGGCACATATTTCTGGAAAGATCCGTAAGCATTACATTCGTATTTTGCCAGGTGATAAGGTAACAGTAGAAATGACTCCTTATGATTTAACCAAAGGTAGAATTACTTTTAGACATAAATGAGATAATTATTATCGATGTAGTGGTGGATTTATTAAAGTAAAAATATCTTGTGCACTGCACAAGATATTGATATAAAATATAAGCTTTGATAATTCTACAACTTTAAGATAAGGCAGATAATTATGACACAAGTAAAAATAATTATTGCCGATGTGGTGGAATTGGTAGACACGCCGGATTCAAAATCCGGTTCCTTCGGGAGTGACGGTTCGACCCCGTCCATCGGTACCAAATTGATTTGAGATAAAAAAATAATATGGAAAAAGTAGACCTTATAGAACAAGCATTAAATCTAACCTCATTTGGTATGGGCTTTGTGTTTTTGTTTTTAACTTTGTTGGTTTTTGTGACTAAGTTAATGTCTATTATTATTAGAAAAATTAAAATAACAGGCCATGTTGAAGAACAAGAGACTCAACATAATAACAACAAAAGCTTATACGATGAGTTGGATGAAGAGACTAAATTCGTTATTGAGCAAGCTATCAAGATGCATAGAGGGGCATAAGGGTAATGCGAAAATTTTTTAAAAATATGACAAAAAAATCTGATAATTCAGAAGGTAAAAAGGTAGAAATTACTGAGCTTGTCTTTAGAGATGCTCATCAATCACTGCTTGCAACACGTATGCGTATTGACGATATGCTCCCAATTGCTGATAAGCTAGATAAGATTGGCTATTGGTCTATGGAGAGCTGGGGTGGAGCTACATTCGACTCTTGTATTCGTTATCTTGGTGAAGATCCTTGGGATAGAATTCGTGAAATCAAAAAAGTTATGCCTAATACTCCTCAGCAAATGTTGCTTAGAGGTCAAAATTTATTAGGATATCGACACTATAGTGATGATGTGGTGCGTAAATTCGTAGATCGTTGTGCAGAGAATGGAGTTGGAGTTTTTCGTATTTTTGATGCGATGAATGATATTCGTAACCTTAAAACTGCAACTGATCAAGCGGTTAAGGCTGGTCAGCATGCTCAAGGTACGATGTCTTATACAGTAAGCCCAGTACACAATACTCAAACATGGTTAGATATGGCTAGGGAGATTGAAGACATGGGTGCACATTCATTGTGTATTAAGGATATGGCTGGATTATTACAGCCATACGTTGCCTATGACTTAGTTAAAGAGCTTAAGGCTGCTATAGATATTCCAATTCAATTACATGCTCACGCAACAACTGGTCTTTCTACAGCAAGTATTGTTAAAGCGGTTGAGGCTGGTATTGATCGTGTTGATACGGCAATCGGATCAATGAGTATGACTTATGGCCATTCAGCGACTAACTCAGTAGTATCTATTTTAGAAAACAGTCCTAGAAAAACTGGTCTAGATTTAGAAAAATTAGAAGAAATTGATGCTTACTTTAGACCTATACGTTGTAAGTATGCTCAATTTGAAGGCTCACTCAAAGGTGTGGATTCAAGAATATTACTTTCTCAAGTTCCAGGTGGCATGTTGACCAACATGGAAAACCAATTACGTGAGCAAAATGCAGCAGATAAGATGGATGAGGTTCTAGCCGAGATACCTCGTGTACGTAAAGATTTAGGCTATATTCCATTAGTCACTCCAACTTCACAAATTGTTGGTACACAGTCTGTACTTAATGTACTTACTGGAGAGCGTTACAAGACAGTTACTAAGGAATCTGCTGGCGTACTTAAGGGTGAATATGGAGCAACTCCGGCGCCAGTTGATAATGCATTACAAGTTAAAGTGTTAGATGGATCTGAACCTATAACTTGCAGACCTGCTGACAATATAGCTCCAGAGATGCATATTCTTGAGCAAGAGTTTGACACTATTGTTGCTGAAAAAGGCATCACTTTGGCTGATAATAAGATTGATGACTTAATGATTTATGCCTTATTCCCGCAAGTTGGTGTGTCATTTTTAGAAAATCGTAACAACCCTGATTTCTTTGAGCCGGTTCCACAAGGGTGTGACAGGCCTGATAGTGGAGAAGGCAGTACTTACACAGTTTCATTTAATGGTAGTTCTTACACAGTTGAGGTTTCAGCTGGTGGAGATATAACTTCAATGCAAGCAGCTTCTGATAAAGCAGAGCCTCCAGCTCCAGTAGAAAAAGAAATTGTAGCTGAAGCTCCAGCTACTGGTGGTGAGGATATTGGCGCACCATTATCTGGAAATATCTGGAAGGTTATGGTTGAACCAAATCAAAAGATTGCAGAGGGTGACGTTCTAGTTGTTCTTGAAGCTATGAAAATGGAAACAGAAATTAAAGCAGCAAGAGATGGTGTAGTTACTAACATCAGTGTAAAAGAAGGAGATTCTGTCTCTGTTGGGCAAGCTTTATTGACACTTGCATAATTACATAGAATTTTAATATGGAACAATTAAATACACTTTGGGTTAACACTGGTCTGTACCAAATATCACCAGGTCAAGCATTAATGCTATTGGTTGGTATGTTATTACTTTATTTGGCTATTGTTAAAAACTTTGAGCCATTATTACTACTACCTATTGGTTTTGGTGCAATCTTAGCTAATATACCAGGTGCTGGAATAGCAGAAGGTAATGGCATACTGCATATATTCTATGTGGTTGGTATTGAATCTGGCGCTTTTCCTTTGATTATTTTTATGGGTGTTGGTGCGTTAACAGATTTTGGCCCATTATTAGCAAATCCTAAGACTTTGTTACTAGGTGCTGCGGCACAATTTGGTATTTTTGCCACACTACTTGGAGCAATTGGATTGACCGCTGTTGGTGTATTTGACTTTAGTCTTACTGATGCAGCAGCAATTGGTATTATTGGTGGCGCAGACGGACCAACCAGTATTTATGTAGCTTCCAAGTTAGCGCCAGATTTACTTGGTGCGATTGCTGTAGCTTCTTATTCTTATATGGCTCTTGTTCCGCTTATTCAGCCACCAATTATGCGTGCACTAACTACTGAGAAAGAGCGTCAAATTGAAATGGTACAACTTAGAGAAGTTTCAGCAAGAGAGAAAATTATTTTTCCAATTATGTTGTTGGTATTGGTTGCACTATTACTGCCAGATGCGGCTCCACTATTAGGTATGTTTGCTTTTGGTAATCTTATGAAAGAATCTGGTGTAGTTGATCGCCTTAGTGATACTACACAAAATGCACTAATTAATATTGTTACAATATTTTTAGGTCTTGCGGTTGGCTCGAAACTAATGGCTGATAAGTTCTTACAAATTGACACCTTAGGTATTTTATTATTAGGTATGGTGGCTTTCGCAATTGGTACGGCTTGCGGCTTAATAATGGCAAAAATTATGAATATATTTAGTAAGCATAAAATTAATCCATTGATTGGATCTGCTGGTGTTTCTGCAGTGCCAATGGCAGCCAGAGTATCTAACAAGGTTGGGCTAGAATCAAACCCACATAACTTCTTGTTAATGCATGCAATGGGTCCAAATGTTGCTGGTGTTATAGGATCGGCGATAGCAGCGGGCATTATGATCCAATTCTTAGGATAATATCTTGTCTTTTACGGATTCAAATACTCTTTATTACACTTATACGTTAAAATTAAAAATATATTGTGCACTGCACAATATATTCATATAAAATACAAACTAAGAACATATACAAAAAGTATTAAAATATTAAAAATGCAAAGAACTTTCTTAAAAGCTAAATTACATCGAGTTACTACTACCGCTAGTGAGGTGGATTATGAGGGCTCGTGTGAGATTGATGGCGTACTGTTAGATACTGCTGGTATAGGTACATTTGAGCAGATTCAGATATACAACATAAATAACGGCAATAGATTTACTACTTACACAATCCGTGGCAAGGATAATTCTGGGGTTATTTCAGTAAATGGCGCCGCAGCACATAAAGCTGACGTTGGTGATTTGTTAATTATTGCTGCTTATGCTGACTACGATGAAAAAGAGTTAGAAAGCTATTCGCCAATGCTTTGCTATGTGGATGAAAATAATACTATAGTTAGAACTGATTCTAACATTCGTTAAGCTTCCCGCCTTCCATAACTAAAACTCTTTGCATTTTTTTTGCAATTTTCTCATCGTGGGTGACAACTACAAGAGCTGAGTTCTTATTATGATTCAGCTTAATCATTAAATCTAATACATCAATAGCATTTTTAGCATCTAAGTTCCCAGTTGGTTCATCTGCTAGTAAACAAATAGGGTTGGTTATAAGCGCTCTAGCTATAGCAACTCTTTGACGCTCTCCACCTGATAATTGTGCTGGCAAGTGATCAATTCTTTGACTAAGGCCAATACTATCCAATATCTCGACCGATTTTTGCATTGACTCTGTCTTGCTATAGCCTTGTATTAAAAGTGGCATAGCTACATTATCAAGTGCGGTAAAGTCTTTTAACAGGTGATGAAATTGATATACAAATCCTAGGTTTTTTGATCTAATTTCTGTAGTTTTATTTTCATTTAGCTCAGTAATATCTATATTGTTGATAAGCACTTCTCCTTTATCAGGCGTACTCATACCTCCAATCAAGTTTAATAGTGTTGATTTACCACAGCCAGATTGCCCTAAAATGGCAACTGATTCCCCTTGGTCTATAATCAGGTCTAAATCCTGCAATACTGGAGTTATTAGTCCATTGTCGTTGTAACTATAGCTAACATTGTTAAGTTTGATAATGCTATTCATAATTCAACACCTTGGCAATTTCAACTTTACCAGCACGCCTAGCTGGATAAATAGCGGCAGCTAATACCAATATAAAAGCACCTATTGCTACTTTTGCAATATCTAGAATGTGTATTTCAGAAGGAAAGCGATTTATATAAAACACATCTTTTGGGAAGAACTGAAAGCCTAGTATTGATTCAATAATGCTAACAATAGTTTCAATATTAAGAGATAGTGCAACCCCTAGTATTAGACCGATGCTAATACCAATTAAACCAATGGTCAATCCTTGATAGAAAAATATTTTAACAATACGCTTTGGGGTCATACCTAGAGTTTTTAAAATGGCTATATCGGCTCTTTTATCAGTAACAACCATTATCATCATTGATACAATATTAAATGCCGCCACAGCAATAATTAATGACAGTACTATGCCAATCATTTGTTTTTCAAGATTTAGCGCTTTAATAAAGTTGGATTTTTGCTTGGTCCAGTCAACTCCATAATATTTATTGCCATCGATACTATTTGCTACTTCGTTAACAATATCTTTAGCCTGGAACAGGTCATTAACTTTAAGTCTAATTCCAGAGACTTTATTGTGCATTGAATATAGTTTTTGCGCTTGGTTTATATGAATAAAAGCCAGAGTGTTATCATATTCATTAATACCCGCATCAAATACACCACCCACAGTAAAACGCTTAAATCTTGGCTGAATTCCAATAATGCCGGAAGATACATTTGGGGTTAGTAAGGTAATCTTATCACCAACATTTGCTCCTAGTTGTAGCGCCAGACCAGAACCAATAAGGATGTTGTTCTTAGTTAAAGATGCCTCTCCATGTTTAATTTTATTAAGCAGGATAGATGTTTGTTTTTCTAAATCTACATCAACACCTCTAATACTAATCCCTTGCGCCTTACCGTTGATACTTATAAGAGCATAGCGCTCAATGTATGGAGAAGAATTAATAACATCTGGGTGTTTATTTATTTCAACTTGAAGATCTTGCCAGTTGGTTACTGATCCAGAATATTCGGTAATATATGCGTGTGAAATAGCATTAAGGACCCTATCTCTTAACTCCTTATGAAAGCCGTTCATAACCGAAAGTACAGTAACAAGTGTCATTACTCCAAGAATAAGCCCCACCATTGACACACCAGAAATAAAGGAAACAAAGCCTTTTTTACGATTAGAACGTAAATACTGACTAGAAATATTAAATTCGATGCTCATAGTGCTGATATTTTGTCATAATTAGCACTGTTATAAGCAGTTAAATCAAAGGGGGAGTATGACTGAATTGGCACTTAAAAATAAGATAGACAGGCTTGGTGATTTTCTAATTGAGACCTTTCATATAGTTGGTTTGTTCGCCATTGGCGGAACCATTGTTTGGTCAGCAGTAAGCGAATACATAGTTATTATGCAACATGAGTCTGGCTTTGCGTCACTAAAGGATATTTTGCTTTTATTTATCTATTTAGAGCTTGGGGCTATGACTGGTATTTATTTTAAAACTCATAAAATGCCAGTAATTTTCTTGATATTTATTGCCATAACAGCGATTACAAGATTTATGGTGATTGATATGAAGTCCTTAGTATCTAATGATAAATTCAATTTATTGATTATGGTTGTTTCCATTCTTGTATTGTCTATTTCTGCTGGAGTGTTAAGATTTACAGAGAAAAAATATGAAAATGAAGAAGGGTATTTTTAAACAATAGAGTATGGATTTAAATAACAAGAGGTTTATTAATTATTTGTTGTTGCCAGTATCTATTGTGTTTTATTTACTGTCCAACCTTAGAAGGCTGCTTTATAAGATAAACCTTATTCCTGTACAAAAATTTAGTGTTCCAGTTATTGTGGTTGGCAATATTACTGTTGGAGGTACTGGAAAAACCCCGATAGTAATAAGCTTGACAAAATACTTTGAGCGCCAAGGTAAAAAGGCCGGAGTAGTATCGCGTGGATATAGCGGTTCGCATAATCTAGGCAGTTTGTTTGTAGATAAAAATACTGATCCAAGCATATCTGGCGATGAGCCACTGTTGATTTCTATAGAGTCAAACTCTCCGGTAGTGGTTAACAAAAATAGAGCTCAAGCAGTTAAAGATTTAATCAATAACTACAGCGTTGATTTGGTTATTAGTGATGATGGTCTTCAGCACTACTCAATGGCTAGAGATGTAGAAATTGCTGTTATTGATGGGCGACGACGTTTTGGCAATGGATTTTTCTTGCCATCCGGTCCGCTTAGAGAATCAATATCAAGACTAAAAACTGTTGATTTTATAATCAACAATGGCGCATTAAATCCCGGAGAATTCTCTTGTGAATTAATAGCGAAAGAATTTGTAAATATTAAAACTGGTGAAAGAGTGCCCGTTGATTTTTTTCAGGGTAAGTATTGTCACGGAGTTGCTGGTATTGGCTATCCACAGCGATTTTTTGATACATTAATAGATTTAAATATTAAGCTAGAGCCTCATAAGTTTGCAGATCATTTCGCATACAAAGAGTCTGATTTAGAATTTGATGATAATCATCCAATTCTTATGACCTCTAAGGATTGTGTAAAATGTAGGCAGTTCGCTAATAATCAGATGTGGTATTTACAAGTTGAGGCTGATTTAGGCGCTGATTTTTTAAATAAATTAAATGCAAAATTATGATCGACGAATCTCTACTAAAATTATTAGTGTGCCCTAAGAGCAAAGCACCACTTAAACAAGTTGGTAATGAGCTTATTTGTGAAGTTAGTGGTCTGGCCTATCCAATTGATGATGGAATTCCAGTATTACTGGTTGAGGAAGCTCGCAAGCTAGAGGCAAAGTAATGGATTTTTCCGTTATTATTCCTGCTAGGTATGCATCTAGCAGATTACCAGGAAAATTAATAAAAGATATTCATGGTAAGCCATTAATACAACATACTTATGAAAACGCCATTAATAGCGGGGCGTCTAATGTAATTATTGCAACTGATGATAAGCGTATTGAACAGTTAGCAAATAATTTTTGTGCCAACACTTGCATGACAAGCTCAAAGCATAACTCTGGAACATCTAGAATTGCCCAGGTTATACAAGAACTAGAAATTGACGATGATGAGATTATTGTTAATGTTCAAGGTGATGAGCCAATGCTTAGTCCTAATGTAATTGAACAGGTGGCAAATAATTTATCCAGTAGTAATATGCAAATGTCAACTTTATGTGAGAAAGTTGCAGGTAAAAGTCAGTATCTTGACCCTAATTGCGTTAAAGTCGTTTTTGATAGGTTTGGTAAGGCCCTATATTTTTCTCGCTCACCTATACCTGCATTTAGGGAACCCGAAGATTTTGATATTGATCTATGTTTTAAGCATATTGGTATATATGCGTATAGAGCCGGGTTTATAAAAAAATATTTAAATATGGATAGCTCAAGATATGAGCAAGTAGAAAGATTAGAGCAATTAACAGTGCTGAATGAGGGTTTTGATATCCATATTGATACAGCATGTGCGCCAACTGGTTATGGTGTTGACACTCAGGATGATCTAGACAAAGTAAGAGAGGCATTAAAATGAGCATTATTGATGGCAAGCAAATAGCTAAAGACTTAAGACAAAGCATTAAGTCTCAAGTTGATAATCTTAATAGAGCTCCAGGCTTAGCGGTAATACTTGTAGGAGATGATCCAGCCTCTGCTGTATATGTACGCAATAAGGACAATGCCTGTAAGGAGGTTGGGTTTTACTCAGAAAAGATCGACAAGCCTGCAGATATCACCCAAGAAGAATTACTATCTGAGATTAAAAGGTTAAATACTGATGATAGAATCGATGGTATTTTGGTGCAACTTCCACTGCCAAATCATTTAGATACAAATCTAGTTATTGAGACAATCTCCCCAGAAAAAGATGTAGATGGCTTTCATAGTGAAAATATTGGCAAGCTAATGCAAAATAAGCCATATTTGCGCCCCTGTACACCAAAAGGGGTTATGACTATGCTGGCAACAATAGGTGTTGATATAGTTGGTAAAGACTGTGTCGTGGTGGGCGCATCAAACATTGTTGGACGCCCAATGGCTATGGAGTTGTTGAATGCTGGCGCTACAGTTACTATTTGTCATAGTAGAACACAAGACCTACCTGGAAAGCTAAAACTAGCTGACATCGTGGTTGTTGCAGTTGGTATTCCGCAGATGATCAAAGGTGAGTGGATAAAAGATGGAGCTATTGTTATTGATGTGGGTATTAATAGGCTTGATAGTGGAAAATTAGTTGGTGATGTTGATTTTGAATCTACTAAAGATATTGCATCTTGGATTACTCCAGTGCCAGGAGGTGTTGGACCTATGACTATTGCTACGCTATTAGAAAATACATTAAGTTCTTGTAAGGAAAAAATATGAAATTATTATTAAAAGCTTTTAGAAATGGACTAGGGGCTTTAATTGCACTTATTAGCTGGTTAATTCCGGTTAGTAAGGTTAAAAGAGACGACCAGCAGCAACAAAAAGTTGATGAAAAAACCAAGAATATAGAGTTGTATCAATTTTTTGCTTGTCCTTTTTGTATTAAAGCTAGAAGAACAATTAGAAGGTTAAATTTAAAAATAACCACTAGAAATGCACAACCTCAGGACTCTACATATAGAGCTGAAATGTTAAAAGATGCTGGCAAGGTGCAAGTTCCATGCTTAAAAATAACCAGTGGTGACGAGGTGGAGTGGTTGTTTGAATCTGATGATATTGCTAATTACTTAGAAAAGAATTTTGGCGGGTAATGCTATATATTGAGGGTGGAACAAAGTCTCAACAAAAACTATCTAAAGAACTGTATGCTTTCTTTTCACAAGAGATGCAAATAAAAAAACCAATTGATGTCGACCTTAGAATTCAAGATATTGAAGACGCACAAGCCTGGACTGACCATGAAGGTGATGGTAAGTTTTATATAGACATTGAAAAAGACCTAAATACTGATCAATTCATTACTGCTTTTTTTCATGAAATGGTTCATGTAATTCAGCATCTACGCAATAAGCCTATTAGTGAAAAAGAGGCCTATAAATTAGAGTCCAAGTTTGCTGACAAATTTATACTATTGCGCGACAATGGATAATTTAATATCAATTTTCTTGTTTTCTGTGGTTATGACTATTACTCCTGGTCCTAACAATATTATGATTCTTTCCTCTGGATTGAACTTCGGTATTCGACGCTCTATTCCGCATTTATTTGGTATTGCGGTAGGCTTTCCAGTTATGCTTGTAGCTGTAGGCCTTGGGCTTGATTCTGTAATTGCTAAATTTCCATATATGCATAATGTTATTAAAACTCTAGGTATTGCTTATCTATTGTATCTAGCTTATAAGATGTTTATTACTAAAAAGCAAAAGCAAGTTGAACAACAGTCTAAGCCTCTTAGCTTTGTACAGGCGGTATTGTTTCAATGGGTTAACCCTAAGGCTTGGGTGATGATTTTTAGTGGTATCGGTGTATTTACTTCAAGCGCTGATATTCAAACAACAACCCTTGTATTGGCATTAAGCTTTTTTATTGCAATTTTTCCGTGTAATGGCTCTTGGCTGTTTTTAGGCTTTCAGATGAAAAAAATAATTAAAACAGACCTGCACTATAAGATATTTAATCGAACTATGGCAGTAATATTATTGGCATCAGTGTTGCCAAGTGCACTTAATATTTAATTAAAGATTCTTAATGTCAAACTTAACAGGATTGGCTTGGATTATTTTTGGCACAAATATAACATTACCATAGAGTGAATAGCCATTTTTGCTGGCAACATCGTTAATAGGCAAGTTCATTTCTTTGCCCTGGTCATTAATAACCAACATACCGTTATCAAGTTTAATATATTCAACTTTGCCGCCAATAAAGGTCTCTAATTCATCCACGCTAAATGACTCGTTGTCATCAATTGGCTTGATGTTAATTGGATCACCAGTAGGGTGATAAAGAAGGGATGAAGGCCAATTATATTGTTCTGACATAGTGTTAATTCTGGTGCTGAGTCGCTATTATGGTAAAAAATCCTGTAGTTTGTTAATACTATTGTATAGTTCTTCTGCAGAACTTGCGGTAATATTAATATGACCCAATTTTCTATCTGTACGCTCCTGCTTGTCGTACAAGTGTAGGTGTGTATTTGGCATATTAAGAACAATATCAGTTGGACCTATCTTCCCAATAATATTTACCATAGCGCTGAATTCATTAGTAGGGGTTGTGTCTCCTAGTGGCATGCCGCTAATAGCACGAATATGATTTTCAAACTGTGAAGTGTTGGCGCCTTCAATACTCCAATGTCCAGAATTGTGTACGCGTGGAGCCATTTCATTTACTACAAGACCGCTATCTGTTTCAAACAGCTCGATAGTTAATACACCTACATGGTTCATTTCATCTAGTAAGGTTTGCATGTAATGTTCAGCAGTTTTTTGCACTTCTGGATCAATCTCTTGAGCTGGTGCAATGGTAAGTCTTAATATTCCATCATGGTGAATATTTTCAACAAGTGGATAGTATTTGTGATCATTATCAATGCCACGTACTGCAATAAGTGAAAGCTCACGCTTAAAGTCTACAAAGCCCTCAAGGATTGACTCAACCCCGTTCATATTTTCCCAAGCATCATCTATCTGGCTAGCATCTTTCATTAAAAATTGACCCTTGCCATCATATCCATCTGTGGCAGTTTTTAAAATTGCGGGCAAGCTAATTTTCTCTACAGCATCTATTAAATCTTGTCTAGAATTTACCATTTGGTAAGGTGCACAAGGAATGTTCAATTGGTCAAATAATGTCTTTTCACGGCCTCGATGTTGAGTTGTGAATAAAGATTTTTCACCCGGATAAACAGGAGTGTTTTTATTAATCTCTCTGACAATTTCTACATCAGTATTTTCACTTTCATAGGTAATAACATCGGCAAACTCAATTAGGTGTTTGATATTATCAGCGTCATCTTCAAGTGCAAACATATGGCCTAGTAATGACGATGGCTCATCGTTAGAATTACCAGAGAACCCGAATTTGTGATTTAGTGGATATCCAGAAATAGCCAGCATTCTGCCTAACTGACCTGCGCCAAGTATACCTATCTTCATAATTTATAAGCCAGGATTAGGATTGTCTAAAACGTCTTGTGTTTGTTTTGCTCTAAAGGCAGCTACTTTAGCTCGAACCTCTGCATTTTCGTTGGCTACAATTTGTGATGCTAGAATACCAGCATTTTTTGCACCAGCTTCACCAATAGCTAGCGTCCCAACTGGAATACCGCCTGGCATTTGTGCAATGGATAAAAGTGAGTCTTGACCGCTAAGTGCGCGTGATTGAACAGGAACTCCAAGAACAGGAACAATAGTCTTTGCAGCTACCATACCTGGCAAGTGCGCTGCACCGCCGGCTCCGGCTATAATAACTTTAAGTCCACGCTCACTAGCGCTAGATGCATATTCAAACATAAGATCAGGGGTGCGATGTGCAGAAACCACTTTAACCTCGTGATCTACGCCAAACTCCTCTAACATTTCTACTGCATTCTTCATAGTTGGCCAATCAGATTTTGACCCCATAATAACACCGACTAACGCACTCATAATTACCTTCTACAAAGATTAATATGTATAAATTATACTTTGTTTGTGCTCTTGGGGTTAAATACTAGCAAGTATAGCCACGCACCCAATCCTGAAAGAAGCACATCTTTCTCAGCATCCCAAATATCCCCTTGAGAGCCTAAGAATGTATTGCTAGTTTGTGATTCTTGTTCATAAATTATGGCGTACCACCATTCTACTATTTCATAACTAGCACCAATTCCTATAAATAGAAACACCAATACAAATACTTCAGTTTTGTAGTTTGCAAATCTTAATGTTTTAATAAGAACTTCTTTAAATGGCAATATGATTAAAAACCCAAAAGCAAAGTGAACTAATCTATCGTAATGATTGCGTTGCCAATCAAACAGGTCTGCCATCCAGAATCCAAATGGCACTTCAGCATAAGTATAGTGCGCACCAATGGTCTGTAATATGCAAAATATAAATATCAAATAGTATGAAGTGTTGCTGAATTTGAAGCGTTTGTATGTAGTGAGTAGGTAGTATATACAAACAAATAAGATTAAATTTTCAGCAACCCAAATATCGCGATAAAGTGGACTTATAGCAAGAAGTACCCAAAAAATAGAAAATACACCCAATAGTTTTGGTGCAATTGATTTGCTATTGATCATAATTCAAAGTTATCATCTAAAAATGGCAGGTGTCCAGTATTTAAAATTTGAGTTTTTGTATGGTTTTTATCATACCAGTTGCTAATTTTTTGCGGAACAAGTGTGTCATAATTACCTAGAAAAACTTTTATAGGGACGGTTAGATTTTTAAATTCTTTGGTTAGATCGCTAGTTAATAATATTTCCAAACCCTGGTTAAGTGCTTGTGCGGTTGCTGGGTATTTTTCTATAGATTTATTTAAGGATTTTAGCTGGGATTTGTCTTTAGTTTGTAAGCTAATGAAGCGCTTCAGGCCTTTGGATAGATTAATCTGTAGAGTGTCTGCAAACTGCTGAAAGTTGTCTTTATTGATTCCAAACTCCCAATTTTCATTGTTTACAAAGTTCGGTGTTGATGCAAGTAGTATTAGCTCAGATATTGGTATTTTATTAGCGATATTTATCGCCAACAAACCACCAAGTGACCAACCTAATAAAATTGGATTTTCTGGTAATATTCTGATAATTTCATCACACCAATTGTCAATTCCATTGTCAGTGTTGT
>PNQY01000016.1 GCA_002909145.1 Candidatus Thioglobus perditus
CTGCAGGAGAACTCAAACACGGTCCTATTGCCTTGATTGATAAAGATACGCCAGTCATTGCCATTGCGCCTAATGACGGACTATTAGACAAACTAAAGTCTAACTTACAAGAAGTTAAATCAAGAGGTTCTCAAATGATTGTTTTTGAAGACGAAGCCTCTAAAGTTGCACCAATAAAGGGCATGACGATCGTACCAACAACTACCAATCTAGGAAGAATCACCGCACCAATCATCTTTACCATTCCTTTGCAGCTACTCAGCTATCACGTGGCTCTCATCAAAGGAACAGATGTTGATCAACCTAGGAATTTGGCCAAGTCTGTCACGGTTGAGTAGATCAGACTTCTTTATACAATACGTCTGTGATCGCACACTGCGGCTTAAAGTCAGGCACAAGATGAGTCAGCAGCTTGCGTAACTTATCTTGGTCACACTCATTGATGGCATCGCTCAAACCATTTAATATCAGCTCAAG
>PNQY01000118.1 GCA_002909145.1 Candidatus Thioglobus perditus
CGCAAACCGTCACAGTTACGGGTGTTAGTGATGATGATGCAACTAATGAGAGTGTCACTATTACGCATACTATTGCAGGTGCTGATTACGCCAGTGTGACTTCGGCTAATGTTACTGCTAGTGTTACAGATAACATGGTTATGGTTGCAGGAGGTGTTACTTATGGTGCTGTAACTATCGGAACTCAAACTTGGACTTCTGAAAATATGCGTCATAATGCCACTAATGGTAGTACTTGGAGTTATGACAATAACACTAGCAATGATGATAACGGTTATGGACGTTTGTATAATTGGACGGCGGCTATGGAAGGCTCAACTACTGAAGGGGCGCAAGGTATTTGTGCAAGTGGCTGGCATGTGCCATCTGATGCTGATTGGATGATTTTAGAAGAATATCTAGGTATGGATTCAGGTACGGGCACTGGACAATCAGATGCAACGGGTTGGCGTGGTACTGATGAGGGTACAAAACTGAAAGAAGGTGG
>PNQY01000119.1 GCA_002909145.1 Candidatus Thioglobus perditus
CGCAAACCGTCACAGTTACGGGTGTTAGTGATGATGATGCAACTAATGAGAGTGTCACTATTACGCATACTATTGCAGGTGCTGATTACGCCAGTGTGACTTCGGCTAATGTTACTGCTAGTGTTACGGATAATGACACCGCTGGTGTAACCAACTCAAGCACTACAACTTCACTAGGTGAAGCCACTACAGGCACTTACACCGTTGTCCTTAACACTCAACCAACAGGTAGTGTTATTATCACTCCTGCGAGTGGTAACACTAGCAGTAACATTAGCCGAAGTCACACTGGCGTAATCAGCACCTGCAATAGTATGCGTAATAGTGACACTCTCATTAGTTGCATCATCATCACTAACACCCGTAACTGTGACGGTTTGCGCTGTATCCCAGTTAGCTGTAGTAAAGGTCATTGCACCTGATACGGTGGCCGC
>PNQY01000120.1 GCA_002909145.1 Candidatus Thioglobus perditus
GGAGAAAAAGGATTAGAAGCCATATTTGGAGAAAAAGGATTAGAAGTATTTAATCCAGGTTGACCCGCCATGTTCGCCCATGATTGCCAATAATGTTGCTGGTTTTTAAGCCAGTCTCCTTTCCAGTCAATGTCATTTGGTATCATAATTATTTGCCTTATCTTAAAGTTGTTAAATTGTCAGATTTTGTATTTTACACAAACAAATTGTGCAGTGCAACATTATTATTATAATATTTTAATTGCAGCTATAAAAAATCTCTATATCAGCTCTGGTTCCATCTTAATTGCTCCACAAGGGCACTCTTCAGCACACATTGCACAACCTTTGCAGTAGTCATATTTAAACTCAAAACGCTTTCCACTTCCTAATTTAATAACGGCATTATCAGGGCATACGCCATAACAGTTATCGCATTCAAAGCAGTTTCCACAAGACATACAGCGTCGTGCTTCAAAAGCTGCGCTTGTCTCGTCAAGGTCGCCGACAACCTCTGCAAATCCAGATGTTCTCCTAACCACATCAAGCACTGGTCTTATGGTTCTAGGTGCATCACTATAGTACCAAGTATTCATCATAGAATAGTCAACTACTTCATGCTTTTCAGATGACTGTTCAAACTTTCCATGTAACCACTGGTCGATGTTTTTAGCGGCTTTTTTACCATGACCTATTGCCACAGTTACATTACGCTCTGATGGAATCATGTCGCCTCCAGCGAAAACTCCATCAATGGCACTCATCAAATGTGTATCAACACCTAAAACTCCATCTTCAAGCTTTAGCTCATCCAAGTTATCAAACAATGACTCATCAACGTTTTGTCCTAACGCCTGAACAACAACACTCGCCTCTATAGATTCAAACTTACCTGTTGGCTCAGGCCTATCGTCACCAGAAGCTTTCATTTCTTCCAATACCAGTTGGCCTTTGCTTATCTCACTAATACTTCGCAAAGATACAACTTCTACTCCCTCTTCTAACGCTTCGTTTATCTCTTCGTAATGAGCTGGCATTTTATCTTGGGTACTGCGCACAACAACCTTGACGCTTTTCGCACCCATACGAACAGCAGATCTTGCTACGTCGATTGCAGTATTACCTCCTCCGTAAATTACAACATTTCCGTGAAGGTTGGTAGATGTATCGTCTTCTACTTTTCTTAAAATAGCAACAGCACTCAAAGATGGCACAGATCCATCTGACTTTATATCAATTAGATTAGCATTTTGCGCACCAATAGAGATAAAAACAGCGTCAAAACCATGCTCTTCTTTTGTGGCAATAACATCCTCTATCTTAGTGTTGAGCTCAATCTTTACACCCATTTCCTCTATGCGGTGAATCTCTGCAGTGAGTTTTTCGTTAGGCATACGATACTTAGGAATTCCATATCGAACCATTCCACCAGCTTTAGGTGAAGATTCAAAGACTGTTACGTCATGTCCAAATAGTCTAAGGTGGTAAGCACAAGCAAGGCCCGCCATTCCAGCACCAATAATCATTACCTTCTTACCGCTAGTCTTCCCGGGTTTAATCTTCCATTGGTTGATTAGGGCTTGATCTCCAAGAAATCGTTCTACAGAATTAATTCCAACAGCATCATCAAGTTGGACTCGATTACAGGCAGACTCACAACTGTGATAACAGACACGACCCATAACAGCAGGAAATGGATTGTTTTTCATAATCTCTTCCCATGCTTCTTTGTATTCGCCATTCTCAGTATGGTATAGCCACTGCTGAATATTTTCACCAGCTGGGCAGGTTTGGTTACATGGAGGCAGTCGATCCAGATAAACAGGTCGTTCAGTACGCCAAGAACCGGTTTTATTTAATAGACTTCCGCCAACATCAAGTGTAATTGCAAATGGTTTAGTGTTTTTCATTGTTTTTACTCCGACTCTTCAAGTAGGCTAAATTTACGAATATTGCGATCAGCAATTGCTTGTACAGCACTTAATTGCTCAGGATTTTTTACTACATGAGCAAAACGACGCTGAGGTTTCAAATACTCTTCCACGGGGGCTTGCTTTCGAATCTTTGTGACCGATGTAATTTCGCCATTTTCTGCTTCAAACAATGGCCAAATTCCTGATTCAACTGCTAGACGTGCAAGATTAACTGTCTTAGCAGGAGCCGAACCCCAACCAAGTGGGCAAGGCACAAAAATTTGAATGTATCTAGCTCCACGAATAGACATAGCCTTTTTAACCTTTGCTTCTAGGTCATGAAGTCTGTCTATGCTTGCTGTTGCTACATATGGTATTTCATGAGCCATAGCAATTAATGGAACATTCTTTCCTTTATCAAAATCAGCCCCTGGCTCAGGACCTACAGGCATAGTAGTTGCAGTTCTTGCACCTCCTGGAGTTGCTGAAGATCGCTGCACACCGGTATTCATATAACCTTGATTATCATAACAAATATAAAGCACGTCATCGTTACGTTCAAACATACCTGAAAGACAACCAAAACCAATATCTGTTGTTCCTCCATCTCCGCCCTGCGCTATAACTCTAACATCCTCTTTACCTTTAACTCTCATTGCGGCTGCTACTCCAGTTCCAATAGCGGCAGCATTACCAAATAATGAATGTATCCATGGTATTCTCCAAGATGTTTCAGGATATGGCGTAGTAAACACTTCTAGACAGCCTGTTGCGTTACAAGCAATTAGCTTGTTATTTGTCTCTCTCATTGCAGTATCAATGGCGTAACGCGCTCCTAAAGCCTCTCCACAGCCTTGACACGCTCTATGACCAGAGTCTAGAGAATTTGATCGATCGAGGGTTCCTTGAACTGTTCGGTGTTCTACATCCAGAAGACGGTTACCTACAGTTAATGTTCCAGTTTGATAAAATTTAACTTGTTGATGTGGCACTATTCTTCTCCTATTAAGTAGTTTTAGCAGCGTTTACAATGCCGCCTTCTCGAAGTACGTTTTCGGCGACAGACCCTGATTGAGTTAATTGTTTTTCACGTTCAAGTTCGCGATCAACGACATCCTTGTTTAAATCCAAAAATGTAACATCTTCCAGGTTATCTTCTACTGCATCTTTAAATAACTTATGCAGTGATTTGCGTATTATTGGGCGTCCTCCTAGTCCTGCAATCACCTCATAGACTGGAATATTTGTGCCGCTCATTGCCATACGTACATTATTTGCCACTATGCCGCCAATGCCAACTGCGAAACATTTCTCAAATACAACAACTCTTTTAACATCTTTAAGCGCCGAACGAATTGCATCAAGCGGGAATGGACGAAAAGAGCGTATTGTTAAAGCTCCAATATTCTCATCTTGCTCATCAAGCGCCTCTTGTATTGTGCCAATAACTGACCCAAGAGTAACAATTACAGTATCAGCACCGTCTACATTAAATGTAGAAATTAAACCTCCAGAATCTCTCCCAAAGATTTCCTTGAACTCTTCATTAATTTTAGGAATTACTTTCAAGGCATCTTTTTGCTTTTGGTGGGCAAGATAACGAACCTCAGTAAAAGCTTCTGGCCCAACCATTGCTCCAATGGATACTGGATCTTCAGGGTCAAGAACTTGACGAGGAACGAATGGAGGTAAAAATTTATCAGCTTGCTTCTGGTCAGGCACATCAATACCCTCAATAGCGTGAGTAAGAATAAAACCATCCATACAAACCATTACTGGCAAGCTCAATGCTTCAGCAATTTTAAATGCCTGGATGTGTATATCTACTGCTTGCTGGTTATCCTCAACAAACAACTGAATCCATCCAGCATCACGCATAGACATAGAATCAGACTGATCATTCCATATATTTATTGGGGCACCAATAGAGCGATTACCTACAGTCATTACAATAGGCAAACCCAAACCGGATGCGTTATATACAGCTTCTGCCATAAAGAGCATACCCTGACTCGCGGTCGCAGTGTATGTTCTAGCGCCAGCAGCAGAGGAGCCAATTCCAACGGAAAGAGCGGCAAACTCAGATTCAACATTTATGTATTCACAGTTTTCCAACTTGCCACTTTTAACTAGAGCACCTAAATCTTCAACAATATGAGTTTGAGGGGTAATAGGATAGGCACAAATAACTTCTGGGCGACATAATGCTACTGCCTCTGCGACACCGTGAGAGCCTTCAATTTGTTTTAACATGTTAGTTCCTCTTGATTATTATGATTGAGTAATTTATATGCAGCTTCAGCAGCCTGTATGTTAAGCTCGCCAACCTTTCCAGGGAATTTTGAGGCAATAGCTTCAACAACAGAATCAATTTTAATTACACCAGTTGTTGCAGCAAGTGCACCTAATAAAACCGCATTAGGCAAAGGCCTTTTTATGTGTTTAAGTGCAATTTCAGTAGCAGGAACTAGGCGAACCTTTTCATCAGGCAAATGAATAGCGTCAGCAATACCCAATTCTTCAATTGAACGTTTACTGTTTATTAGTAGATATCCATCCTTTGATAGACCTGCAAACACATCAATAGCGTTAAATAATGTAGGGTCTTGAACAATTAGAGCGTCTGGCTCTAAAATAGGCTCACGTAATTTTATAGGCTTATCGTCAATGCGACAAAAAGCAACCACAGGGGCACCCATACGCTCAGAGCCAAAACTTGGAACTGCCTGAGAGTGCTTACCCTCAATAAAAGCAGCAACAGATAATATTTCAGCTGCCGAGACAACACCTTGTCCCCCTCTACCATGTATTCTTACTTGAAACATTAAAACATCTCCTCAAAATAATTTATATTTTATTTATCACAAAAAATAATAATTCACTCCCCATCTTTAAGCGAAAAATCACAAAACCAAAAAGTAATAACTTAATAGCACTGGTAAATTGGTCTTACCACTATTATACACAAAAAAGAAAATATGCAACAATAAAATTAAATTAGTTATTTTTCTTATAGTTAATCGGGTAAACAACAACTAAGTCAAAAGGATAAACCCCTTGTATTTAGAGCTTTATGAGCGTCTTTATTTTTTTTGGTAAACTGGTATTACCACTATTTCATAATATGAAATACTTAAACAATTGCTATTTTTTTGCATCTTGTCTAGCAAGTTTTCGACAACCAATTTATCTATGGTGAAAATTTTGAAAAATAAAATGAAGTATGTTTTTAAAGAAATACCTTACGATCTATCCCTTCGTATCATAAAAGTCGGAGTTGATTACAATGAAGGCGTCCTGTTACTCACCCTTAACAAGCAAAGACAAAGACTTAGGTATTGTAGTAAAAAGGCTTTTATTTTAAATAAAGCTCTTTTTTATAGCCTGTGAAGTATTGTACGGGTAATTAATAATTCACCCAAAAGATAATGATTATTAAATACTAACCACGTACTTTTTTAATCGTTAATCGAATAACAAGCAACGCCGCCTTTCTGTGAGCCAGCTGCAAACATACAACGTGCATTTGGGTTGTCGGCTGGGATCCATTCATACACACGAATATTCCAGCCTGCAGTTTCAATTAAGTATTCAGATGATGGCTTAACTGTTTTGGCACCCATAGTAGTTACTTTTTCCCATAGTCCAGCCTGGGCTGATAGTGATAATACTGCGATTGCCAAAAGTGTTACAATTTTTGTTTTCATATTTTATTCCTATATTTTTTACTAAATTAGCGCATGCTACGCTGCTTTTTAATAAGCTCGTAAGCACTAATAATTTCTTGAGTTTTCTCTTTAGCCACCAGCATCATCTCTTCTGGCAGACCTTTGGCAACTAATTTATCTGGGTGATGCTGAGCCAACATTCGACGGTATGCTCTTTTTATCTCTTTATCAGTTAAACTCTTGTCTACACCAAGTACAACATAAGCTTCATCAATTGTTAGCTTGCCGACATGCCCACTAGTAACTGCAAATTTCTGAATTAGACTCTCTAACTCATGAATAGGAAAATGTAGTTTTTGTGCAATATATTTAAGGGCGTTATGCTCTTTATCATCCAACACGCCGTCAGCATAAGCGGCCTGTATTTGAATCTCTAAAAACATACGTACCAAGTGAGTTCGCCTATGACTCTCAAGACGGAATTGCTCTAGCACTTCATCTAGATTAAAACCCTTCTGCTTACCTTGATTGAACAACTCTTTTGCAACTTTTTGCATATCGTCTGCTAGTTGCATATGCTGCATAACCTGTTGCGCTAGTAGAATTTCAGATTTTGAAATCTTGCCGTCAACTTTGGCAATATAACCCATCACTGAGAATAGGCTACTGAAAAATGCCGCTTGAACACGCTGCTGATCACCAATATGATAATCTTTAGCAAATCCACCAAAATTAGACTTACCTTTAGATAAATTACCTGCAAGTGCAGCACCAAGCATAGCTCCTAATGGCCCGCCAAGTATAAAGCCGAATGCTCCACCTAAAACTGTTGTCCACCAACTCATAATTATTACTCTGTTTATTATTAAAAGACTAGACTATATTTAGTGACTAACTTAAATAATTACAAGCAAAAGGCAAAAAAATATTTATTTTTTAGGTTTTTTATTTGGCTTATTACCCCAAAATCCTTTCTTCTTCTTGATTTTGTTTTCAGCAGAATTGCTGTCTTTACCATATCTGGGCTTATTGCGATTTTTGTTCTTTTTAGGTTTTTTATTTTTTGGTGGCAATAGTTTTTTGGCAGATTCAGGCACATTGTGATCGGGCACAAAGTCATCCACCATAACTCTATCTAACTTCTTTTGAATAAGTCTTTCAATATCAAAAAGCTGTTTAGCCTCATCAGCACTGACTAGAGATATCGCCTCACCTTTAGAGCTTGCACGGCCGGTGCGTCCGATACGGTGTACATAATCTTCAGGAACGTGTGGGAGGTCAAAATTAACAACATGTGGAAGCTGATCAATATCTATTCCTCTTGCAGCAATATCAGTAGCCACCAAAACGTTTACTTTGCCAGCTTTAAAGTCAGCTAAAGCTCTAGTGCGTGCAGCCTGACTTTTATTGCCATGAATTGCAGTGGCGCTAATTTTGCGTTTTTCTAGCTGTGTAGCAATACGGTTAGCCCCATGCTTAGTACGACTAAATACCAATACTTGATACCAGTCATGCTCTTTAATAAGATGCGTAAGCAGTGCTTGTTTCTTAGATTTGTCCACTGGGTGAATCCATTGCCTAACTGATTTAACTGTTGAGTTGCGTGGAGTAGTGGAAATCTCAATTGGGTTGTTAACTAGAGATTTTGCCAATTTTCTAATATCATCAGAAAAAGTTGCTGAGAACATTAGCGTCTGTCTTTTTGGTGGTAGAATCTTCAGAATTCGCTTAATATCGTGAATAAATCCCATATCTAGCATTCTATCCGCTTCATCAAATACAATAATTTCCAGTTGATCAAATTTCACTGCATTTTGTGAGTAGAGATCTAATAATCGCCCTGGAGTGGCCACTAAGATATCCACACCACTTCTGAGTTTTTGCATTTGTGGATTAATCTTTACTCCGCCAAATACTACTGCAGACTTAAGTGGTAAATACTTACCATAGGTGCTGATACTGTCTTGAACTTGAGCAGCTAACTCACGCGTAGGCGTTAATACTAATGTGCGCACCTGATTAGACTTTGCTAAAGAGCCTTTTGATAAAATCTCTAAAATTGGCAAAGTAAAGCCTGCAGTTTTACCTGTACCGGTTTGAGCGGCAGCCATCAAATCTTTACCTTCTAAAACAACTGGAATAGACTTCTCTTGAATGGGAGAGGGCTTATCGTAGCCTTTTTGTAAAACAGCTTTTAAGATTGAATCTGACAAGCCTAGTTTGGAGAAACCCATAGAGCAATACACAATGAAATAAAGCCAAGTATTTTACATTAGAGAGCTATAATAAAAAATATGAATGAAAAACAGCCGGTTCAAACACCTTGCATAGATATTTGTAAATACAACCATCACAACTTCTGTATTGGCTGTAAGCGCCATAGCGATGAGATTTCTAACTGGGTTAATTACTCAGATAAGATGCGTACGGCGATTATGCATGACCTAAAAGACCGGAAAATCGATTAAGTATTTTCCTCTGGGGTTCTAGCTTTAATAGTTAAGGCATGTAATTCCCCGCTATCAATATCCGCACGTACAGCAGCTAACACCATTTTTTGCCTAGCAAGCAATGACATTCCTTCAAATACAGGTGAAATTACCAAGGTAGAACAATTACAACCATCACCATCCATCGTGACAGTTGAGCCTTCAATGCCAGCTTCAAGCTTGGCTTGTATTTCTTCTAAAGTCATGCGCCAAACGCTCCTTTAAGTGCAAAAAAGAATAATATAGACATTATTGCTCCGGCTGGAAGAGTCACAATCCATGACAAGAAAATCCTATTAATTACTCGAGTATCGAGGGCTGCCATACCTCTAGCAAGGCCAACTCCAAGAACCGCTCCTACTAGCACCTGTGTAGTTGAAACTGGCAGTCCAGTTCCAGATGCAATAACTACTGTTGCTGCAGCTGCTAAAGTTGCTGCAAAGCCACGAGAAGGGGTTAATTGGGTAATACCTGTTCCAATTGTTGCAATTACCTTATGTCCATAAGTAACCAATCCAATAACAATACCACTACCACCAACGAGCAATATCCATACTGGCAAGGCACTCTTAGAGCCAATAATTCCACCACTTTCAATAACTCCATATATTGCCGCCAATGGTCCGATAGCATTAGCAACATCATTTGATCCATGAGCAAACGCCATAGCTGCTGCAGTGATAATCATAAGCACACTAAATACTCTTTCCATTGAGGTAAAGTGAAAATTTATGTTTTCATCCGGATCTATATGAATACGTCTAATAATAACCGTACCAATCAAAGCCACAATAAGGCCAAAACCAGTTGCAAGCATATAACTTGTAAATGTATCAAAACTAAGACCAATATGCTTCAAGCCTTTAAAAATTGTCACTAATGAAATTACAAAACCAACCAAAAACATATAAAACGGCACATATTTTTTAGCATTATCAAATGGCTTTGATGTATCAATAATTAAGTTTTGTAAGCTTCTGAATAGCATGAAGGCAATACTTCCCGCCAGAATTGGTGAAACAATCCAGCTCATGGCAATATTGCTTACTTTGCCCCAGGCAACGGCATCAACACCAACACCTACAGCTCCAAAACCAACAATTGCTCCCACAATAGAGTGAGTAGTTGATACTGGCCATCCAAGATTTGATGCGATCATTAGCCACATTCCAGCAGCTAACAGCGAGGCAAGCATGCCATAGACTAATAAATGCGGATCGTTTGTAAATAGTGATGCATCCAAAATGCCTTTACGAATAGTAGCCGTTACTTCTCCGCCTGCAAGAATAGCACCAGCAAATTCAAAGATAACTGCGATAATAACTGCTTGTTTAATGGTAACTGCCCCAGAACCAACAGATGTTCCCATGGCATTAGCAACATCATTAGCGCCCACACCCCATGCCATAAACAAACCAAAAACAATAGCGAGAATTAATAAGACGTCACCGTAATTTGCAATAATTTCCATAATATAGCCTTTTTATGATTTATTTAGCAAGCAATACTTCTAATCTTGAACCGACTTTTTGCGCCGCATCAGCAAGCTCGCCAAGCCACTCGACCGCACGATAGTAGAATATTACATCTACTGGAGGCAGGTCAGACTCTAATGGAAATAACTTAGCACGAATTGTATGCTGAATCTTGTCAGACTCACTTTCTAATTCGTTAATCTTCTCAATAATATTATTAACTACTTTACGCTCACGACTTCCAAATGCAGTTTCTAGTAATTCATCTAATTCGTTAACAGCTTTAAGAGCTGTAGCTGAAGTTTTAATGCAAACCTCAGTAAGCTCAATAATGTCTTCAAAAATCTCATCTGGCAAGGTCATCTTGCGATTAATCATAAGTCCAGATACATCTTTAGCAATATTTGCTATCGAGTCTTGAATAAGTAATAAATCAAGTAAATCTCTGCGCGAAAAAGGCATCATAAATGTTGAAGGCAAGCTAAGGCGTAATTTTTTCTTAAGATCATCCGCCTCACGTTCTATAGTGCCAATTGTTGATTTAATTTCTTCAGCTGTCTCCCAGTCTTGGGCATGAATGGCAATCATAAAACCGTTAAGCTCCCCAATACATAAATGCACGCGAGTCATATGTTGCTGCAATGGGCTAATCGGTGATTTACCGAATAAGCCATAAATATTATTGTTTGCCATCTTCTTTTCCCTTTTTTTATTACTTTATTTTTATATATTGTTCAATTGCGAATTTTCTATAAAAAAAACTATATGTCAACCCTCTTTCTTTTGTTTTTTTTCAGAGCTAAAATCATCTTGGTCTTCATCAAATAAAATACGTTGACCCTCTCCCTCTAAATCATCAAATTGTCCACTCTTAACCCCCATCATTAAAAGAATTACCAGAACTACACCAACAAAAATCATACTTGGAATTAACCAATATATTACGTCCATTTTTTGCCCTTTGTTTGGTTAAATTCTAATATTAGCATAATTTATTTTTTTACAATTGGAGTGGATTTCTCATTAATTTCACTAAAAATTTGTAAAAAGCATCAAATTCTTTGTCACCCGGATAGTCAGAATCAACATTAATTATTTCGGTTTTTCCAGATAAAGTTAAATGTGCATCTTTAGCATTTTCACATATGCTTACCACCAAGTCAAAATCTATAATATTTTCATAGTTTTATATTATAGGTAGTTTATGACAACCCAAGCAATACACCGGCCAATATCATTACCACTGCAACTAGTTGATTGATGAGATGATCTGTACCAGGTTTTGCAAATAATATTTTAATCTTAGCCACGCTAGCATTAATTGCACTAACACCAAGCAACAACCCTAAACCAACTGTTAATAATATTTGCACTGCATAAAAAGAATCAACTCTAGATAAATCAATAAATATCGGAAGGATAGCGATATAAAAGATCATAACCTTTGGGTTGGTTATAGAAATAATAAAACCTGTTGTCAACTCATTGATATTACTCTTATGACTTGATCTCTCACTAAGCTTTACTTTATGTGCATTCCAGGTCCTTATGCCTAGATATACTAAATAAAGTCCGCCAATTACTCTGACATAATCCATTGCATAGGTAATCAGCCCTGCAAAAAAGTCTAGAGAGAAAATAACAACAGACAGATAAACCAAGTCACCTAAAACCATGCCGAATGACAAATAAAGAGCTGGAAAAAAACCCTGTGAAATGCTTTTAGCAAATACAGCTAAAGTGCCTGGACCAGGGGTTATTACAAATACAAAAGCAATAGTAAATAGCGTAGCAAATTCAGAAACATTCATAATGTCAATATAATGCCACAAAAACACCGACAAGCATCATAGTAATACCGGTAATTTGATTGACTTTTTTAATTACCACTGGATTCTCAATATGCTTTCGTAGTTTTAAGCCTAATACATTGGCCATACTAAGCACCAACAACACAGTAATGCCAACTACTACAATCACTTGAATTTCAGTAGTTAAGGTTAGGTCGTTTAAATCAATAAATATTGGCAAAAAAGACAAATAATAAATAATGGTTTTAGGGTTGGTTCCACCGACAACAAAACCAGCCAAGAGCAATTTAAAAACAGATCTTTTCTCTCTTTGTGATTCAAAACTAACTCCCTTTGATAAATACTGCTGAATACCAATAAAGAGTAAATATGCGGCACCAAAAAACTTCACATACACCATACTATCAGCAATAGTTTGCGCTATTATCGTAAGTGCAAACATTGCCACTGAAACATACAAAACATCTCCAACAACATGGCCAATTGACAACCACAATGCTGGAATCGCACCATAACGAGTAGAAGTTGCAAGCACCGCAAACAAGCCTGGTCCTGGCGATATAGCGTAAACAAACGTTGCGAACGCTAAAGATATTAGTGTGAATATATCCATCTGCTATAATTTCGAATATTATTAATAAACTAATTTTAAAGCCTTATGAATTTAGATTATCTTGATTTTGAGCAACCTATTGCCGACCTAGAGTCCAAGATAGAGGCGCTTTGCAATATTAAAGACAAAGTTGATATTGTTGAAGAAATGAATGCGTTAAAAGATAAAAGTAATACACTTACTAAAAAAATCTTTTCATCACTATCTGACTGGCAAATATCACAACTGGCACGTCATCCGAAGCGCCTTTACACACTAGACTATATTAATGATGTGTTTGATGAATTTACTGAATTACATGGCGATAGAGCCTATGGTGATGATCATGCAATAATTGGTGGTATAGCCAAATTAGATGGCAATCCGGTAATGTTTATTGGCCAACAAAAAGGTCGAACCACTCAAGAAAAATTAAAGCATAATTTTGGTATGCCACGCCCAGAAGGTTATCGTAAGGCCTTGCGTCTTATGAAAATGGCAGAAAAATTCTCAATGCCAATTATTACTTTTATTGATACTCCTGGAGCATATCCAGGCATTGGTGCAGAAGAGCGAGGCCAGTCAGAAGCAATTGCTAGAAACTTATTTGAAATGTCTACTCTTAAAACACCAATTATTTCAGTAGTCATTGGTGAAGGCGGCTCTGGTGGTGCGCTTGCCATTGGTGTTGCTGATAAAGTTATGATGTTTGAGTATTCAATATACTCAGTTATCTCTCCAGAAGGCTGCGCTTCAATACTTTACAAAGACGCTGCTAAAGCCGATATTGCCGCAGAATCACTAAAACTAACCTCTAAACACCTTAAGAAAGAAGGTCTTATTGACGAAATTATTAGTGAACCATTAGGTGGAATTCATCGTGACCCGGAAAAAGCACGCACCCTGCTAAAAGCAGCATTGGGTAAGCAGCTAGCAGATATCAACAGCATTTCTATTGCAGAACTATTACAAGAAAGGCAAGAAAAACTACTTAGCTTTGGACGATTTAAAAACTAAAGATAGTTTTCTAGAGGACAAAAAAATTGTCCTTGGCCTTAGTGGTGGCATTGATTCTATTGTGCTGCTTCATTATCTTCATACCCACTATCCAGAGAACTTAAGAGTTATTCACTGCAATCACCACCTATCTAGGTACGCTAATCAGTGGGTCGACTTCTGTCAGAAATTATGTCAAGACCTGAAAATTGAATGCGAAAATATCGATATTTATCTAGAAAATGACGCTAATATTGAAGAAAATGCACGTAAAAAACGCTATTATTCTCTATCACGCTCATTAGATAAAAATGAGGTGCTATGTACCGCACATCATCAAGATGACCAAGCAGAAACCTTACTATTACAATTGTTTCGTGGCTCTGGAGTTGCTGGCCTTGCATCTATGCCAAAAATAAAGCATTTGGGCGGCGGCATTCATTATCGGCCGATGCTGAATATCAACAAGGTTCAAATTGTTGAGTATGCAAGGCAGCACAAGCTTAACTGGATTGAAGATGACAGCAACAAAGACACCAACTTTAGACGTAATTTTTTGCGTTTAGATGTTTTGCCAAAATTATCATCAGTATATAAAAATCTAACAAAAACCTTGTCTAGGAGCGCAAAACATCAATCAGAAGCATTAAGACTTTCGCGTGAACTAGCAGATATTGACTTACAAAAAAATAACATTATTAGTGATAGTGGTCGTATCAACTCGGAAGAATTAGGAAAACTTGAGAATCATAGAATTAAGAATATCTTGCGCCACCACCTTAGTTTGTTTGGATTCTTAGCTCCAACAGATAAAATAATGGAGCAAATTATTGAGCTTTTATACGCCAAATCTGATGCCAAACCATTGGTAAGCTGGGGTGAGTTTGAAATTAGGCGCTATCAAAATGAATTGTATTTTATTAACAGCAATATTGATAAAAATGAAAATTATTGCCCGCTACATAAAGAATTTGAAAATTTGCCAAATTTTTCAATTCGCTATCGCTCCGAAGGTCAGAGAATTAAATTACCGGGTAAAAATCACTCGCAATCTCTTAAAAAAGTCTTACAAGAGGCAAACATACCACCCTGGGAGAGAAATTCACTAAAAATGTACTATATTGATGATGAATTGCGCGCCATGGAGCGCATTGGAAGAATGGAAAGCGCTGAATAGTGCTTAATTATTGATAAGGATTTGCAATTTGCATTTTTTCCAAAATTTTAATTTCTAAATTTTCCATCTCAACAGCTTCAGACTCTTTTATATGATCATAACCAATTAAATGCAATGTGCCATGAATAGCAATATGCAGTAGATGATCATTAAAAGTTTTATTTTGCTCATTGGCTTCTTTAGCCACTACCTCAGAACAAATAACTACATCACCTAATATTGCCTCATCAATCTCAATAGGCAAATCTGATGGAAAAGATAAAACATTGGTTGTTTTGTCTTTATGACGATAGGTTTTGTTCAAATTTTGAATTTCAATCTTATCAACAATTCGAATTAATAATTCACTCTCACCCTTGTCTAAATCAGTCATTACTTGTTGTAACGCATCTACAAGATTCTGCTCATTAATTAAAACATCATTAATACTGTTTTGAATAACAACCATTATGGGTTTTTTAAGAATAAAATGATTTTATTTTAGTCTTAAAACATTTAACTTTGTTGTCAATCCTAGAAGTTGCAATACCTGTGCCATTAAATAAAACTTTTGATTACTTGTCTGATCAAAAGGTGGATATAGGCGTGCGAGTAAAAGTCCCATTTGGACGAAAAAAAGTTGTTGGTATAGTGCTTGGAAGCAAAGAAAAAAGCGAATTTGACAAGCTTAAATCAGTTGAAGAGGTGCTAGATAAAAAGCCAATCTTAGACAAAACTATATTGGATTTCTTATTCTGGTCTGCAAAATATTACCACCATCCAATTGGTGAAGTTATATCGACCGCACTACCTAAGAATTTGCGCTTAGGCAAAGATGCAAAAATTAAAAAAGTTATCGGTCTGCCAAAAGAAGTTGAAAAACCTGACTTTGAAACAACCGATGAGCAACAGACAATAATTGATCAAATCTTAAAAGACACCAATAACTATCATGGATTTTTGCTCCACGGAGTAACTGGAAGTGGCAAGACTGAAGTATATCTGCACATAACCCAGGCTATGCTTGACCTGGGCAAACAAGTGCTGGTGCTGGTGCCTGAGATTGGACTTACTCCACAAATGGTTAGTCGCTTCGAGTCTCGACTAGAAACCAATGTTGTTGCCATCCATTCACAACTAAATGAGACCCAGAAACTTGATGCATATTTAATGGCTAAGAACACAGATGCAGGTGTAGTGCTTGGAACTCGTAGTGCGATTTTCACACCAATGCCTAACTTGGGCTTAATCATTATTGACGAAGAGCATGATAATTCATTCAAACAACAATCTAGTTTTAGATACTCAGCCAGGGACTTAAGCTTTATTCGTGCCAAACAGGCTAATATTCCACTAGTATTAGGCACAGCTACGCCGTCACTAGAAACACTAAAAAACTCACTTGATAGTAAATTAACCAGACTCACACTAGCTAATAGAGCTGGTGGCGCAACACTACCAAAAGTAAGTCTGATTGATATGCGCTCTAATACTGATGGTGCATTATCAAAATTATTAATTGAAAAAATGCAGCAACACTTGAATTCTGGCAAACAAGTAATGTTGTTTATTAACCGAAGAGGCTATGCGCCAGTGTTTTTCTGCACTGAATGTGGCTGGAAGTCTGGATGCAGTCATTGTGATTCAAGTATGATTTACCATCGCCATATTAATCGACTTAAGTGTCATCATTGTGGCGATGAAAAAATTCCAGAACAGATTTGTCCAGAATGTGGAGAGCGCAAACTTGAGGTTTATGGATACGGCACAGAACGCCTTGAAGAAACATTAGAGTCGCATTTTTCTAACACCCCTATTATTCGTATTGATCGTGACACTACACGACGCAAGAAAGCCTTCTCTCAACACTTGGATAGGATTAACTCAGGAGAGCCTTGTATTATTGTTGGTACTCAAATGCTTGCCAAAGGGCATGATTTTTCCAATCTTGCTATGGTGGGGATCCTGGATATTGATGCTGGATTTTTATCAATCAACTTTAGAGCTACTGAATATTTAGCACAACTATTAATTCAGGTGTCTGGTCGTGCGGGCAGAAATACAGAGCAAGGTGAAGTAGTAATTCAAACACGATACCCTAATCATCCAATGTTTAGCTACGTATTGTCAAATCGCTATACACAATATGCATCTCAACTACTTAAACAAAGAATGTGTGCTGTTATGCCACCATTTGCACATCAGGCACTATTATGCGCAAATGCCAAGGTTAAGCAAAATGCTGAAGATTTTTTACGCGAAGTGGCAACTCTACTAAAGAATATTCAAATGAATTCGGTTGAAATTTGGGGTCCGGTAAGTAGTGTAATTGAGAAAAAATCAGACTATTATTATTTTAATTTATACTTGCAATCTACTGACAGGTCAGCATTACATCAAATGTTGTCTACTTTTAACCAACACACAGAATCACTTAAATTAAAAAACAAAGTACGCTGGTATTTAGATATTGATCCAATTGATTAAACCTTCTAAATCCGCAAACGAGCATTAGCATTAACACTTAGTTGAAACAACATTTAATCAACAATATGTAAAAAATGAGAACAAATATTAAAGATATCTTGGTATAGATTTAAGTATAAACTATATCAATCAAATACACTTTCAAGATAGAGATAGACCGCATAGGCATTCTTACGGTTGGCCGCCTCAAAAGCAGGCTCATCTTCAAATTCAGACCAGTCAATTGCTTCATAAGCTGTATCGAACTGAATCATTTCATCAACTGCAAGTGTTAATTGATCAACCAAAAAGTTCAGATAACGATAAGTTAAGCCCATGGTTTCTTGAGGTTGATCTGATGCCGTTCCATGCCCAGGCACAAAATACTCCATCTCAGTCTTGCGTACTCGATCAAGTGCCTTTATCCACCTAAAAACATCAGCATCGCCCACAAAAGGAATACGACCTTCAAAGATTAAATCACCACTATATAACGTTTGATCGTTCAAACTTAACAAAGACATATCTCCATCTGAATGAACTTTACCAAAATAGGTTAATAAGAATTGATGGTTGCCCAATGAAAATTTAGTATCTTTATCAATAATTCGATCTGGTTCCACCAAATAAGTCTTACTATTAACCCAAGGATAAAGCAAGGTACGTCTTGAATTTAACAAATTAGGTGCTGTTTCAGAATTCAGGTAATCCCAGGTGCCTTTAGGTGCCCAAATTTGAGCTCCCTGTTCTTTAAACACTTGAAGACCATAAATATGATCAGCATGATAATGACTCACAATCACCAGCTTAATGGGCTTGTTGGTGACTTTGCGAATCTCTTCAAGCATAGCATTGGCTAATGACGGCGTTCCTAGACTATCAAACACCAACACTCCTTCAGTAGTTACCACAAAACCTGCATTGGAGATAAAGCCTTCATACTCAGTTGCCGATCCTGACAATCCAGGAATGTAATAAGCGTTTTCGTTTAGGTTTTCTGCCTTCACCTCAACACCAACCTTTTCATAATCATTTGCCTGAACAAGAAAAGGTAATAAACTTAGTAGTAACAGTGTTTTTTTTATCATAATTTGACTATTGTTGTAATGGCTTTAGTTATTTTTAATAATTCTTGCTTGCTAATATTAAAAGGTGGCATAGTATAAAGCAGCTTGCCATAAGGCCTAAGCCATACGCCCTGCTCAATTAACAACGCCTGTGTTTTTTCTATGTCAATATCTTGTGTTAATTCCACCACGCCAATGGCACCCAAAATACGCACTTCAGCTACGCACTCTTCATTACGCAATGACGATAGCTCACTATTTAAAATTGCTTCAATATTGGCAATATTATCTTGCCAAGGATAGTTTAACAATAGATTAATACTGGCATTAGCCACACTGCAAGCTAACGGGTTAGCCATAAAGGTGGGTCCGTGCATAAGCGTGCCTACTTCAGATGAAATGTCATCTGTTGTTAGTGTTGCGGCAAGTGTCATATAGCCGCCTGTCAATGCCTTGCCTAAGCAAAGAATGTCTGGTTCAACATCCACATATTCAAAAGCAAAAAGCTCACCTGTACGCCCAAATCCGGTTGCAATTTCATCAAGAATAAACAACACATCAAACTTTTCACACAGTGCCTTTGCCTTTAATAAATACTGAGGGTTGTAGATGCGCATACCACCTGCGCCCTGTACTACAGGCTCCAAAATCATAGCTGCAATTGAATCACTATGTTGTTTTAATGTACTCTCTAAATCAAGTAATGCTTCATCCATAGAAACTATTGAAGGGCTTTTTGCAAAGAGATGCTTCGGCAATACGCCAGTAAATAAATGATGCATGCCATTATCTGGATCACACACACTCATAGCACCAAAAGTATCTCCGTGATAACCGCCAAGAATAGTAACAAAGCGATTTTTATTACTTTGGCCTTTGTTGTGCCAATATTGTAGCGCCATCTTTAAGGCCGATTCAACAGCAACTGAGCCTGAATCGGTGAAGAACACTTTGGTTAGATTTGCCGGGGTAATTTCAACTAGAGTTTTTGCAAGTGTAATGGCAGGGTCATGAGTCAACCCACCAAACATCACGTGTGACATCTTATTTAACTGGTCAGTAACGGCCTTATTAAGAACTGGGTGATTGTAACCATGAATTGCGCTCCACCAAGAGCTCATGCCGTCAATTACGCGCCCACTCTCTAAATTGAGATAAACACCATCAGCGGACTTAACCAAATGAGCCGGAACTGCATTTGGAACTTTAGCATAAGGGTGCCAGATATGATTTTGATCAAATGTATCCATACAGATGCATTTTACTGACAAGTTTCTTTATAGGTGATCTTTCAATTCAGACATTGAATCAATTACCAAGTCTGGACTTGCATCACGAATATCGTCACCATGGTTGTATCCATAAGACATACAAATAATATCAAAACCTGCGGCACGTGAGGCTTTAACATCACTAATAGAATCTCCAAGCATCATTGAATCCTGTGGATCAATGCCAAAAAAATTTGCGCCGTGTAGTAATGGCAGTGGATCTGGTTTTTTCCTTTCTAGGGTATCACCAGAAATAACAATACCAAAATCAGCAAAAATTCCAAGATCTTTAAGGATTGGCAAGGTAAATTGTTCGGCCTTATTGGTAACACACCCAAGCGTATAGCCTTGTTGTTTTAGATAATCCAACCCCTCTCTAACACCGTCATAAAGACACGATCTTTTAGAGGTGTTATCAGCATACAAATCTAGAAATATTGGATACGCTTTATCAAAGTCTTGCTTTTCGACCACACCTTCTAATTCTCCAGTAAGCGACCTCTCAACTAGTTTTGGTACGCCGTTACCTACCCAATGACGCACTTTGGCCTCACCCCAAGCGTCTCTTCCCATAGCCTTCATAGTCTCATCCACACAGTATGCCAAATCGGGAACACTATCAACTAACGTGCCATCAACATCGATCATAATTAATTTTGGGTTAAATTTCTTCATATTTATATTGCTTCTATTGGTAGAATGTCTTTAAATTATAAAACGGGCTATTGTAATGCAAAACTCATCAACTATTGGTTTCATTGGAGCTGGAAATATGGCTTACGCTATTATTTCCGGACTTATCAATAACGGCACATCTGCCAACAATATTAAAATAAGTGATACCAACGAGGAGCTATTATCCCAAAGAAAATCTGAATTTAACCTTGAGGTTTTTACGGATAATTCTGAACTAGTAGAAAAATGTGATATTGTAGTATTGGCAGTAAAGCCACAGGTACTTCTTGCAGTGTGCAAAGATATCAAGGATAGTTTGAATGACAACACACTGATTGTATCAATTGCAGCTGGAATTAGATCTCACGATATTGACCGCTGGTTAGGACTAGGAAGGCACATTGTTCGCACTATGCCCAATACTCCGGCCTTGCTAAACCAAGGAATAACTGGATTATTCGCCAATGAACATGTTAGTGATGAACAAAAATCTACAGCAAAGAGTGTGCTTGACTCTGTTGGTAGTTGTTTATGGGTAGACAAAGAAGAAATGCTGGACGCTGTTACTGCATTATCAGGAAGTGGTCCAGCGTATTTTTTCCTAATGATTGAATCTATGGCTAAGGCTGGAGTTGCTCTTGGCTTAGATGAAAATAGCGCACAAAAACTAAGCATACAAACTGCATTAGGCGCAAGCATGATGGCAAAAAACTCTGAGGACTCGCCACATGAGCTAAGAGCAAAAGTAACCTCACCTAATGGCACAACGCAAGCTGCTATTGAGTATTTTCAGGATCATGATTTTGAGATTACCATAACTCACGCTATGCGTGCTGCATTTGACAAATCGCATGAGATTGCCACGGAGTTAGGCGAAGCAGAGTGACAGAATCCTTGACGCTTGAACTCAAGCCATCAAAGATCTACTTAATACTGTCGTTATCAATACACTTATTACTGATATTTTGCACTTGGTATTATTTTCATAATATATGGCTAAGTATTGGCATTAGTATTGTATTAGCATCTCATCTATATTACTTTAGTAGAAAGATTTTATTGCTAAACAATAATTCCACTAAGAAAATAACCATAAATAACAACTCTATAGTTGTAGAGAACAACCAAAACAAAAGCAACAAATACCCGCATTTTTACTGCGAATACCAGTCAACTTTGTTAGTGATAATTTCTGCTGGAAAAGAATCTGTTATTATTTTTAAAGACTCTCTAGAGAATCAATCATTATCAGGTCTTAATCGAATACTTGGAAAAAATACAAAATGCTAAGCGCGGAAGACACTCTAAAACTAAATGTGCTTATTGCCACTTCTGTCGCTATCAGAATAGACATCTATAAATTAGTCGTAGTTGGTTTAAACGCTCAACATAAAGAGCAAACAATTGAACTAAACCCAAGTGGTGATAGTAGCAAATACATAAAAGAAGTACAAAAACTACTGGTATCTCAGGTGCTTGGAGCTATGGGTGGATACCCGTCTTATTTGAAGCGCTGGTCAAGGATGGGGCAAGTTGAGTCATCCAATCTTGCATCACTACTCAAACTTGGAGATGTTGAAGCTGTAGTGGCTGTTTCTAATGCTACTAATTTAGATGAAAAACTATTAGAAATCACTTGGTGGTGTGCAACTAATACCGACCAACAAGCAGAGATTGGACGTTTTTTACTGACTAAAAACTTTGTAGTAAAGACCCAGATTGGTAAACAAATAGCTGAATATTTGTTTGAATTCTTACCATTTACAGATGATATTGAGCAATTAATAGATACCACTAACCTGGTATTGCAAAAAGACTTAATTGACAGCTCTTTGGTGGACAGACTATGGAAGCAAGGACAAAGAAAAACTGTGTTTTTAGTTGGCTTTATTGAGCGTTTGCAAAACAACCTGCCCAATACAGATGGAACTATAAAACTAGATTGTAAACAAAAAGAATTAGAAGAAATATGCACCGAACAAGGGCAAATACTACTAAAAACTATCTCTCATATATTAAAAAAAATAAATCAAGAATATGTTTTGTACAGGACTCTAGAAGTGCTAGGTGGTTTCATGTCACACAAAATGATACAAACATTTAACACTATTGAAGAGATTACAGAGCAAGCAGATATAGTAGCAAAAAATCTAGGTCTGCAAGATGACGACAAGGTTAGGGCTAGACTTATGCTTGCTGGTGTAAGTGAAGATTTGGTGGTTAGCTATATCTCTGCTCACAACCTTACTGGGTCGGCTATTCGCAAAAAACTAGATAATGTACTGAGTCCAATTCAAGATGCTTTACAGCTATTAACTACCCCATAGCAATTGCATATTGGCAATAGCTGCAAGTGATGCAGTTTCAGTTCTAAGCACTCTTGCGCCTAATAGTAAAGCCTTGTATCCAGAATCCATTGCTAAGTTTATTTCATTATCAGTAAGCCCACCTTCGGGGCCAATTAATACAGTTGTCTCAGTTGTCTTGTCCATTTCTAGAAGACTTTTCTGGGCACGATGATGCAAGACGAAACCATTATTAACCCCTCTATCAATAAACTCGTTAAAAGTTACGGGGTTTTCAACAACTGGCACAATAGACCTGCCAGATTGCTCACAAGCTCCAACAACAATCTTGCACCAATGATGGTGACGTTTTTTAAGCTTGTCTCCCTTAAGTTTGACCACGCAACGTTCACTCATAATGGGAACAATTTTATTAACACCAAGCTCAACAGCTTTTTGCATTAGAAAGTCCATTTTCTCGCCTTTGGCAATCCCCTGAGCTAGAGTTATGTTTAGATCAGATTCGCTATTGTTTTTGACACAGTCATATATTTCAACTTCACAATGTTTCTTTATTTGTAGTACTGTTGCTAAATAATCCATACCATCACCGTTAAATATAGTGATATTCTGCCCTTGTGGAAAACGCAGAACTTTAGTTAAATGGTGTGAACCATACTCATCTAAAGTGTATTTATTATTAACTTGTAATTTGGCATTCTGATGTAATCGAACATGTTTCATGGTATCTTAACTAGGCATTTTGCTACTTGAAAATAATGATACATCAAAATAGAAGAAAAGAACTATTAAGCCAGCTCGATGATGACTCTATAGTTATTGTTTCGACCAATCCTGAGCAAAGAAGAAATGGAGATGTAAACTACCCTTTTCGCCCACATAGTGATTTTTACTACCTTACCGGTTTTAACGAGCCAGAGGCATTAGCAGTTATAACCAGCTCTAGTTACACAATATTATTAAGACCAAAAGATAAAAAACGTGAAATTTGGGATGGAGAACGCCTTGGGGTAGACAATGCTCCAGAGGCATTAAATGCTGATAAATCTTATACAATTGACTTATTAAAAAACAAACTGCCAAAATTAATAAAAGGCTATAAATCTATTTATTTTGATCCAAAACCATATTCAATCGATGATGAAATTATCAAAATACTGGCAAATAAAAAATACAAGTCTCTTGGGTCAATTCTACATGAAATGCGTCTTATTAAAGATTCTGATGAAATAAGCATAATGCAAAAAGCTGCGGATATCTCTGCAGAAGCTCACAAGATTGCAATGCAAAAAGTAAGACCAGGCATGTTTGAATATGAGTTACAAAGTGTATTTGATGGTTATTTTAAACAACACAATTCTGAACATGCATACACCCCAATTGTGGCTGGTGGTAAAAATGCCTGCGTGCTTCATTATATTAAGAACAACAAAGTATTAAAAGATAATGATCTGGTGCTGGTTGATGCAGGGTGTGAAGTTGATTGTTATGCGTCCGATATAACTAGAACATTCCCAATAAATGGTAAATTCTCTAAAGCTCAAAAACAAATTTATCAGCTAGTATTGGATGCTCAAATTGCTGCAATTAACAATATAAGGCCTGGAGCAAAAATCAACAATCCACATAAAGCCGCTACGGACATCATCAAGCAAGGTTTGATTGACTTGGGCATTTTGCAAGCCGAAGGTGAATTATCACAATTTTATATGCACGGCACTGGTCACTGGATGGGGCTTGATGTGCATGATGTCGGAAAGTATAAAGACAACGATAAACATAGAGAATTCACCCCAGGAATGATAACTACTGTCGAACCAGGTATTTATATTCGCAGTGATGATAAAATTGACCCGATTTATCATAATATCGGTGTCAGAATTGAGGATGATGTACTGGTAACAGAAGACGGAAACACAGTGCTAACAAGGTCGTTAGTTAAAGAAATTAAAGACATAGAGTCGATAATGCAACTACAAAAATAAATATTAAGAGAGACAAATGAATATACAACAGGCAATAAAGGCGGTAATTGCAAAACAAGATCTGAGCGAAAATGAAATGCACGAGGTAATGTCAGACATCATGACTGGAAAAACAACAGATGCCCAAATAGGTGGTTTTTTAGTTGGGCTGTCAATGAAAGGTGAAAGTATTGATGAAATTACAGCAGCAGCTAAAGTTATGCGCTCTTTGGCTAAAGGGGTGGAAATTAAACGTCCCAAGCATTTAGTTGATACTTGTGGAACTGGTGGCGATGGCCTGGGTTTATTTAACATATCTACAGCATGTGCATTTGTAGTTGCCGCAGCCGGCGGACAAGTAGCAAAACATGGCAATAGAAGTATTTCTTCCAAATCTGGTAGTGCTGATGTACTTGAAGCAGCTGGAGTTAATCTTGATATGAGTGCTGAAAGTATTGGCAAATCTGTGGAAAAAATTGGAGTTGGATTTATGTTTGCTCCAGCACATCACAGTGCAATGAAGCATGCTATTGGCCCACGTAAAGAACTAGCAGTTAGAACAATCTTTAATGTTTTAGGCCCACTTACAAATCCAGCTAAAGCCCCACATCAAGTTATGGGTGTGTACGACAAAGCACTAGTCGAGCCAATTGCTAAAGTATTAAAAGGTCTGGGCTCAAAGCATGTGATGGTTGTACATTCTCAAGATGGTCTTGATGAAATATCAATTGCTGATGATACTTTTGTAGCTGAACTAAAAGATGGAGAGGTTAGTACTTATACAATCAACCCTACTGATTTAGGATTGTCACTAGGCAATCTAAATGATATAAAAGCCGAAGGTGCTGAAGATTCACTAGTATTAATACAACAAGCACTAGATGGAAAGCCTGGAGCGGCTAAAGATATAATTGCTCTCAACTCTGGGGCTACTATTTACGTTTGTGGTCTAGCAGACTCACTACAGGCCGGTGTTAACAAGGCTGTAAAAATCCTAAACAACGGCTCCGCCCATCAAAAACTTGACGACTTTGTTAAAGAAAGCACAGGATGTTAAACAAAAAATGAATAAAGATACTAACCTAATTTGGATTGATCTAGAAATGACAGGACTTGTTCCTGAAAAAGATGTAATTATTGAAATAGCAACAATTGTAACCGACGCCAACCTTAATATTCTAGACGAAGGGCCGTCGCTTGTCATTCATCAAAGCAGTGAAGTGTTGGCAGGTATGGACGAATGGAATACAGAGCATCATACTAATTCTGGCTTAGTACAACGAGTAAAAGACAGCAACATATCTACTAAAAAAGCTGAAAAACAAACTATTGAATTTTTGGCAAAATATGTAAATGAAGGTGCTTCGCCAATGTGTGGCAATACCATTTGTCAGGATAGAAGGTTTCTATATAACTATATGCCAGAGCTGGAGAAATTCTTCCATTATCGCCATATTGATGTCTCTACTCTTAAAGAGCTATTAGTGCGCTGGAAGCCTGAACTAAAAATGGTACGTGAAGGGGAATCTCAGCATTTAGCATTAGCAGACATTCGTGACTCAATTGATGAATTAAAGTATTATCGCAAAGTCTTTATTAATGCCTAACACGCCCGAAATTTGGCTCGCACCAGCAAAAATAAACCTATTCTTGCACATTAACTCCAAAAGGGAGGACGGGTACCACAACCTACAAACCATTTTTCAACTAGTTGATTTTTATGACGAATTGAGATTTTTAGTTAGAGAAGATGGAGCTATTAAACGTATTAATGGCAATGAAGACATAAACACAGAGCAAGACCTAATAGTTAGAGCTGCTAAATTATTACAACAAAAATCCAATACCAGTCTTGGTGTAGATATATCGATTAATAAGAACATTCCTATGGGTGGCGGGCTTGGTGGTGGAAGTTCTGATGCTGCAACCACACTAGTTGCATTGAATCACCTGTGGAAATTAGGGCTTAGCCAAGAGCAACTAATAGAGATAGGTATCAAACTTGGTGCTGATATTCCTATTTTTATCTACGGTCGTAGCGCTTGGGCCGATGGAATTGGTGAAATATTAAGCCCTGTAGATCCACCAGAAAACAACATTTTGATTATTCATATAAATAAACACACATCAACTAAAGAAATTTTCTCGCATAAAGCATTGACAATGAGTCCAATGATAGGGAAAATATCCGACTTCTCTGAGATTGAGAACACTCATAACGATACTCAGGCTGCTGCAATAGAAAACATAGGTGAGATTGGTGATGCACTAAATTATCTAGATTCATGCAACAACCTTATTAGTAAGGCAAAAATGAGTGGCACAGGTAGCTGTGTTTTTGCTCAATTTAAATCAGAAAAAGACGCTCTGGCAGCGTATAAAAAAATGCCAGATATGTGGTTAGGTATTGCAACTAAAACAATTAATACCTCTCCAATCCTTAATTGGGCTGTCGCCAAGCGGTAAGGCAACGGGTTTTGATCCCGTCATGCGCAGGTTCAAATCCTGCCAGCCCAGCCATATTAATTCGTCCCTTTATTTTGTATTTCTTTGGGCTTGTCGCTCTTTCGATAGTGCTACTGTAATTTATAATATTTTATATCCACATATATAAAGAAAAAAATACTTACATAGAACTTAATACACAAAGCGGGCAAAACTACTTTTCTATCGTAGTATAATTTGATCACTTTAACGGCTATTATCAATATCTATGTCACTCGACAAAATTAAAATATTTAGTGGTAACGCTAATCCGGAGCTTTCTGGTGAAATTATTTCTAGTTTAAGCATACCTCAAGGCAAAGCCCTTGTAGGTCGATTTAGTGATGGAGAATCACAAGTTGAAATACTAGAAAATGTACGTGGTTGTGATGTGTTTATTATTCAGCCTACCTGTGGGCCAGCCGTAGCTGAAACATTTATGGAATTACTGGTTATGGTTGATGCGCTTAAACGCTCTTCAGCTGCACGCATTACTGCAGTTGTGCCATACTTTGGTTACTCAAGACAAGACCGTAGATCACGCCTAACACGTGTACCAATTACCGCAAAATTAGCAGCAAAAATGGTTGAATCCGCTGGAGTTGATAGAATTTTAACTGTTGACTTGCACGCTGATCAAATTCAAGGATTTTTCAATATTCCAATTGATAATATTTATGCTCAGCCTGTGTTGGTTGAAGATATCTTAAACAAAAACTATGGCGATGTTGTTGTTGTATCTCCAGATGTTGGCGGCGTAGTTAGAGCTAGAGCTGCAGCTAAGCGCATTAATGACGCTGACTTAGCCATTATTGACAAACGCCGACCTGCGCCAAATATGGTCAAGGTTATGAATGTAATTGGTGATGTGGAAGGTAGAACCTGTGTACTAATTGATGATATGGTTGATACTGCAGGAACGCTTTGTCAAGCGGCAGGAATCCTAAAAGAAAAAGGCGCTAAAAATGTTGTAGCCTATGCAACTCATGCGGTGCTTTCTGGCAATGCAGTTGATAACATTGAAAACTCTGAACTAGATGAACTAGTTACTACAAATACTATTCCACTAAATAATGCAGCAGCTAACTGCTCTAAAATTAGACAGCTATCTATCGCCCCTACTATGGCAGAAGTTATTAAGCGAATTAGTGAAGAGCAATCTATCAGTAATATATTTACAGACTCTCAATAAATATATCATCACCACATCCAAGGCTATGATTTTTAACGGGTAATTTTATGTATAATCCATCATTTGGTTTGTCAAACACAAATTTATGAAATCAACTACTAAAGCACACAAGCAGGCACTACAAACACTTATCATGGTTGGTAAGGAGAAAGGCTACCTTACTTATTCTGAAATCAATGACTTATTGCCAGAGGATTTACTTACTCAAGAGCAAATAGAGCCTATTGTTACTATTCTAGAAGAATTAGATATTGCTGTTTCTGATACAGTTCCAGATGCTGATACATTAGTTGTTGAATCTGGAGCGAAGGCACAATCAACTTCAGCTGAAGCTGCAGTTGCCGCACTTGCTGCACTTGACTCTGAATTTGGCAGAACTACTGACCCAGTCAGAATGTATATGCGTGAAATGGGTGTAGTTGACCTACTCGAACAAGAAGACGAAATTCGAATCGCTAAAGAGATTGAATCTGGTGTATTTGAAATTATGCAAGCAATTACACTTTATCCAGCAATTACCAGCTACTTCTTTAAAGCTCACAAGCGTCTAGAAGAGGGCAAATGTAAAATGACTGATGTAATTATCGGTTATCAAGGCGATGCTGAAGATTTTGCCGCTAAAAAAGCTGCATTTGACGCTGGCGAATTTGATGATGATGAAGAATACGAAGAAATGGAAGAAATGGAATACACTGGTCCAGATGAGATGCAAGTGTATGGTCGTTTTGAAACTGTTTTGAAATGTTCTGAAAGTTATAAAGAAATTAATGAGAAATACGGCTTCCGTGACAAAAAAACTGTTGAAGCGCGTGAACAACTTTCAAATGGCTTATCTGATCTACGTCTAGCTCCTAAACTTGTTAGCACAATGATGGAAGTTATTTGTGATCGAGTGGCTCAAGTAAAGAAACAAGAAAAAACTATTCAAAGCGCTTGCACTTACGCTGGCATGGAAAGAACTCAATTTTTTGAACTGTTCACAGGAAATGAAACTAATTTTGACTGGCTAAAAAAAGTAAAATTAGACGACAAAGTAGCTAAATCTCTAGCATCCAGCAAAGATGAAATATTCTATGCTCAAAAAAATCTTCTAGAGTATGAAGAAGAGATGGAGCTAACAATTGCTGAGCTAAAAGCCCTTAATAAGATGTACCGTCGTGGTGATCGTCGTGCCAAGAAAGCTAAAAGCCAAATGATTGAGGCCAACTTAAGACTGGTTATATCAATTGCTAAAAAATATGCTAATCGTGGATTGCAATTCTTAGACCTTATTCAAGAAGGCAATGTTGGCCTGATGAAGGCAGTAGATAAGTTTGAATATCGTCGTGGATACAAGTTCTCTACTTATGCAACATGGTGGATTCGTCAAGCTATTACTCGTTCAATTGCTGACCAAGCACGCACAATTCGTATTCCAGTACACATGATTGAAACTATCAATAAGCTTAATCGTGTTCGTCGCCAATTACTGCAAAAGTTTGGTCGTGAAGCAACGCCTGAAGAGCTAGCCACTGAGATGGAACTACCAGAATATAAAATTATTAAGATTCTCAAGATTGCTAAAGAGCCTTTGTCAATGGAAACTCCAGTTGGTGACGATGAAGATTCAAATATTGGTGATTTTATTGAAGATACCAATCTGTCTTCACCAGTAGAAATAACTACCAAAGAAAGTCTTAGAGAAACAACTGGCGACTTATTAGCCAATCTTTCTCCTAGAGAGGCTAAAGTGTTAAAAATGCGTTTTGGTATTGATATGAATACTGATCATACTTTAGAAGAAGTTGGTCGTCAGTTTGATGTAACTCGTGAACGTATTCGTCAAATTGAAGCAAAAGCCCTGCGTAAGTTAAGACATCCTTCTCGTGCACACAAGCTTCAAAGCTTCTTAGAATAAACCCTTTCGGGCCTATAGCTCAGTTGGTTAGAGCAGTCGACTCATAATCGATTGGTCCTTGGTTCAAGTCCAAGTAGGCCCACCATATTCGAATTACCTTATACTTGCCCTTATGGGCATTGTATTTGTCATTCGTTCAGTTATATAGTTTTATAAAAAAGGTATTATAGTTCCATATGTTTGATTTGCTTACACCTAAATTAATACAGCTAACTACAGAAGTTGGTGAAACAATAATGTCGTTTTATAATAGCAATATAAGTGTTGAAATGAAAGATGATGAAACACCTCTAACTATTGCCGATGAAACTGCACACAAGCTAATTGAAAAAGGCCTAGCAGAGATAACTCCAAATACTCCAATCTTATCAGAAGAGTCTGATGCAATTAGTTTTCATGAGCGCTCAAAATGGAGTGAATACTGGTTGGTGGATCCATTAGACGGCACACGTGATTTTCTAAATCACACTGGCGAGTTTTGTATTTGTATTGCCTATATCAAAAACCACACTCCTATATTTGGAATGGTATATGCACCAATAAATAAAACACACTACTATACAACAGAAAACAACTCCACATTTAAACTGCATAACAATATAACAAAGCAACTATATGTACAGTCGCCACATCAACCTTTAGAGGTGGTAATTGGGCATAATTCTGCGCATAATAAAGACCTACAAGAACATTTACAACAGCAGGAATCCTACAAAGTTAGCAAACTAGGTAGTGCTTTAAAATTTTGCTCAATTGCAGATGGAACATACGACTATTACCCAAGATTTGGGCCCTGTTCCGAGTGGGATACAGCAGCAGGAGTGTGCATATTACAAGGCGCTGGAGGCAGTGTTGTTAGTGAAGATGGCAAGCCTCTTAGATACAACACTAAGGACGACCTAATTAGCCCAATATTTTTCGCATCAAGCAAACCTTAAAGAAAGATCTACTGCTTGAATATTTTTGGTAATACTGCCGATAGATATATAATCAACCCCAGTATTAGCAACATCTACAATATTATCTTTATCAATATTGCCAGACGCCTCTAGCGGTATTTTTGCACCAGTAATACCAACTGCTTTAGATAAATCTTTAATTGAGAAATTATCACAAAGAATTCTAGTAATGCCACTTAATCCAAGAGACTCTTGTAATTGCTCTAAACTTTCAACCTCAACAATCAAATCTAGATCCGGATGTTTTTCTGTAGACGCCTCAACAGCCTTAGTGATTGACCCTGAGGCAATAATATGGTTCTCTTTTAACATTACACAGTCATATAGCCCCATACGGTGATTCACTCCACCACCACACTTAACCGCATATTTTTGCGCCAACCTTAATCCTGGAACGGTCTTTCTTGTGTCTAAGATTTTTGCATTAGTATGGGATATTTTTTTTACTAATATATCGGTCTGTGTAGCAACTGCGCTCAGGGTTTGTAAGAAATTAAGCGCGACTCTTTCTGCGGTTATTATTGCTCTAGAGGACCCACTTAAAGAACACAGCACATCACCTTTATCTACACTTGAGCCATCCTCAATATTCCAATTGATATCAATATTGCTATCTAATTGTAAAAATGCACTCTGTGCATATTCTATGCCACAAATAATCGCAGACTCTTTGCAAACAATATCTGCAGTTATATGTTTATCATCAAGCAAACCTGCAGAAACATCACCACTACCAATATCTTCAGATAATGCTGTTTTTACAATATTTAACAACTCGCTACTCATTAATAAATTCATAGATTAACCGCGCAGATTCATCGCTAGCATTTAAGCTTAGTTTGGAATGAATATCGTTAAACTCTTGTACCAATGAACTAGTATCACTGGTTATGATTTTCATTGCTTGTTTGGCAATATTATTAGCATTTGCATTATCTTGAATTAGCTCGGGGACCAGGTCTTTATTTGCAATTACATTAGGCAAAGATATGTATTTACTTTTAATCAACCTTGAGGCAATAAAATAACTAAGGCTTGATAATTTATAAATTACCACCATTGGCACGCCCACAAGCGCCAATTCTAATGCGGCAGTTCCAGATGCCACCAACACCAAATCAGCGTCAAGCATTCTTGTATGCGCATCACCAATTGAAACACTTACTGCACTAGTATTTATTTTTTCCTTTGCCCAGTCCTGCAACTCATCATTTGCTAGTGCTAAATGAAACTTTAACTCCGGATCTTGCTTGGACATAATACTGATAGCCAAGAGCATTTCAGGCAATAATCTTTTAACCTCGCTCTCTCTAGACCCTGGCATTAATAAAATATTTTTTCCATTAATATGGTTTTTTCTTGGCTTTAAACTCTCCGCCAACGGATGACCAACAAACAACGCTCTTTGATTATTGGATTTATAAAAATCAACCTCGAATGGAAACAAACACAAAATCAAATCGGTTGATTTTTTAATCTTCTTAACTCTATTTTGACGCCATGCCCATACTGATGGCGAGACAAAATGTATGGTTTTAATGCCGCGAGATTTGAGTTTTTTTTCAATTACAAAATTAAAATCTGGAGCATCCACTCCAATAAAAACATCGGGCTTGTTGTTAGAAAAATAGTCAATAATATTCTTGCGTAAACCAAGAAGAGATGGGAGTTTTTTTAACACTTCGCTAAAACCCATAACATTAACAAGGTTCATATCCCAAAGTTTTTTACACCCTGCAGATGTCATCTTATCACCAGACAGGCCTTCGATTTGCACTCCTGGGTTTTGTGCTTTTAATGATACTACTAATTTAGATCCGATTAAATCACCTGAGGTTTCTGCGGCACTAATTGCAATCCTCATAGTTAAATTATTTTCTTGGTAAGATTATTTCAGGATCCTCATCAAATGCTCGATAAATAACCATAATATTGCCAATTACCTGCACCAAATGAGCGTTAGAAGATTCAATGATTTTATCAATCATCTTTTGCTTCTCATCTCTATCATCGCCACGAATTTTTATTTTTAACAATTCATGTTTTGCCATAGTTGATTCTAACTCGGCCAAAACTGACTCGCTAAGACCATGCTGGCCAACCATTACTACTGGCTTTAAGCTGTGCCCTTTAGATCGTAAAAACTTCTTTTGATTGTTAGTTAATTTAGTCATTAATAATATATTCTTGTTTAAATAAATCTTTGATTGTTTCTCGCTCTCTGATCAAATAGTGTTGCACACCATCAACCATAACTTCGGCAACCCTTGGGCGAGAATTATAATTTGAACTCATGGTAAAGCCATAAGCGCCAGCGGACATAATTGCTAGATAATCGCCTTGTGATAAAGATAGTTTTCTATCTTTGGCTAAAAAATCTCCAGTCTCACAAATTGGTCCTACTAAATCCCAACTAGCATCAACTCCATTTGAGTTTTCATTTACAGGCAACACCTGATGATAAGCATTGTAAAAAGCTGGGCGCAATAAGTCATTCATAGCACCATCAATAATAGCAAAAGATTTATCTGAATTTTGTTTTAAAAACTCAACCTTAGTAATAAACACTCCCGCATTACCAACAACAGCCCTTCCAGGCTCTAAAATAATTTCTAAATTACCAGTGCGATTCATTATTTCATTTATATAAGCAGATATATCTATAGTTTGCTCATCATCATACTTAATGCCAACTCCACCACCCAAATCAAGATGTGCTATTTCTATACCATTATCTTTCAGCTTATTAATTAACTCAATAACCTTATCCAGTGCATCCAGAAAAGGCGACACATCAGTAATTTGTGAACCAATATGACAGTCCAGGCCAACAACTTTTAAAGATTTGGAATTGTGAGCCAATTGATACAATTCAATAGCGTCATCAATGTCAACTCCAAATTTATTTTCTTTTAATCCGGTAGAGATATACGGGTGAGTTTTAGCATCAACATTAGGATTAACCCTTACAGACACTGGAGCTTGCATATTTAAACTTTGCGCAACTTCTCCAATACGACTCATCTCACTTGATGATTCAACATTAAAGCAGCGAATGCCAGCCTCTAGTCCGCGTTTAATCTCATATTCTGTCTTGGCGACACCAGAGAATACACACTTAGATGCATCACCTCCAGCTGCAAGTACGCGCTCTAATTCTCCTAGAGATACAATGTCAAAACCAGCGCCAATTTTGGCTAACACATTAAGTACAGCTAGATTAGAGTTAGCCTTTACTGCATAACAAACTAAATGTGGATGAGTACCAAATGCTGAGTCAAACTCACGCCAATTGTTCTCAACATCGCTACGCGAATATACATATAACGGCGAACCGTAGTCGTCCATTAAATCTGCTATATCAACAGATTCAACATGTAGAGAATGATTTTTGTATGAGAAGCTCAAAGATTATTTAGAGTTAGAAGTCTGATTGAATGCTAGGATTGTATTTGTTGTTTTGGTTAATACAACTTTTTCAGCTTTTACACTTTCAAGCTCCCCCATCTTTCCACAAGCAGAAATTGTAATTACTGCAAATACTAGCACTGTTAATTTAATTAGTTGTTTCATTGTGTTTAATCTATTATTTTTACAGAATTAGGCCTCATTTTACAGCAATTCTTCAAGTTGTCGAACGAACGAACTTCTTGATATATTAAAGGCGCCAAGGCTTTTTAGATGTGGATTTTCAATTTGACAATCAACCAGATGATAAGCCATATTTTTTAGTAAATATACAAATGCAAACTTGGAGGCGTTACTTACCAAAGAAAACATCGACTCACCAAAAAATACTCTGCCCATAGCAACACCATATAAACCACCGACAAGATTATTTTGCTCATATACTTCAACAGAATGCGCAACACCTTGCATATGAAGCTTATTGTAAGCGGCAACCATATCGTTATCTATCCATGTGCCTTGCTGATCTTTGCGCTTAACTGTCTTACAGTGATTTATTACACTGGAAAAATCAGCATTAACTCTAATTTCAAATTTACTTGAATTAATAGTTTTATTTAAGCTTTTAGAAATATGGAGACTATCTGGTGTAATTATCATTCGTGGATCTGGACTATACCAAAGCACTGGATCATCCTCGCTATACCAAGGAAAAATACCTTTCGAATAAGCATCAATCAATCTAGAAGATGTAAGTTCGCCACCAATAGCAATTAAACCATTTGGCTCTTTCAATGCTGTATTAATATCTGGAAATGGTGTGTCTGATGAGTGAAGAATAAATTCTTCTGGAATATCGATCACTGATTTTTAATAATTGCTTTTGCCATATACAAAGCAGCAATAGTCCTGGCTTCAGTTAAATCTTCATCATAAACCAACTGATCTAAATTTGATAGTTTATGCTTAACCACTTGCAATGGCTCTGGCTCGTCACCCTCGGCACTATCTTCATATAAATCTTGCGCCAATACAATGTGTGTAAAGTTTGATTGATACCCAGGAGCAAGAGTCATAGTTTTAATTAATTCTAACTTTTTAGCACCATAACCAATCTCTTCAATTAGCTCTCTATTAGCTGCATCAATTGTAGATTCGCCTTTATCGATTTTGCCCTTAGTAAGTGCAAGCTCATAGCGATCTGTACCACCAGAGTATTCATAAATCATTAGCACTGTATCATCATCAAGCATAGGTATAACCAATACCGCTCCTTCCCCAGGTGGCTTAAGGCGTTCATACTGACGTTTCTCACCATTAGAGAACTCAACATCCATCGATTGAATATTAAAATACTTAGTTGTAGCAATATTTTTTATATTGGAAAGTACTGGTTTTTTACGCATATTTAGAATTATAACATTAGGTGCAACGCATCCATCAATATCAAGAAGGAGATAGATGACTCTTTACCATAACCCAACTTCAAAATCTAAAGGGTGTTTGAATTACCTTGATTAAGATATAGAGTTCAGGTAGATGAAAAATCTTTTTAGTAATCAAACTCCATTTTCTCAAAAACCCATTGAGCATTCCTGCCAGCAATGCTTTGATGTCCAGTCAAGAAATGAAATTCACTTTGATCAATTTTACTTGCCTCTAACATGTCACCATCATTTTCTAAAATTTTTCCAATTTCTGTTTTTAAAAATACTAAATATTGCTGAGTGTTTTTGGTTGCCGTGGCTAAATCGGACACTTTGCCATGACCAGGAACAATATACTCCGGTTTAAATTCAGCCATCTTGTCAAAAACCTCAATCCAACTTTGAGTATTTCTAGCAGGACCAATGCCTAACATTCTGTCATTAAACACCACATCACCTGCAAACATAATTTTTAAGCTTGGCATCCAAACAACAATATCGCCCACGGTATGTGCTGCACCAAAATGATACAATTCCAAAGACTCGCCACCGAGCTTAAGATTTATTTTTTCATCAAAAGTTTCCAATGCAAATAACGGCTTAGTGCCATCCAAACTCTGTTTGATTAACCCACCAAGTCTATCCAAATGATAATCAACTCTAACCTTTTGATCTTGCTTAGTTTTACTAGAGGCAATAATTCTAGCACCTAACTGTTGAAAATAATCGTTACCTAGCCAACGATGATCTTGGCCACCAGAATTAATCACAATTTTGATTGGCTGATTGGTGATGGTTTGAATGGTCTCATGAATCTCTTTAGCGCCCAAATAACTTGCACCTGAGTCAATTAGAATTACACCGTCTTTGGTAACAATAACGCCATGGGTTGAGTTGTTGCCAAGATTGCTTGGAGATCTTTGTGTTGTTTCACCGACCAAAGCGTATACATTATCAGTGACTTTTTGTATATCAAGCGCCGCTTGTGCTATTGCCATATTAACAATCAAAATTAAAAACGTAGATATTTTTTTCATATCATTCTCTGTATTTTTCAGTATTAATTCAATTCTATAGATTTTATTTAAAGATCAAAAGTATCATCATATGGCTTGTTGCCTTTTACTGTAGGCAAATCTAACCAATTTCCCCAGTGCGACCAACCGCCATTGTAAAGCCTTACATCTTTGTAGCCTAAGTGTTTAAGCTGCAAGAAGGCTTCACTCATACGAAAACCATCATCACAATAAACATATACAATATTATCTTTTGGCACTGATTGGTATAAATCGACCAGATCATCATCCTCTAGCCAAGTTTGGGATTCTGCATCAGTACCATCCATGCTGACAATATTAATAGCACCAGGAATATGCCCCTCTTGAACGCCATGAGAGCTACCACCAGCATATCGCTCCGGTGGACGGGCGTCAATCAAGGTGATATTGTTTGAACGATTTGAAGTTATAAAATCATAGATTTGAGGGAATTCAACATACATAGATTTATCAGCCTCAGGCAGGACAATATTACTACCTGCTCTTGCAGGAGATGCGTCTTGAGTGATATCCTCAAATGCAGACCATGCTATAGTGCCGCCATTAAGAATTTTTAATTGGGATTCTTCAAATCCATATAATTTTAATAGTACCCATAATCGAGCCGCAGTTACTGTTCGAGTGTCATCATAAATAACAATTGTTGAGTCTTTCTTTACACCCCATTTACGTAGTGTGGCTTGAAATTGCTCTCTAGAAGGAAAGCGCGTTACATTTAAAGACTGGTTATCGGCTAGATCTTTAAATCGTTTTACTTGTATTGCACCTGGAATATGACCTATAGTATGATAACGATGTGGATGATATCGCACTTCAAATACAATCAGATTATCATCTTCAATATGTTCTGCAAGCCAGTCTGAATCAACCATAAAGCTTGGTATTGCATGAGCACTAGTAATAGTTAAGGCCAGCACAACAAGCACACTAGCAAACAATTTAAATTGTTTCATATTTTTTCTCCTTGAGATTAATTTTTATTATTAATGATATTGGCAATCGCCAATGATATTTTACAAACTACTCTTTTAATTGAAATTTTGGCAATCCCAAATCAAGGCGAATTGCCAACAATCTAACAATAAAAATACCAAGTCCAGCAACCACTGCACTTATGGTAACACCTACTGCATTGTCTAGTAACACAATAAACCCTAAAGATCCCAACCAAGCCGCTGTTGCGTACAATGGGCTTTTAAATACAATCGGGGTTTCATTACACAATAAGTCTCTAAAAATACCACCCATAGCACCGGTAACAACACCCATAAAGCTGGCAATTAACCATGGTGCTCCGGCCATTAAAGATGCCAACGTGCCCGCAATACTAAAAGTTGCCAATCCTGCGGCATCAGGAATTAAGAAAAGTTTTGGTGAGATGGATATTAATCTAGCACCAATAAAAATAACTACCGCACTTGACAAAGAAACAATAAAGAAAATTTGATCTTTGATCCAGAATACATCAATATCTAGCAGCATATCTCTTAGTGATCCACCGCCCAGACCAGTGGTAATGGCGATAATTATTACACCAAATAGGTCAAATTGTCTAAAACCAGATTTTAATACACCTGAAGCTGATGAAACTACCACTGCTATCAATGAGATCCAATACAAACTAGTAGACAATTCCTGAGTAACCTCTAAATTCATATTTATAACAAATCAACCTTACCAGTACCAATATTATAATAAGCTGGAACAATAGTTAATTTACCGCTCTCAATCATCTCCGAAAAGTTTACGCCAGTTTGTCCTAATTCTTTTACAACATTTCTAATATTAGCAATAGCAACGTTTTCAATCAGGTTACCAGGCATATCTTTTGCACTATTAAAAGCAGGACTAAGTGCAGATGTTAAGCTTGGCAGACTACCTTCTAATTTCTCATCATCACACGTTGCTTTCACTGCTCCACACTGTGAGTGCCCCATAACCATAATTAGTGAAACATTTAAATGTAGGACAGCATACTCAATGCTAGCTACAATCATTTTGCCAACTACATTACCCGCTACACGAACTACGTATAGATCTCCTAAGCCTTGGTCAAATAATACCTCTGGCGGTACACGCGAATCAGAGCAACCTAGGATTATAGCGAACGGGTGTTGGCCATGCTTGAGCTCAAAACGCCTTTCACTTGATCGACCAGGATGTTTAAGATTAGAGGAAATATAACGCTTATTACCCTCTATTAACCTTCTTAAATCTGCATTATTTGCCACACTCTCTTCCATAAGTGCGAATTGTAACTCAAAAGTTAATCTTTGTTATCTATTATTAAGATTTTATATATGGCAAAAATAGAGCTTATTTTGTAATTAAAAGAATGAATTTGCTAATTTTTCAGTTAAAAAAGGTTGTTTTTTGAGATTTAGCCCTTGTTTAGCCTTGCCGATAAGGCTTTACAATGTTTTTTTATATTGTTTCAACTATTTATGAAATCTAAATCGACAAAAGAAGACAAGTGGTGATTTTTAATCGAAGAAGCCATCCATATGCAGTTCGGTCAGCTCATTGAATCCACCAATATGCTTACCATCAATGGTTATCTGTGGCACGGTTCTAGCACCATTAGTAACTTTTGAAAACTCAACCATTAATGATCTGTCAGTATCAATCATCTTTTGCTCAAATGGAAAATTCCATTTAGTCAAAAGCTCTTTAGTTTTAGTGCAAATTGGGCAAGTGTGGGTTGAATAGACAACAATATCCATAATTTATCCTTGTAATGCTTTAACTACTAAATCACCCATCTTACTAGTGCCCACTACTGTATCACCATCTGCAGCAATATCTTGAGTTCGATAGCCTTGATCAAGTACAGTATTAACTGCATCATCAATCTTATTGGCTAGGTCTACTTGATTTAACGAATAACGTAGCATCATTGAAACTGACAAAATTGTTGCAAGTGGGTTGGCTAAATCTTTACCAGCAATATCTGGTGCAGAGCCATGGATTGGCTCATACATACCGTAGCCGTCCTTGTTAAGTGATGCGCTTGGCAACATGCCAATTGATCCGGTAAGCATAGCGGCACAATCAGATAAAACATCACCAAATAGATTAGATGTCACCATAACATCAAATTGCTTTGGAGATCTAACTAACTGCATAGCGGCATTATCTACATACATATGTGAAAGCTCTACATCTGGATAGTCTTTGGAAACCTCTTCCATAACATCACGCCAAAGTTCACATACTTCTAGTACATTGGCTTTGTCTACCGAGCAAACTCGCTTGTTGCGCTTTTGTGCTATCTTAAATGCTGAATGACCAATTCGTCTAATTTCTGACTCATAATAAGTAGCAGTATTAAAGCCATAGCGTTCACCATCGCGCATCTCAATACCACGAGGCACACCAAAATAAATTCCAGCAACAAGTTCACGCACAATCATTAAGTCAAGACCCGAAACAATATCTTCTTTAAGGGTTGAGGCGCTAGCTAGTTGTGGATAAAGAATAGCAGGACGTAAATTTGAAAATAAGTCCATTTCTGCACGCAAACCCAACAGTCCACGTTCAGGGCGCAGGTCGCGTTCTAAAGCTTCCCATTCATAACCACCTACAGCTCCTAGCAAAATAGAGTCACAATTATGTGCAGCGTCAAGTGTTGCTTGAGGTAGTGGAGACCCTGTCTCGTCATAAGCTGTACCGCCAACTAAGCCGTGCACAAGCTCCATGCCTAAATTATCATTCTCATTTAGACAATCAATCACCTTAAGCGCTTGAGACACAATCTCTTGACCAATACCATCACCTGGCAATATTAATACTTTTGACATTTTTTATTTCAATTAGACTAAAAGAGAGTTATTTTACTCGATTTCAATCATTTCGAACTGATCTTTGGTCGCTCCGCAATCTGGGCACACCCAGTCCTGGGGTATATCTTGCCATAAGGTTTTTGGCTCAATCCCAGATTTAATATCACCCAAATATTCATCGTAAACCCAATCACAAACAATACATCTATATCTTTTAAACTTCATACGCCTATTCAATAAAAAAGGGAGCAAAGGCTCCCTTTTTATATAACCTAGAAAATATAATTATAACTCATCAGCATGGCTTGAAAGATATTCTGCCACCCCTTCTGGAGTGTCTTTCATACCTTCATCACCTTTACTCCATCCTGCAGGGCAAACTTCACCGTGAGTTGTGTGAAAGTCAAGCGCATCAACCATACGCAACATTTCATCAACATTTCTACCTAGTGGAAGATCATTTACTACTTGATGACGCACGTCAAAATTTTCATCAATTAAGAATGAAGCACGTAGTGCAACACCAGCTGGATGAACAATACCGTAAGATTCCATAATTGCGTGATTCACATCAGCTACTAATGGAAAATCAACCGCGCCTAAGCCGCCATCATTAACTGCTGTATTTCTCCAAGCATTATGTGTAAATTGTGAGTCAATCGAAACTCCAACTACCTCAACTCCTTTTTCAGAAAATTGAGCCACTCTATGATGATGTGCAAGAATCTCTGAAGGACATACAAAAGTAAAGTCCAGCGGGTAGAAAAACAGCATAATCTTCTTGCCTTTAAGACTAGAAAGCTGAAAATCATCAACAATTGTGCCATCAGCCAGTACAGCTGCAGCAATGAAATCTGGCGCTTGTTGAGTTACTAAAACACTCATTTTTTTTCCTCCAATATATAATCAAAATCAAATCGATTATACAACTATTAATTGATTTATATCATATAAAAAATAGGGGTTTGCGCAACTAAATACATGCAAAGCTTTAATTGTTAATAAATACGCGTAAAATGACGCAATGCTTAAAATTTACAATACTTTAACTCGCCAAAAAGAAGACTTTCACCCTATCAATACTGACAAGGTTGGTATGTATGTATGCGGTATGACCGTATATGATTATTGTCATATGGGCCATGCTCGTGTTCTGGTAATGTTTGATGTTATTACTAGGCACTTGCGTCGAAGATTTCCGCAAGTTGAGTATGTTCGCAACATCACTGATATAGATGATAAGATTATTGCGCGTGCAGTGGAAAACCAAGAAGATATTTTTTCTCTTACCAATCGTTTTATCGATGCTATGCATGAAGATGAGCGCGCTTTGGGCGTTCTACCGCCAGATGTTGAGCCACGTGCAACTGATGCTATGGATCAAATGTTCTATATGATCAAATCTTTAGTAGACAAGGGTATTGCCTACCAAGGAAAAAATGGTGACGTTTACTACTCAGTACGCAAATTTGATAATTATGGCAAACTTAGCGGGAAAAACCTTGATGAACTTGAAGCTGGCGCTAGAGTTGATATTGAAAGTGACAAAAAAGATCCGCTAGATTTTGTATTGTGGAAAATGGCAAAACCTACCGAGCCAAGCTGGTCATCTCCTTGGGGAGAGGGTCGCCCAGGATGGCATATTGAATGTTCGGCTATGTCAACACACCATCTTGGTAATCATTTTGATATTCATGGTGGAGGTATGGATTTAGCATTTCCACATCATGAAAATGAAATTGCACAGTCTGAAGGTGCAAACGACTGCTCATTTGTTAATACCTGGATGCATGTTGGATTTGTTAATATTAATGATGAAAAAATGTCGAAATCACTCAATAACTTCTTTACTATTCGTGGCGTACTTGAAAGCTATGATGGTGAAACTTTACGTTATTTCATTATGAGTTCACATTATCGCTCACCATTAAACTTCAGCGATGAAAACTTAAATAACGCCAAGTCATCTTTAACTCGACTATATACGGCCACTAGAGGTCTAGGCTCAAGTGAAGCTGCAATGGACGAGGTATCACAAAGGTTTGACTTTGAAAAACGTTTTAATGCCGCCCTTGACGATGACTTTAACACTCCAATTGCACTTAGTATCTTATTTGAACTGGCAAAACTGGTAAATTCTGAGCGAGATAAAGATATTGACCAGGCTAGCGCTTTGGCGCAGCTACTTATAAAGCTTGGTGATTATATTGGCATCTTACAAACGAATGCTGATGATTTTTTAAAGCAAGGTGTTGGTCTTTCTGATGAAGAAATTGACGAAAAAATTAAGCTTAGAGATAAAGCTAGAGCAGAAAAAGATTTTGCTTTAAGTGATCAAATTAGAGATGAGCTAACTGAATCTGGCATTGTGTTAGAGGATAGTGCAAATGGCACCAGCTGGCGTAGAAAATAAAGTCGATTGGTCTAATATAGACACCATTCTTTTAGATATGGATGGCACACTATTAGATTTAAATTTTGACCTGCATTTCTGGATGGAATATATGCCATTAGTGTTTGCCAACAAGCACAATATTACCCACCAACAATCAAAGGATAAAATTTATCCGATTTTAAGAGCAGAAGAAGGCAAGTTGCATTGGTATTGCCTAGACTACTGGCAAAAAATATTTGAACTAGATATTGCCAAACTCAAAGAGGATGTGTCTCATTTAATTCAGGTGCATCCATTTGTACTAGACTTTCTGGAACAAGCCAGGCAACATAAGAAACGCATCTACTTGGTTACAAATGCACATAGAAAAACTATTCAGCTGAAAATGCGCATTACCAATCTTGAGAGTTATTTTGATAAAATAATCTCATCACATGATTATGATATCGCCAAAGAGGATCAGGGGTTTTGGCATAAACTAGATAAATCAATCAACCTAGACAAAGATAAAAGCATATTTTTTGATGATTCATTAACTGTACTTAAGTCAGCTAAAAGATACGGCATTGGCACAGTTGTGGCGATTAGTAAGCCAAGTTCTAAAATTGCAACAAAATCAGTAAAAGGATTTATCAATATTGAAACTTTTGAACATACTTTGCCTGTAGAACCTCATTAAAAAAGGCCTGCAAAGCAGGCCTTTTATTAAATCAATAAATTGAGTTAATTATTCACCACCAATTTCACTCATTAATGCGAAGCTTTTTACAAATGGTCCGGCCATACTAGGATTTTTAATCATAGCTCCAAAATCACCTGTTTCAAATTTTAATTTACCCATAGTTACTGCCATACCCATAGAGCTCATACCCAAAGGCTTACCCAACCATTTCATCCAATTCTTCTTATCTGCTCGCATATCCCAATCAGCACTCTCGCCATCATAATCACCAGCACGAACACACTCGCCATTTTCTACAATAAAAACACCTGTTGGTTTGCCATCGCCCTTAAAGCCACAAGCGATTACTGAAGAGAAGCTAATCTCTGCTAATTTGCCACGAACCTCATCTGATGCATTCCATGCGTCTTTAAGTTGATTCATCCATTCATCTGAAAACAATACTGCCACGTTAATCTCCTATAATTGTACTATTGATAAAGCGTTTATTTTATTATTGCCCTACCAATTCTCCTCAAATTTATTCATATTATGAATGGCAATATTATGCCAAGTAAAATACCCAATATTGAACTGTTTTTTTAAGAAAAATAATAGCTAATAAACGCCAAATATTAACCATTATATAAAGTCAAGTTAGCAAGATGATTTTGAACGGCAATTTAAAGCTTAAGGTATAATAATTAACTCTTATTTTAAGGCTACTTATCAACACAAATGATTACAAAAATTGGCATTCTCTCAGACACTCATGGGTTCATCCATCCGGGAGTTGTTAAGACTGTTAATCAATGCGATATTGTGATTCACGCTGGCGATATTATTGATGAACAAACTATGCAGGCACTTAAGCCTAATAAAAAACTAATAGCCATTCAAGGAAATAACGATTACCACATAAACCATCTAAAAGAAATTGAAGAGGTTGAGTTACCGGGGGGTAAATTAGTCATTGAGCACGGGCACAAACACGGGCGTAGCCCTTCACATGATTCATTAAGATCAGCCTACCCAGACGCCAAGGCCATTGTTTATGGACATACACACAAGCAGGTTATTGACAAAGATTCAACACCTTGGGTTATCAACCCTGGGGCTGCGGGTAAAATTCGCAACCATGGCGGTGCAAAATGCCTAGTTATTAAGATAAAAGCCCAACAAAAATGGGATATTGTTCCTCATATATTTGACTAAAATTTTGGAAAAATAGTAAGCACTTGTGGTAGTTAATTTTTTTATAAATAATACTATATACCCAAGGAGATATATGTGGGTATCACCACAAGATAAAATGTAAAAAAATGGTTATAGGTATAATCTAGTCTTTTTTTAATCAATATAGGATTAGATATGAAAAATGCTTTTTATGCGCAATCAGGCGGTGTAACTGCAGTAATTAACTCTTCTGCTTGTGGTGTTATTCAAACAGCCCGCAAGAACTCAGACAAAATCGGTACAGTATATGCTGGACAAAACGGCATTATAGGCGCATTAACTGAAAATTTAATCGACACATCTAAAGAATCTAATGCTGATATTGCAGCACTAAAGCACACACCCTCTGGTGGTTTTGGCTCTTGTCGTTACAAAATGAAATCTCTAGAAGCTAACAAGGCTGAATATGAAAGATTAATCGAAGTATTTAAAGCTCATGACATTGGCTACTTTTTCTACAATGGTGGCGGTGATTCAGCTGACACCTGTTTGAAAGTATCACAACTATCAGAATCAATGGGTTACCCAATTCAAGCAATTCATGTTCCTAAAACAGTTGATAACGATCTACCTATAACAGACAACTGCCCAGGTTTTGGCTCAGTTGCTAAATACATTGCAGTATCTACACTAGAGGCAAGTTTTGACGTTGCCTCAATGGCTGCAACTTCAACTAAGATCTTTGTACTAGAAGTAATGGGTCGTCATGCTGGATGGATTGCAGCTGCTGGTGGCTTAGTTGATGACTCAATTCCTGTAGTTATACTATTCCCGGAAATTGATTTTGATGAAGCTAAGTTCTTGGCTAAAGTTGATAAAAATGTTAAAGAATTTGGCTACTGTACAATTGTAGTTTCTGAAGGCACTAAGTGGGCAGACGGTCGCTTCTTAGCAGAACAAGGCACTCGTGATGACTTTGGTCATGCACAATTAGGTGGAGCGGCACCTGTAGTTGCTAACTTAATTAAAGATGCACTAGGTTACAAATATCACTGGGCAGTTGCAGACTATCTTCAACGTGCAGCACGTCACTTATCAAGTGAGTCTGATGTTGAGCAAGCTTATGCACTAGGTGAAGCAGCGGTTAATATGGCACTTGAGGGTAAAAACTCAGTTATGCCAGCAATTGTTCGCACTTCAAACAATCCATACACTTGGGAAATTGGATCGGGTGAATTAAAAGATATTGCCAACGTTGAGAAGATGATGCCAATGGAGTACATCTCTGATGATGGCTTTGGTATTACTGATGCTTGTAGAGAATACTTACAGCCTTTAATTGAAGGTGAGAACTACCCTCCATACAAGAACGGTCTGCCAGACTATGTGGTAATGAAAAAAGAAATGGTAGAAAAGAAATTACCATCATTTGAAATTTAAAAGGAAATAAGAAAATGAACATTATTCTATTAGGCCCTCCGGGCGCAGGCAAAGGCACTCAAGCCACAAATATTTGTGAAAAATATTCTATTCCACAAATCTCAACTGGCGATATGCTACGTGCAGCTGTTAAAGCTGGAACGCCTCTAGGTATCGAGGCTAAGAAGGTTATGGACGCTGGCGGCTTGGTATCTGATGATATTATTATTGGCCTGGTCAAAGAAAGAATTCAAGAGGGTGACTGTGAAAATGGCTTCTTGTTTGATGGATTTCCGCGCACAATTGCTCAAGCTGAGGCATTAAAAACTGACAACGTTAAAATTGACTATGTAGTGGAAATTCAAGTTCCTGACGAAGATATAGTTGCACGTATGTCAGGTCGTCGTGCTCACTTAGCATCTGGCCGTACTTATCACATTGTATATAACCCACCTAAAGTTGAAGGCAAGGATGATATTACTGGTGAAGATCTTGTGCAACGTGCAGATGATAATGAAGACACAGTTCGTTCACGTTTAGATGTTTATCATGAGCAGACTCAGCCTTTGGTAGATTACTATCAAGCATGGATGAATGAAGACAGTGGCGCGCCTAAATATGGCGCTGCAGAAGGTGTTGGCACACTTGAAGAAGTAAGAGATCGTGTTTACAAGCAGCTAGGTTAAACTTTAATTTACCTAACTAAAACTGAGGGCTTGTGTCGTAAAACGACACAAGCCCTTTTTTATTA
>PNQY01000121.1 GCA_002909145.1 Candidatus Thioglobus perditus
TTAGCAATACTTACCTTGCTATGAGAGTCTCATACTTTAATGAGCTAGACTCTTATGCTGAAACGCACAACCTAGATTCAAAGCAAATCATTGAAGGTGTGGGTCTTGATCCCAGAATTGGATCACATTACAACAACCCAAGCTTTGGCTATGGTGGGTATTGCCTACCAAAGGATACCAAGCAATTAAGAGCCAACTATCAAGATGTGCCTAATGCACTAATAAGCGCCATTGTTGATGCTAACTCTACTCGTAAAGACTTTATTGCCGATTCAATTATCGCCAAACAACCAAAGGTTGTTGGTGTGCATAGACTAATCATGAAGAGTGGCTCTGATAACTTTAGAGCGTCATCCATTCAAGGTATTATGAAACGTATTAAGGCTAAAGGTATTGAAGTAGTAATCTACGAGCCAGTGCTCACAGAACAGGGTGAGAGTGAGTTCTTCCACTCTAAAGTGATTGATAGTCTAGAAGAGTTCAAACAAATAAGTGATGTCATTGTTGCTAATAGGATGGTGGATGAGTTGCAGGATGTAAAAGACAAGGTTTATACAAGAGACCTATTTAACTCGGATTAACCCACAAGGAATTAAATGAAAGTATTAGTAACAGGCTCAGCAGGCTTTATCGGTTCAGCACTCTCAATTAGGCTTCTAGATAGAGGCGATACCGTCATCGGTATTGATAACCATAATGACTATTACGATCCAGCTTTAAAAGAGGCGCGCTTAGCACGACATGCTGACCATCCTAACTACACACACATTAGAATGAACCTTGAAGATCGCGAAGCAATGGCTGAGCTGTTTAAAGATCAACAATTTGACGCAGTAGTTAATCTAGCAGCACAAGCAGGCGTTCGTTACTCTATTGAAAACCCATTAGCTTATATTGATACCAACTTAGTAGGTTTTGCTCATATATTAGAGGGTTGTAGGCATAACAAGGTAGGACACCTTGTGTATGCATCATCAAGTTCTACTTATGGTCTTAACACCAAGCAGCCATTCTCTACCCATGACGCAGTTAATCATCCAGTAAGTCTGTATGCTGCCACCAAGAAGGCTAATGAGCTAATGGCACATACTTATTCACACCTTTACGATCTGCCAACAACAGGCTTAAGGTTCTTTACAGTGTATGGTCCATATGACAGACCAGACATGGCACTACAAAAGTTCACCAGGGCCATTATGAATGATGAACCTATTACGGTGTTTAACTACGGTAAACACCGTAGAGACTTCACCTACATTGATGATATCGTAGAAGGCATTATTAGAATACTAGACAGACCTGCACCTCCAAATCCAGACTGGGATAGTAACAACCCTGACCCGGCAACATCTAGCGCACCATATAGAGTTTATAATATTGGTAATAACAATCCAGTAGAGCTTATGGATTACATTGAAGCACTAGAAGCATCACTTGGCAAGACAGCAGAAAAAGAGCTACTCCCTCTACAACCAGGAGATGTTCCAGACACCTATGCAGATGTAGATGATCTTGTTGAGCAGTTTGGCTACAAGCCAAGTATGAGCGTTAAGCAA
>PNQY01000122.1 GCA_002909145.1 Candidatus Thioglobus perditus
CTTGACCTTGTGGAGCACCTGCTTTTGCGGCTGGAGCACCGGCATCTTGTTCTGGAGCACCACCTTCTGGAGCACCTGGAGCACCGGCATCTTGTTCTGGAGCACCTGCTTCTGCAGCTGGAGCTTGTGGAGCATCACCTGGAGCTTGACCTTGTGGAGCATCACCTTCTGGAGCACCTGCTGGAGCACCTGCTTCTGCGGCTGGAGCACCGGCATCTTGTTCTGGAGCGCCACCTTCTGGAGCTTGACCTTGTGGAGCGCCACCTTCTGGAGCTTGACCTTCTGGAGCGCCTGCTTCTGCGGCTGGAGCACCACCTTCTGGAGCTTGACCTTGTGGAGCACCTGCTTTTGCGGCTGGAGCACCGGCATCTTGTTCTGGAGCACCACCTTCTGGAGCACCTGGAGCACCGGCATCTTGTTCTGGAGCACCTGCTTCTGCAGCTGGAGCTTG
>PNQY01000123.1 GCA_002909145.1 Candidatus Thioglobus perditus
CTTGACCTTGTGGAGCACCTGCTTTTGCGGCTGGAGCACCGGCATCTTGTTCTGGAGCACCACCTTCTGGAGCACCTGGAGCACCGGCATCTTGTTCTGGAGCACCTGCTTCTGCAGCTGGAGCTTGACCTTCTGGAGCATCACCTTCTGGAGCACCTGCTGGAGCACCTGCTTCTGCAGCTGGAGCTTGACCTTCTGGAGCACCTGCTTCTGCAGCTGGAGCTTGACCTTGTGGAGCTTGACCTTGTAGAATTAGTAATAATTCTTCTTCGCTTAATCCTTCTAAATTAATCTGTTGAATTTTTTCATCAGCCATGTCTTTTCCCCAAGTTACATTTTAATTGTGCGCCCGCCTATCAATAACATACAAATTTATTTTGTTTAATTCCAATTATATGTGTCACCCTTAAAACCAGTGTCTTTATTCATTGCTGGCTTTACTTTAACAGTCTTAGTGGTTGTAGATATTTTTACTTCAGATACTAATCTCTCTTGTTTTGCTACTACTTTAGGCGCTACTGGTGCAACAACACTTACCTTGTCGTTAGTGGCACTATTCCAATTATGCTTACCATCTTTGAACGTAGAATCCTCTTTTGGTGCTGGTTTAGCAGCTTCAGGCGTTGCCTCAACCTTCTTCTCAATAGCAACTCTTGCAGTTTTTGTACCTAAAATAATTGACGTATCTAAAACACCCATGGTTTCAAATAATTCATATGCAGCTAATTGCATATCCTTCTCAGCTTTTACTGCAGCACCCAGGGAGCCAATATAATCGTTCTCCGCACTTAAAATATCTTGTAATGAACGCTTACCAAGCTTTCGCTCTTTACGTGCCAGTCTTAAGAATTCCGTATCAATATTTGCTTGATTTCTCTTAAAACCTGCAGTGGCTTTAGAAGTTGACACTTTTTGCCAAGCATTACGCACTTTTTCTTCCACTGTACGCAATGAATCTAAATATTTACTATGTGCTGCTGCTCTGTCATGTTGTGCACCACGATAATCAGCATTATTTTTACCGCCGGCAAATAATGGGAATTTAACTTCAATTACAGACAATGTCTCCTCCTCTCTACCTGCAGTACCAGCCCAATTATTCTTATCTTTATATTCTATTTTTAGTTCTGTTGTAGGACCCCATAAAGTTGCTTTTTTACCCTTAATGGTTTGGATGGCTTTGTCTTTGGTGATTTTTGCTTTTATCAAAGTAGCGTTACTTTCTTTAGCAATCTGAATAGACTCAGCTAATGTTCTTGGCATATACCTGTAAGGTTTTGCTGGTTTTTTAAGTTTTTTAAGTTTTAATTTAATATTACCAAATACTGACCTAAATTTATTTTGTGCATTAACAAGAGCACCTTGCTTTGTTGCTGTCTTTGCATTTGCGCCTGCAAGCTTTCCTTTGCTTCGTAATACATCAGTAGAATAACCCGAGCCTACTTTAACTCGTGCTTGTTCCATGCCTGTTTGTTTTTTAATATTAGCTTCAGAGCGCTTTGCATCTCTTAACTCTTCCATAGCACTGAGTAAATTTACATAAGCTTTAACACCGTCAAGCAACACTTTTTGCTTGGCAGACTCAAGATCAATGTTTTTTGTATCTAAATCCAACTCAGCTTTTCTGATGTCTGAAGAGGTTTTACCAAAATCGGTAATAAGCTGTTTCAAGGTTACCTTACGCTGAAAGGCATCTCCATATTCTGTTTCACTTGCAACTTTCTTTTTAATTTCATTACCATATTCTAGATTTAAATCTAATGTTGGTAGCCAGGCAGCCTCAGAAGATTCCAATCCATACTTTTTACTTTCAACATCATCCTGTGCGGCTTTAATTTTGTCGTGGCTTTGTAATAAGCCTGGAATTAGCTCGCCTAATGGTTGCGCCTGAACACTTCCTGCAACAATGAATAAGATAATGGCTGAGATAACGGCTGAAACACTAATTACTTTTTTAACAGATTTAACAAACATACAAAACTCTCTCCCCAAAGTATATAAAGTATATAGAAATAAACAGTTCAATAATACACGCAATACACTAAGGTTTTTAGAAATTTTGAAAATTTATTGAGTTAGCATCGTTGAGCAGAGAAATCTCCAGTCGAACTAACCTACCATTTTCAAATACAAATACTCAAAAAAAAATTTCCTTTTTTTATCTTTATAACTCTAACTTGTTCGGTGAGATTTTACAAAAAAATCTATGACAACATTTTGACAACATGGCTACCAAATGCTCTCAATTTACACCAAGTTGAATTTTTAAAACTCTTTAGTAGTAGTATTTACTGGCGTATGCTAGATTAAGATTAGGGTTCAATTCCCGCCATCTCCACCATTTTTTTAAAATCTAATTACAATTATTACACAGTCCGTGCAACTCTATAACCTGTCCTTCTTCTGGGGTAAATTTGTTAATATTTGGAATAGATAATTTAT
>PNQY01000017.1 GCA_002909145.1 Candidatus Thioglobus perditus
GCACAATAAACGTTTTACATCTAAATTAATTTGCATTTATCCAATCCTGTGGTTTTAAAAACTTTTCATATAATTTTAATTCAGATGTGCCCTCTTTAGGTTCGTATTGATACTCCCAGCGAACGAGAGGCGGTAACGACATAAGAATTGACTCTGCGCGCCCTCCAGTTTGGAGTCCAAATAAGGTGCCACGGTCATACACTAAGTTAAATTCCACATAACGTCCACGACGATATAGTTGAAATTGTCTTTCTGTATCTGTAAACGAAGTATCTTTACGTTTTTTAACAATTGGTAGGTATGCATTAATATAACAATTACCAACGCTTTGCATAAAAGCAAAACACTCATCAAAACCACCTTTATTAAGGTCGTCAAAAAATAGTCCGCCAATACCTCTTTGTTCGTCCCTATGTTTTAGATAGAAATAATCATCACACCATTCTTTATATTTTGTATACACATCATCACCAAATGGATCACAAGCATCTTTTGCCATTTTGTGCCAAAAAACACAATCCTCTTCAAAACCATAATACGGAGTTAAAT
>PNQY01000018.1 GCA_002909145.1 Candidatus Thioglobus perditus
GCACAATAAACGTTTTACATCTAAATTAATTTGCATTTATCCAATCCTGTGGTTTTAAAAACTTTTCATATAATTTTAATTCAGATGTGCCCTCTTTAGGTTCGTATTGATACTCCCAGCGAACGAGCGGCGGTAACGACATAAGAATTGACTCTGTGCGCCCTCCAGTTTGGAGTCCAAATAAGGTGCCACGGTCATACACTAAGTTAAATTCCACATAACGTCCACGACGATATAGTTGAAATTGTCTTTCTGCATCTGTAAACAAAGTATCTTTACGTTTTTTAACAATTGGTAGATATGCATTAATATAACAATTACCAACGCTTTGCATAAAAGCAAAGCACTCATCAAAACCACCTTTATTAAGGTCGTCAAAAAATAGTCCACCAATACCTCTTTGTTCGTCTCTATGTTTTAGGTAGAAATAATCATCACACCATTCTTTATATTTTGTATACACATCATCACCAAATGGATCACAAGCATCTTTTGCCATTTTGTGCCAAAAAACACAATCCTCTTCAAAACCATAATACGGAGTTAAAT
>PNQY01000124.1 GCA_002909145.1 Candidatus Thioglobus perditus
TTGTGTGTCCGTCACCAAGGACGATGAATTTTTGTGATGTTAGGCCTTCAAGTCCAACAGGTCCGCGTACGTGAAATTTGTCAGTACTAATGCCAATCTCTGCTCCAAGACCATATTCAAAACCATCAGCAAATCCAGTTGATGCATTAATCATAACTGATGATGAATCAACCTCAGTAATAAATCTACGACCTGAAGTGTAGTTCTCAGTCACAATTGATTCTGTATGGCCAGAGCCATGTTTTTCAATATGGTTGATTGCTTCACTCATGGTGTTGACAATTTTGATTGATAAAATGGCGTCTAGATATTCACTGTCCCAGTCCTCTTCTATTGCTGGTACAACTTGTTTAGAAAGTTGGCAAGTTTTTTCGCAACCTCTAAGCTCAACACCTTTAGCAAAGTATTCAGCCATAAGCTCAGGCAGTACTCTACCTACAGCAGATGAATGCACTAATAATGTTTCAGTGGCATTACATACGCCGTAGCGCCTAGTTTTGGCATTAAAGGCGATATTAATGGCTTTTTTAGTGTCGCAATCTTTATCAATATATGTATGACAAACACCATGCAAGTGTTTAATTACTGGAACCTTAGCATTATCACTTATAGCTTCAACTAAACCCTTGCCTCCACGTGGAATAATTGCATCTACATAATCACTAGCCTTTACCAGTGAATTTACAGCTTCCCTATCTGTTGTGTCAATTAGTTGCACACAGTTCTCATCTAGATTAGCATCAATAAGACCTTGCTTTACGCATTTATACAATTCTAAGTTGGAGTGGATTGCTTCAGAGCCACCACGCAAGATTGCCCCGTTACCTGATTTAAGGCAAAGTGCAGCGGCATCAATAGTTACGTTTGGGCGTGATTCGTAAATGATACCCATCACTCCAAGTGGTACACGCATCTTACCTACTTGAATTCCGCTTGGACGGAATTTAAGGTCAGTGATTTCACCAACTGGATCTGGCAACGCTACTATTTGTTCAAGACTTTCAA
>PNQY01000125.1 GCA_002909145.1 Candidatus Thioglobus perditus
TTGTGTGTCCGTCACCAAGGACGATGAATTTTTGTGATGTTAGGCCTTCAAGTCCAACAGGTCCGCGTACGTGAAATTTGTCAGTACTAATGCCAATCTCTGCTCCAAGACCATATTCAAAACCATCGGCAAATCCAGTTGATGCATTAATCATAACTGATGATGAATCAACTTCAGTAATAAATCTACGACCTGAAGTGTAGTTCTCAGTCACAATTGATTCTGTATGTCCAGAGCCATGTTTTTCAATATGGTTGATTGCTTCACTCATAGTATCGACAATCTTGATTGATAAAATGGCGTCTAGATATTCACTGTCCCAGTCCTCTTCTATTGCTGGCACAACTTGTTTAGAAAGTTGGCAAGTTTTTTCGCAACCCCTAAGCTCAACACCTTTAGCAAAGTATTCAGCCATAAGCTCAGGCAGCACTCTACCCACAGCAGATGCATGCACTAATAATGTTTCAGTAGCATTACATACGCCGTAGCGCCTAGTTTTGGCATTAAAGGCGATATCAATAGCTTTTTTAGTGTCGCAATCTTTATCAATATATGTATGACAAACACCGTGCAAGTGTTTAATTACAGGAACCTTGGCATTATCACTTATAGCTTCAACTAAACCCTTGCCTCCGCGCGGAATAATTGCATCTACATAATCACTAGCCTTTACCAGTGAATTTACAGCTTCCCTATCTGTGGTGTCAATTAGTTGCACACAGTTCTCGTCTAGATTGGCGTCAATCAGGCCTTGCTTTACGCATTTATACAACTCTAAGTTGGAGTGGATTGCTTCAGAGCCACCACGCAAGATTGCCCCGTTACCTGATTTAAGGCAAAGTGCAGCGGCATCAATAGTTACGTTTGGGCGTGATTCATAAATGATACCCATCACTCCAAGTGGTACACGCATCTTACCTACTTGAATTCCGCTTGGACGGAATTTAAGGTCAGTGATTTCACCAACTGGATCTGGCAACGCTACTATTTGTTCAAGACTTTCAA
>PNQY01000126.1 GCA_002909145.1 Candidatus Thioglobus perditus
ATAACCACCATATCTTATAAGGATTTACGAGTATTCGTAAATTCCTTGTTAAAAATATTTACACAATCTCCCAGTCTCCCCGCTCTTTTTACCTGAATAGTCGTACTGTTGGATGCCAGGGGGAGTCATCACGATCCAGCATCCACCGACAATTTGGACTTAGTAGTTTGATGGGTATATACTTATTACATTCAAATTGGCGCATAAATCTAATGAAAAAGCTACTACTAACTCTATTAATATCTATTGGTCTGATTGGCACCTCGCAAGCCCTTACGTTTACTAATAGTTCAAACAATAATTCTTCAAAACCTACTAATGCATTTGATGGTGAATATCCTTTTGTATTGAGTCGTTTCAATCCTTCTGAACCCATCCAGGTCCTTGGTAGTGGTGTCTTAGTAATAAAAAATGGCACTATAAGCGTATCGCCAAAACATAGAACTCTTCGTACAAGCTCAACTAAATATTACGATACTCTAAAAGGTCGAATAAATGAAAAAGGCAAGATTAATGTTAAATTTAAAGTGAATGCCCTAACTGGTAAGGGCAAGCCTCACAAGGTGTCTTTCTCGGGAAACATTGATAACCTTCAAATCAAGGGAAAGGATTATAAAACCAATTTTCAATTGATTATTGATATTAGTACTGGTGAATATCGTCTTACAGGAAGACGTAGTCTAAGCACTACATCTTGGGGATATTCGGTTGTTAGTGATATAGTTCGTGCAGGTAAAGAATCACAACGCTTTGAGGTAAGGCCTGGTGATTGCGGCGAAGATCCTGGTAAATGGAATGATTGTGATAATGACAGGGAACGATCCGAGATATCTCTGGATAGGACATTTCTTCCTGGCGATAATCAGTGGATTGGATTTAGCGTATACCTTCCAGAGCATTACCAAACCAGTAACCACGTAAACACAACTCTTGGGCAAATACATCAATCAGGTGGTAACAGGCCTACAGGTACTGTAGCAGGTTTTCCGTCTTTTCCACCAGCAGTGCAATTGGAATTAAAAGGCGGAGAATACCGTGCTTGCATTCATATTCTGACAGGCTCTGGAAGTGATGTTAAAGACATTTGTGACTATTTTGAGTTATCTCATATTTCAGATATGCGAGGACGATGGACAGATATTGAAATTCATTTTGATACAACAGACAAGAAAAGTCTAGTTGAGATCTATGTAAATAAGGAACGTAAAGTGCTACGTGAGGATTTTGTGAATTTTTGGCCTCAAAAGTACCATGTAAAATACGGCATTTATCGCTCATTCGTCAGCAGACATGATGGACCAATGCCTACTCAGATTGCCTGGTTTGACGAGATCAAGATGGGAAACACTCGTGAAGAGATTGCTATCAATGAGGCAAAACCTGTTTACGTTTATTCTGAGAAAAAAGAATCATCAATAAAAACATCAGATGCTTTTGATGGGCGT
>PNQY01000127.1 GCA_002909145.1 Candidatus Thioglobus perditus
ATAACCACCATATCTTATAAGGATTTACGAGTATTCGTAAATTCCTTGTTAAAAATATTTACACAATCTCCCAGTCTCCCCGCTCTTTTTACCTGAATAGTCGTACTGTTGGATGCCAGGGGGAGTCGTCACGATCCAGCATCCACCGACAATTTGGACTTAGTAGTTTAATGGGTATATACTTATTACATTCAAATTGGCGCATAAATCTAATGAAAAAGCTACTACTAACTCTATTAATATCTATTGGTCTGATTGGCACCTCGCAAGCTCTTACGTTTACTAATAGTTATAGTTCAAACAATAATTCTTCAAAATCTACACAATCAACTAATGCATTTGATGGTGAATATGGTCTTACAGGAAGCCGTAGTCTAAGCACTACATCTTGGGGATATTCGATTGTTAGTGATATAGTTCGTGCAGGTAAAGACTCACAACGCTTTGAGGTAAGGCCTGGTGATTGCGGCGAAGATCCTGGTAAATGGAGTGATTGTGATAACAATAGGGAACGATCCGAGATATCTCTGGATAGGACATTTCTTCCTGGCGATAATCAATGGATTGGATTTAGCGTATACCTTCCAGAGGATTTCCAAACCAGTAACAAAGTAAACGCAAATCTTGGGCAAATACATCAAATAGGTGGTCCTACAGGTACTGCAGGAGGATTGCAGTCTTTTCCACCAGTACTACAATTGGATGCAAAAGGCGGATACTACGATGCTTGCATTCATGTTCTGTCAGGCTCTGCAAATAATGTTACGGACAATTGTGACTATTTTAGGTTATCTCGTATTTCAGATATGCGAGGACGATGGACAGATATTGAAATTCATTTTGATACAACAGACAAGAAAAGTCTAATTGAGATCTATGTAAATAAGGAACGTAAAGCACTACGTGAGGATTTTGTGAAGTTTTGGCCTCAAAAGTACCATGTAAAATACGGTATTTATCGCTCATTCGTCAGCCGACATGGTGGACCGATGCCTACTCAGATTGTCTGGTTTGACGAGATCAAGATGGGAAACACTCGTGAAGAGATTGCTATCAATGAGGCAAAACCTGTTTACGTTTATTCTGAGAAAAAAGAATCATCAATAAAAACATCAGATGCTTTTGATGGGCGT
>PNQY01000128.1 GCA_002909145.1 Candidatus Thioglobus perditus
AATCTTTGTTGAGGTGCTCATACATTTCTTTGACAGAATAGGCACGATACCCAAATGATATGCTAATACATTCATCATCAAGGCTAACACCATGATGAGCAATCTTTGGCGGAATGTATAATACATCACCAGGCTCAACTTCGAATGATTGCTCGGGTATAAATTTATCCATAATCCTGAGCGGAACGCCTTTAAGATAATTATCAAGATTGCAAAATTGAGTGCTTAACTCCCAACGACGCTTACTACTGCCTTGGAGTAAAAATACATCATAATAGTCAAAATGAGGGCCAACACTGCCACCTTTGGCAGCGTATGAAATCATCACATCATCGAAGCGCCAGCGCGGGATAAAATTAAAATTGGTAATCAGCGCCTCCACTTCAGGGATAAACCGATCTACTCCTTGCACCAATAGCGTCCAGTTTTTTTCTGGCATTTTTTCAAAATCAGTCTCTGAAAATGCCCCGTTTATTAGTGACCATTGTTGAGTGTCAATAGAGCCTGTGATAAGCCGAGATTCAAACTCCTCTTCTAGAGATAATCCAGCTAATTCATCAGGCTCAATGGGTGAAATAAAATCAGGCAGTGCTTGTTTAATCAACAAGGGTTTTTTCTGCCAATAATTAGCTAAAAACTCTTGTTCTGAGATTTTTCCAAATTTAATCATGGTCAAAAATCCAGTGGGCTTTTAATGTTATCTTTACTTAACTCTTTAACCACATGGGTGTAAATCATTGTAGTTGTAAGAGCTTTATGTCCAAGTAATTCTTGAATAGAGCGAATATCCACCCTATTTTGCAAAAGGTGAGTGGCGTAAGAATGACGAAAAGTGTGTGAGGATATTTTCTTATTAATGTGCGACCTATCAACCGCTTGTTTAATATTTCTACCAAAGGTTTTGTCCAGCACATGAAATCGCATTTTTATATCACTTCTAGGGTCTTTAGATATTTTACTCATCGGGAATAAATATTGCCATTTAAATTCTTTATTTGCATTTGGGTACTTGCGATCCAAGCCATACGGTAATTTTACCAAGCCATAGTTATTATCTAAATCTTGAGTATGCAATCTGAGCACATCATCAATATGTAATTTAAGATCTTCTTTAATTTTATTCGGCAAAGGCAATGTTCGATCAGCTTGTGATTTTGAATCGAAAATATAAACTTTATCAAAGCCAAAATCAATATCCTTAATGCGTAGATTTAACAACTCTTTCATACGCAAACCACAGCCGTACATAAGTGAAAGCATAAGCTTATAAGTACCTTTCATATTATGAATAACAATGGCTACTTCTTCTTGTGTGAGAACCACAGGGATATGGATTTTTTTCTTAGCACGAAGTGCTTGGATATTTTCATTTTTAATTGATATTTCTAATACTTGTTCGTATAAAAATAACAAAGCATTAAAGGCTTGATTTTGCGTAGAAGGTGCCACCTTTTTCTCAACCGCAAGATGTGTTAAAAATTCTTCAATTTCAATCTTGCCCATGTCTTTCGGATGTTTTTTATTGTGGAAAAAGATGTAACGTTTTATCCATCCAATATAACTTTTTTCAGTTTGATAACTGTAATGCCTAAGGCGAATTTTGTCACTAACCACCTCTAGTAATTTTTTATCTTTAGTCATAATTATGTCTTATTAACTATTTAATATACTAAATACTACACTTTAATCGTAACATAATTGATATATTTATTGTTTAACATCTTGTATTGTGTGATATTTTGACACCAATATCTGTAATATAGGTATGATCATGGTGAATAATAAATAGTTAGCAGTCATCCTATAGGTGTCATATTCATATGGAAGTATTAATTAGTTTGATGCAGAAATACGCAACTGGAAAGATCATAAGTGTATTGTTTGCATTAACTATGGTCGTATATATATCAATGCTTTTTTACTCTATTCCAGCGGTATCTGCATTTGCACCAGAATTTCCGATATTTGATTTGTCACCATTAGGTTATTCGTTTAATTATGCAAATGAATTACTCAACTCATTAGGTGTTGACGGGCGGAAGCTCTATTTATCTACTCAACTGCCGTTAGATTTTATTTATCCTAGCTTGTTTTCTATCACGTATTCATTGTTGCTGCTCTGGCTTTTTAGTAAAACAATAAGTACAAGCTCTAAAATTAACTACTTTTCATTGGTGCCATTTTTAGCGGGTATTTTCGATTATGTTGAAAATGTATTCATTATAAAAATGATAAGCTCATTTCCTGATTTACAAGTAACTACAGTTAAAGTAGCAAGTACATTTACCATTTTAAAAAGTAGTTTTACTATGGTTTTCTTTGTATTATTAATTGTAGGGGTTGCTGTGTGGTTTAAACAAAAGTCATCGGAATTTCGTAAGTGACTTCTAACAAAGCACTCCAGCCGACCGCTTTTAGCGGCGGCTGAGTTTGGTCGTTATTCTAAAAAATACAGTAGACAAATTACACTTAGGCGTAAAGAAATTGAAAACTAGGAGTTTATAAAATATAAATGACTAGTTTGAAATTTCTGACAACAATACTATTGGTGTAATTAATTAG
>PNQY01000129.1 GCA_002909145.1 Candidatus Thioglobus perditus
GATGTATTATACATTCCGCCAAAGATTGCTCATCATGGTGTTAGCCTTGATGATGAATGTATTAGCATATCATTTGGGTATCGTGCCTATTCTGTCAAAGAAATGTATGAGCACCTCAACAAAGATTGTCCAGCTGAACAGATAAACAACTACTATCAAGACCCTTGTTGGATTAATGAAGATTCACCAGCATTAATCCCAGATTCGGCCATTACAAAGGCCAATGAAATTCTTGCAATAAGTGCAAATGAGTTCGCTAAATTTGCCACCAAACTAGACATATTAGATAGTCAAATATTACAAGATATTGAATTTAATATTCAAGGCAAAATATTTGACAAAAACGCCACATATAAATTACACAATGTATGCAAAATAGCTTACTTGTTAAATGACAACATAGCTAGGTTTTTTATAAATGGTGAGCTTATTAATTTAAACGACTTTAATACACAAGATGTTATTAATTTCTGCAACAACAGACTAATCAACTCTAAAGACAATAAACAGCTATCAAGACAATTATTTGATTTAAATTTAACTTATGAAAAATAGTCTAATATTAAATATAGATAGGCATCATAATTTAAGCTTCATGAGTTGATGGTCTAACTACGGTCGTTGTGTTTTTAGTATGTTAAAACAACATATCTAAACAAGCCTTCCTAGTTTCTTTATTTATTGATCTATCGATAAAAATATTAATTACACGCCAATATTATATTAGCGTGTAATTACGATGATCAAATCTAATGAATTTTCACTAATTTAAATTTAGCATTTTTTATTTCCATCTCTTGGTAAGTGCCTGACACTTCGCCAATATCTGAAAACTCGATATCAGTTGCACCAACATAATCAACATCTCCGCCATTTGCCAAGATATTTAAGCCTTTTTCTAGCTCGCCAGCAAAAATCTTAGTACCTGGTGCATTTGACACTTTCATAATGTTTTTCTGAATATCGGATCTGTTAGTTGAATTTCCAGCTTGTATTGCAAGTACGATAATTGCTGCAGCATCATAAGAACCACCAAGGAAAGGGCCTCCTAATTTAATCCCGCCATTTTTTGCAACCATATCCCACTTTCTGTTAGCATCGCTCTCACCACCCGGCATTGTTCCAAATGTACCAGTAAGATCTCTGCCCATACTATCAGTTATGCTATCACCAATCATACCGTCAGCAAAAACAAATTGCTCAAATGCGTCGGAATCTAGTGACGCCTGCACGATACCTTTTCCGCCCTTGTCAACATAGCCAAACACTGCTAAACTTTTGGCTCCAGATGCAGACAAAGCTCCAACTTCTGCACTATAATCAGCCTTATCATCTTCATGCGGTGCGTTAATTTCAATCTTACCACCCATACCCTTATAAGCATTACCAAAAGATTCAGATAGTCCTTTCCCATAATCGTTGTTGGTATATGTAATGGCTATATTATTAATACCTTTATCCATCACAATTTTTGCCAATACCTGCCCTTGGCTAGCGTCTGATGGGGCCGTTCTAAAGAAATAACCTTTGTCATCGACTTGAGATAGAGCGGGCGATGTGGCTGATGATGATATACCCACTACACCCTTAGGTGCTAACACCTTGTTAACCACTGCAGTAGTTGCACCAGAACAACTAGCGCCAACAATTGCAACAACATTCGATGAGTCTAATAGTCTTTCTGCTGAAGTAACAGCAGCAGCTGAATCAATACAAGTTGAATCTGCACGTATTGCCTTGATCTTTTTACCGCCTAAAAAAGCGCCTGAGTCAGAAGCCTCTTTAATTGCTAACTCGGCTGAATTGGCCATCATTGGCGTTAAAGATTCTATCGGCCCAGTAAACCCTTGCAATACGCCAATATTAACTGTAGCCGTTGCTACTGTTGTAATGCATGACACTATTGCCAAACTAACAGCACGTTTAAAATTTCTATTCATATATCTCCTTCAAGTTGTTATCAAATATTCTTCTTACATTTAAACATTGTAAACCACAAAACATAAAGCAAAAAATACTAATAATACTCCATACTAGCCTACCAACTACCAACATTTAATTGTTTTCTACAATTTCTTATTGACTTCCGGCAAAATCCCATTCGGACTAAACCTCATTACTAGCAGTAAAACCGCACCCATTAAAATTAAACGCATATATTGCGCACTATCTAACAAATGTTGTTTTAATGAACCACTGTCATCTAAAAATGAGACAACAAACTCCATTAACCAGAAGCCCGCAGGTTCTGCCTCAATCCATATAAACCAAATCAAAAATCCGCCAATTATCGAGCCTAAATTATTACCAGAACCGCCAACAATAACCATTACCCAAATTAAAAATGTATAGCGCAATGGGTTGTATGCGCCTGGAGTAAATTGCCCATCATAAGTAACTAGCATTGCGCCTGCTATTCCCGCAATAGCAGAGCCTATAATAAATATTTGCAAATGACGTTTTTTGACATCCTTGCCCATAGCAGATGCGGCCACCTCGTTATCACGAATTGCACGAATCATTCTGCCCCATGGCGAGCTAAGAGCTAGATTTGCTAAGACAACAAATAGTATAAGCACAGATAAAAACAACCCTGTATAGCACAACTTTACAAAAATAATCGAAGCATCATTAACATATTCACTTAACATTGATAAGCGCTCAACGTCTGATAGATCTGCTACCTTGTTTGCATAAAACTTAGCAACCAAATCTTGAAACCAAGACGCCTGCTGTAATTCAAACTCATAAGGAACTGGTCTTGGAATTGCAGTCACATTCTTAACACCTCTAGTAAGCCAATCTTCGTTTTTAATTAATGAAATGATAATTTCAGAGATTCCAAGTGTTGCAATGGCAAGATAATCAGATCGCAACCCTAAGGATATTCTTCCAATAAACCATGCGGCCAATGCTGCAAATATACCGCCAACAATCCATGACAACATAACTGGTAAACCAAGGCCACCCAGATAACCGCTTAATGATGGAGATACAGATTCAATTGATGCACTGGCATTAATATAATAATATCTAGCAACAAAATAACCAAAAACAACAATCAAAGTGGTTATAAATTTATTATGGATTCTTCTATTAATATAAATTGATAAAATTATCGTTACTGCCATGAACAATATAGCCATAAGCATATCACTGCCTCCAAGTGCAATGGCTTCATTAACACCCTCTTTGGAGACAAGCACAACGCTCAATCCTCCCAGTGCGGCAAAACCCATAATACCGACATTAAATAAACCAGCATAACCCCACTGGATATTGACACCAAGAGTCATAATTGCTGAAAGAATACATAAATTAAAAATACTTAGCATTAAAGACCATGATTGTAAAAAACCAACCATTAGTAGGAGAACTGCCATTAAGGTAAAAACAATTATATTTCTCATTATTAAATCACCTTACCTTTGAATATTCCAGTAGGTCTTATTAAAAGCACAATAACAAGAATCACAAAAGAAATAGCAAATTTGTATTCTGTACCTAAAAATTGCACCAAACCCGTTGGCTCTAACTGCTCTGGTAGCAAATATATAAAGAATTTTTTATAAACATACGTCAATACAATTTCAGAAAAAGAAACGACAAATGCACCAGCAATAGCACCAATTGGTGAGCCAATACCACCAACAATAACTGACGCAAAAATTGGTAGTAATAACTGGTGGTAAGAATTCGCCATAAACCCTTTATCAAGGCCATAAAGTACACCTGCCATTGCAGTTAAAATTGCAGTTAAAATCCAAGTAACCCGCACTATCCTACTGGGGTTGATGCCAGATAATAATGCCAGATCTTTATTATCTGCATACGCACGCATTGCCTTACCGGTCTTAGTTTTTTGTAAAAAATAAAAAATAAAACCAACTAATAAAATTGCAATAGTTAAAGTTAAAAATTGTGATGTTTTAATTGATAAACCCTCACTAAGACCAGTCATATCCTTGAATTCTCTAGCTCCAATTAAGAATCTAGATCCATCAGAAAAATTATGATGCCTTGGTCCAATAATAAACCTAACAATACCACCTGTGACAAACATAACCCCAATAGACGCCATAACGATAGTAATAGGCTTACTATTTTTACTTCTGTAATATGCATAAACAAATTTATCAATTAACAATATATAAATAATACAAACAAATATAGCAATAGGTATGGCCAAAAGCGCTGTTGGCAAAAAGCCTAAATTTACACCTATGTCTTGCAAATAAGTAGTAAATAAAATGGCAATTACTGTACCAAATGCCATTGTATCTCCTTGGGCAAAGTTAGAAAACCTCAATACCGCATAAACTAAAGTTACCGCTAATGCGCCTAAAGATAACTGAGCACCATATGCTAACGCTGGAACAAAGATAAAGTTTAACAACAAAACAAAGGCATTAAATATATCAGTAAACTCTTGCATTTAACCCCCCAAAAATGATTTACGAACTTCAGGATCAGCGAGTAATTCTTTGCCCGTCCCGCTACGTTTATTTGCACCAGAAACAAGCACAAATCCAGTGTCTGCAATTTCCAATGCCTGCTTGGCGTTCTGCTCAACCATTAAAACAGCAATGCCTGCTTTTTTTAATTCCAGAATATTGCCAAATATTTCATCCATAACAATGGGTGATACACCTGCGGTAGGCTCGTCTAATAGCATAACAGAAGGTTTTGTCATTAACGCTCTGCCAAATGCCACCTGTTGACGCTGGCCGCCGGAAAGCTGACCAACATTCTGCGCACGTTTCTCATACAGAATAGGAAACAATGAATATATCTGCTCCATAGTAACAAACATATCATCTTTACGCAAAAAACCACCCATTTCTAGATTTTCCTCAACACTCATGCCTGGGAATACATTATTGTTTTGTGGAACAAAAGCCATGCCCAAATTAATGCGTTTTTGCACCGATAGTTCTCTAATATCAGCACCATCTAACGTAACACTGCCAGATTGCAGTTCAAGCATTCCTAATAATACTTTCATTACAGTAGACTTTCCCGCTCCATTAGGACCAACAATAACAGCCAGCTCCCCTTTGTCTACTTCAACACTGCATCCATTCAATATAGGAGTAGCACCATATGATGCCACAATATTTTTTCCAGATAAATAAGCCATTACATACCCTTATTTATGCCTTTACCAAGATAAGCATCTATTACTTTTTCATTATTTTTTATCTCACTTGGTGTGCCTTGAGTTAATAGCTTTCCATTTGCCAATACAATAACCGGATTACACAGCCTTGAGATAAAATCCATATCATGCTCAATCATACAAAAAGTGTAGCCCCTCTGGGTATTGAGCCTTAAAATTGCATCGCCAATTTGCCTCAGTAAGCTCCTATTAACTCCAGCACCAACTTCATCAAGAAGCACCACTTTAGCATCAACCATCATCGTCCTAGCTAGTTCTAGTAATTTTTTCTGTCCACCAGATAAATTTCCTGCTTTTTCATTTTTTAAATGGGAAATATTAAGAAAATTAATTACATCTTCGGCTTTCCTTTGTAATTCAGACTCCTCCAACTGTATCTGCTTGCGTCTAAACCAAGTATTAACAATACCTTCGCCCAGTTGATTATCTGGAACCATCATTAAATTTTCTAACACACTAAGACTAGAAAATTCGTGTGCAATTTGAAAGGTTCGCAATAAACCTTTATGAAACAATTGGTGCGATGTTAAAGAAGTAACATCTTCATTGTCTAGTATTATTTTTCCGCTGGTGGGCTGATACAAGCCAGCAATAAGATTAAACATAGTGGTTTTTCCAGCGCCATTAGGACCAACAAGCCCAGTAATGGACCCTGTTTCAATTTTGAGGCTGACATTATCAAGCGCCTTAATGCCACCAAAATGCTTAGACAGGTCTTTAACAGCTATCACTAAAATACACCCATAAAATAAATTTATAACTTATTTTATACACTACATAAACCACATTAGAAAAAAGTATAAAAAATAGATTTTTGTAGATACTGTTGATAAGTATAATTAATCTCGTTCTATAGGCTCTACAGGTTAATACTCTTTTAAGTTTTATCTAAAATACATCAATCTGGTGTGTTTCAAATAAAGCTTACTCGATTAACCATAGGGCTTCTTTTATTTAAATATTACTGGAGGCTTTAATGGAAATGAATATCATTAAAAAAAGCTTTGCCTTAGGCAAGCACACTATTACACTAGAAACAGGTCGCGTAGCTAGACAAGCACATGGTGCGGTTTTGGCAAGTATGGATGACACCCAAGTATTGGCTACTGTTGTCGGATCTAAAGAAATGCGTCCTGGTCAAGACTTTTTCCCGCTATCAGTTGACTATGTTGAAAAAACATACGCTGCAGGCAAGATTCCTGGTGGATTCTTAAAGCGTGAAGCTAGACCAAGTGAAAAAGAAACACTAACTTCTCGTCTAATTGACCGCCCTATTCGTCCACTATTCCCTGCTGGGTTTATGAACGAAGTTCAAGTTGTTATTACTGTTATGTCTGCCAACTCTAATGTTGATCCAGATATGATTGCAATGCTAGGTGTATCTGCTGCACTTTCAATTTCAGGAATTCCATTTAGCGGCCCTATTGGTAATGCACGTGTTGGCTATAAAGATGGTGACTACATCCTTAATCCAACTTACTCCGAGCTAGCTGAATCAGATCTAGATATGGTTGTTGCTGGTACAGACGAAGCAGTACTTATGGTTGAGTCAGAAGCAAATGAGCTTTCTGAGGAAGTAATGCTGGGTGCAGTTATATATGCACACGAGCAATTCCAGGTGGCTATTGAAAATATTGCTGAATTTGCTGCTGAAGTTGGTACTGAACAATGGGACTGGAAAGCCCCAGAAACTAATGAAGCATTACTAAACGACCTTCAGTCACAATTTGGTGCACAAGTAAATGAAGCATATCAAATTAAAGAAAAAATGGATCGTTATGCAAAAATTGGTGAAATTAAAACCGCAGCAATAGAGGCTTTAGCAAGTGACGATGAAAATGGAAACTCAGCAGATGAAGTGTCCAAATACTTTAAAAAGGTTGAAAAATCAACTGTACGTGAACGTATTTTAAGTAACGAGCCACGTATTGATGGCCGTGATAATGAAACAGTGCGTGATCTTAAAATTGAAACTGGTGTACTAGAAAATACTCATGGCTCTGCTCTATTTACTCGTGGTGAAACTCAAGCTGTAGTAGCTACCACTCTAGGGTCTAAACGTGAAGCGCAATTAATTGAAAAATTAGAAGCGTCTGAACGTCAAAATGATTACTTCTTACTACATTACAACTTCCCTCCATACTCTGTTGGTGAAACTGGTCGTATGGGTGGTACTGGTCGTCGTGAAATTGGTCACGGTCGTCTAGCGCGTCGTGGTCTTTCTGCTTGTCTGCCTACTATCGAAGAATTTCCTTATACAGTACGTGTAGTTTCTGAGATTACAGAATCTAATGGTTCTAGCTCTATGGCTAGTGTTTGTGGTTCATCTTTATCACTTATGGACGCAGGCGTTCCAATTAAAGCTCCAGTTGCAGGTATTGCTATGGGTCTTGTTAAGGAAGATGACAGATTCACAGTACTTACAGATATTTTGGGTGATGAGGATCACTTAGGCGATATGGACTTTAAGGTAGCTGGTACATCACGCGGTGTAAACGCTCTACAAATGGATATCAAGATTCAAGGTATTACTCAAGAAATTATGGATATTGCCTTGAAGCAAGCTAAAGAAGCAAGACTTAATATTTTAGGACAAATGAACCAAGTAATTTGCGAGCCTAATGCGTCAAGCAAGAATGCTCCTAAAACGGCTGTTATCAAAATCAAAACAGACAAGATTCGTGATTTAATCGGTAAAGGTGGTGAAACTATCAAGGGTATTATTTCAACTTCTGGCGCTAGTGTCGATGTTGATGATGATGGTAATGTTAATGTATTTGCCAATGATCAAAAGGCGTTTGATACAGCAGTACAAATGGTTAAAGATGTTACCGCTGTACCTGAAGTTGACAAAGTTTACGCTGGTAAAGTTGTTAAGATTGTTGAATTCGGTGCATTTGTTAACATTATGCCTAATCAAGATGGCTTATTACACATCTCTGAAATTGACCACAAACGTGTAGAAAAGGTTGAAGACTACTTGAAAGAAGGTGATGAAATAGATGTTAAAGTATTAGGTTTAGATAGGGGTCGAATTAAGTTATCTAGAAAAGTACTTTTAGATAAATAAATAATTATCTAATTAGCACTATAAAGGCCACCTTAACGGTGGCTTTTTTATTTTATTTGCAATAGAAAAAATCAACCTGTAAGAAATTTTCTATTTAACATTCTAACTATGCAAATATATTTAGTATTTTTATCTGTTGTTGCAATTTGGTCAACCACACCGCTTGCTATTGTCTGGTCAACAATTGGCTCTAGCTTTAGCTTTGGCGTTACATCTAGAATGTTTTTGGGTCTTATTATTTGCATACTGATATTATTAATAAAAAAACAAAAACTAACCTATAGTCCTCTAGCTATCAGTAATTACATATATGCTGGCGCCGGAATATTCATAACTATGAGCTTGGTGTATTTTTCATCACAAACAGTTCCATCTGGAATTATCTCTGTAATATTTGGTCTTACTCCCATTGTTACTGGAGTGTTTGCTTTATTATTATTGCAAGAGAGATTTTTCGTGCTACATAAAATAATAGGCTTAATACTTGGTATTGGCGGTCTGCTTGTTATTTTTGGTCACAGCTTTACTCATACATCTGGATTAATATTAGGCTTAATTTCTGTCACTACAGCAATGATATTTCAGGCTTTTATATCAGTAAAACTTAAGCAAATTAATGCTCATATATCTGCCCTTGAAACCACCACAGGTGCACTTATTGTGAGCGTGCCACTATTTGTTATTAGCTGGATAATAATAGACCCGAGCATTCCACAAATAAATACCAAAGCATCACTTTCTATATTGTATCTAGCTGTGTTTGGATCGGTGGTTGGATTTATGTCGTATTACTATCTAATTAGGCATGCAAGTGTTCGCGTGGTTGGCATTGTACCACTTATTACCCCAGTATTTGCCCTACTACTTGGCTCAACACTTAACAATGAAACCTTAACATATAACCAGCTAAGCGGTATTATTCTTGTACTAATTGGACTTTGGTATTATGAATACGGTGGAAAATTTAAAAAAGGATAAATCATGAAAGAAAAACTAATCGAGCTAGAAGAAAAATTTGCTCACCTTGATCATCTAGTTGAAGATCTTAATAATGTAATTTTTCGACAAATGCAGAAAATAGGCGAATTAGAAGAAATGATAAAACACTTATCTGGACAGCTGAAACAAATAAATGACAAACAAGGGGTGGAAACTACACAAGCAATAGATGAGAGACCTCCCCACTATTAACAACTATATATTACTTTCTGCTTAGCACCGGAGAATCAAACTTTAATCCATCCCAACCATAGGTAATAAAGTTACGAATATTTCCGTGTGAATCATCGTCCGGAGTATTTAACACATCTTGATAATATTGACCGAAACAATGTAGAGTCTCAAGCTGAGTAAGCTCATGAATTGCAGCAAAACAAAACAACTTAGCGCTATTTTGATTTTCATCACTTGCATTTTTTAACTCACCATTGGTGAATGCTACTGGTGTGTAATCATAATCATCATCAATAAGACTAATAAGATCTTCAAACTTCATTTTTGCTCCAGATCTAAGCCCTTCTAAATAGTCTTCTTGCGTCATTTTTTCTTCTCCTCTGTAAAATTTAACCTTAGTTTATACTACACCTTCATTGGATTTGATTTGTTTACATTCAAACCATATTTTTTAATCGCGTCTGCTACTACTGATATATCAAACTCACCCTCATCTACTAATGCTCTAAGAGCTGCTACTGTGACATAGTTTGCATCAACCTCAAAGAAATCTCTAAGCGCCTGACGTGAATCAGAACGACCAAAACCATCTGTACCTAATACTTCATACTTTGCAGGAACATACTTACGCACCTGCTCAGCAAAGCTACGCATATAATCAGTGCTAGCAATTACTGGGCCTTTTTTGCCCTCTAAGCATTGAGTTATGTATGGAATCTTAGGCTCACCTGTAGTATCAAGGCGATTATCCCTATCAATTGCCTGAGCTTCACGAGTAATTTCATTAAAGCTTGTTACTGACCAAATATTTGAACTAACACCCCAATCGTCGTTAAGCATTTGTGCAGCTTTTTCTACTTCTCTCAAAATAGACCCAGAGCCCATAAGTTGCACTTGAATATCGCTATCACCAACACTATCAAATTGGTACATGCCTTTAATAATTCCATCTTCAGATCCTTCTGGCATCTGCGGATGAGAATAAAGCTCATTCATTGTAGTAATATAGTAGAAGATGTTTTCATGTTGTTCGTACATTCTATAAAGACCACTACGAACAATAACTGCTAATTCATAAGCATATGTAGGATCATATGAAATACAATTCGGAATGGTGTTGGCAACAATATGTGAGTCACCATCTTGATGTTGCAAACCTTCACCGTTTAGCGTTGTGCGACCTGCAGTGCCTCCAATTAAGAAGCCTTTAGCTTGCATATCGCCAGCAGCCCAAGCCAGATCGCCAACACGTTGGAATCCAAACTTAGAGTAATATATATAGAATGGAATCATAGTTGTATTATGTGTAGCATAAGATGTTGCTGCAGCAATCCAATCAGATATCGCTCCAGCTTCATTAATACCCTCTTGCAATACTTGACCCTTCTTATCTTCCTTGTACCACATTACTTTATCAGAATCTTCTGGCTCGTAAAGCTGACCTGATGATGAGTAAATACCTAACTGTCTAAATAATCCCTCCATACCAAACGTACGTGCTTCATCAGGAATAATTGGCACTATCTTAGAGCCCAATTGCTTATCTCTAACTAATAACGTCATAACACGATTAAGAGCCATTGTGGTTGACATCTCACGCTCTCCACTTGACTCAAGCAACGCTTTAAATACATCAAGCTCTGGAGTCTTGATATTTTCTAAATCAAATTCTCGCACTGGCAAAGAACCCCCAAGCTTATCACGACGAGATTTCATATAAACCATCTCCTCACTGTCTTGCTTAGGCTTATAAAAGTTCAATTCTTTAACGTCTTCTTCAGTTACTGGAACTTTGAAACGCTTGGCGAATGACTCAACTTGCTTAATCCCAAGCTTCTTTTGTGAATGGGTAGAGTTTTGTCCTTCTCCAGCTTCACCCATACCGTAACCTTTAACGGTTTTTGCTAAAATAACGGTTGGTTGCCCTTTGTGCTCTTTTGCTGCTCGATAAGCCTGAAACACTTTATAAGGATCGTGTCCACCACGATCAAGACGATAAATCTCATCATCACTCATATGCTCAACCATTGCTAATAGCTCTGGATACTTGCTAAAAAAGTGCTCACGTACATAAGCACCATCTTTAGCTTTATAAGCCTGATACTCACCATCAACCACTTCTTCCATACGTTTTTTCAAAATACCATTAGTATCTTTGGCAAACAATTCATCCCACTTGCCACCCCAAATAACCTTAATAACATTCCATCCGGCGCCACGGAACATACCTTCTAGCTCCTGGATAATTTTGCCATTACCGCGCACAGGTCCGTCAAGTCGTTGTAAGTTACAATTGATTACAAAAATAAGATTATCTAGCTTTTCACGACCAGCCATTGAAATAGCGCCAAGTGATTCTGGTTCATCGGTCTCACCATCACCAAGGTAGGCCCAAACTGTACGTTTATCAGTTTGTTTAATCTCACGATGATGAAGATACTTCATAAAGCGTGCTTGATAAATTGCCATAATTGGGCCAAGGCCCATAGATACTGTTGGGAACTGCCAAAAATCTGGCATTAGCCATGGATGCGGGTAAGAGCTTAAGCCATCTTGTCCAGCCTCTTGACGGAATTTAAGCATTTGCTTTTCGGTGATTCGCCCTTCTAAATATGCTCTTGAATAAACACCTGGAGCAATATGCCCTTGGAAGAAAATTAAATCAGCGCCTTGATCGGCATCTGGACCACGGTAGAAGTGATTAAAACCAACTTCATACAAAGTAGCGCTTGATGCAAATGAAGCAATATGTCCGCCTAACTCATATGGCAACTGATTAGCTTTAACAACCATAACCATAGCGTTCCACCGAATAATTGCTGAGATTCTAGCCTCGATATCCTTATTAATATCAGTAGCTATTTCTTTATCTTTAGAAATGCTGTTTAGATATGAAGTATTAACACCAGTTGGTAAGTCCATACCATCATGATGGGCCATATCCACCAACTGACTAAGTAGGAATTTAGCACGATCATCGCCCTCAACTATAGCTACAGATCTAAAGGCTTCTAGCCACTCTTGGGTTTCTAATGGATCTATGTCTTTATTAGGCATATATAATAAAATTAAATTTTATAAATAAATGGATTATACCCAAGCCAAAGTGTTGATTTAATAACTACTTAACAAAATATTTAGTCAACAATAACGACACTATAAAACCTGAAAAGCCAAAACCTATATGGACAATCTCATTTTCCGGAAAATACCACATTCCAATAGCGCTTCCAGCAAAAAGTGCAATTAAAGGCAATATATACAATTGAAAAGCTCGCCAAAATAACTCTGATGACGAAATCTCCAATGTTACAAAATCACCTACTACAACTTTATTTTGCAAAGGCTTATTAAATACAGAGTAATGATCAAAATAATTGGCTAATATTCCAGTGCCACAACTACTACCAGCACTACAACTATTGCATCCACCAGAGCGATTAACCCTTAATGTCATTATTTCATTATCAATCTTAATAACCTCAAACTTCTCTTTCATTGTGCTTAAAATAAACCTTTTATATAAAACATATTTTATCAATTAATGAGCGTTTCACAATCAATCTTTAAAGCCTATGATATTAGAGGAGTTGTTGAACAAGATTTAACTCCAAATACAGTTAAACTTATTGGTCTAGCCATTGGTAGTGAATCTATTGCCAAAGGTGAGCGTGGAGTGGTGGTTGGTCGTGATGGGCGTCTTAGCGGACCAGACTTAATGCATTCACTTAAGGAAGGTCTTAAGCAAAGCGGCTGTCATATTGTTGATATTGGTATGGTGCCTACTCCACTGGTTTATTTTGGAACCTATACTAAAGCGGCAACAAGCGGGGTAATGATCACCGGATCACACAATCCACCAGAATACAACGGCTTTAAAATTATGATTGCTGGTGAGACCCTATCTGGCGAACGCATTCAAGAATTATATGAGCGCATAAACAACAACAACTTTACCGTAGGCCACGGCACTTCAACCAAAGTTGATATTGAGCAAGACTATATTGATACCATTAAAAGTGATATTAAACTAGATAAAAAATTACATATTGTTGTAGATTGTGGCAATGGTGTCGCTGGCAATCTTGCGCCAAAATTATTCGAACAACTTGGTGCTAAAGTTACAAAGCTATTTTGTCTAGTAGATGGTAATTTTCCTAACCACCATCCAGACCCTTCAAAACCTAAAAATCTAATAAATGTCATTCAGGAAGTTAAAGGTACTGGAGCAGACATGGGTTTTGCTTTTGATGGTGATGGCGACCGACTAGGGCTTATCGATAATAACGGCAACGTTATTTGGGCTGATAGACAAATGATTTTGTACTCAAGAGATATACTTAAGCGCAACAATGGTGCAAAAATTGTATTCGATGT
>PNQY01000019.1 GCA_002909145.1 Candidatus Thioglobus perditus
AAGAGCATGAAGAGCATGAAGAGCATGAAGAGCATGAAGAGCATGAAGAGCATGAAGAGCATGAAGAGCATGAAGAGCATGAAGAGCATGAAGAGCATGAAGAGCATGAAGAGCATGAAGAGCATGATGGTGAAATTGAAAACTTAGGCAAAAAATTAAAAGAGTTTGATGACTATAGTGAATTTTTTAGATTATCAGCTGATGCAAAATGTAATCTTTCAGGGTTCACATCAGAACTACACAGTGTTTCAAGTGAGTCAAACCATAAAGATGTTGAGTTGATTTATGAATTCAAATGTAATAATTCTAAAGAACTAAAAGAGATTGAATTTAGTGCATTTGAACATTTTCATGATTTAGATGTTATTATATTTGACGCACTTATCAATAATAAGGGGTACTCTAAGCGTGTTAAATCTGAGAATAATAAAGTTATTTTGTGATATTAAAAACCGACAAACTTAAATACAAATACAAAAATGGCAAAACCATTGATTTCCCAGACGTTAGTCTTGACTGTGGAGAAAAGGTATTAATTAATGGTATTTCAGGTTCTGGAAAAACAACTTTTCTGAATCTGATTGCTGGTGCTATAAAAATCCAAGATGGTGAGATTGAACTTGCAGTAAATAAGTATTCCACAATGTCATCATCTGATTTGGACAGAGTAAGAGCGGATCACATTGGGTATGTTTTTCAAACTCTTAATCTTATTCCATTCTTATCAGTACTAGAGAATATTGCTTTAGGGGTTAAGTTTTCAAAAAGCAGAACTTTAAACGTAGGCAATATAGATCAAGAGGCCAAAAGACTTGTTGAGTCATTAGGTTTAGATAGAAATGTATTAAATAGCCCTGTTAATAATCTTAGCATTGGCCAGCAACAAAGGGTTGCAGTTGCTAGAGCATTACTTGGAAAGCCAAATTTAATTTTAGCTGATGAGCCAACTTCAGCGCTTGATGTAGAATCTACAAAAAGGTTTTTGAAAGAACTTGTGCAGACATTTGACCCTTCTTCACAAGCAATACTTATGGTGAGTCACGATTTATCGCTTGCACCATATTTTGATACTGTAATTGATTTTAGTAAAAATAATGTTTAAGCTGTTATTCAAATCAATAAGATCTAGGTTATTGCCAGTATTACTTGTAATACTAACTTTAATGGCCTCTATGGTGTTGCTTCTTAGTATTGAACGCATACAACAAGCAACTGAAGAGGGTTTTAATCAGAGCATCTCAGGAGTGGATGCAATTGTTGGGCCAAGATCCAGCTCTCTTGAAGTTGTGCTTTATACAGTATTTCATTTAGGCAGGCCTACAAACAATATCACTATGCAAACCGTAGATGATGTTAGAAAAAGGGATGATATTGACTGGCTGGTTCCAATTGCATTAGGTGATAGTCATAAGGGGTTTAGAGTAATAGCAACTGAGTCTAGTTACTTCGAGCATGTTAAATATGCAGGAGGCAAGCATCTTTCTATGTCAGATGGAAGAGGGTTCCAAGAAATTTCTGAAGCTGTTATAGGCTTTGATGTTGCAAAAAAACTTAATTATAAGGTTGGTTCAAGCGTTCACATAACGCACGGATCTGATGATGCCATTGGTAAAAAACATGACGATTTTTCGTTTAAAGTTTCTGGGGTGTTGAACAAAACTGGAACGCCAATAGATCAAGCAGTATTTGTTGATTTAAAGGGTTATGAATTAATTCATATTGGCTGGCAAAGTGGTAAAAAAGTGTTTGGTCTTGATAGACTTGATATACCTTCTATTTCTAGAGAAGAATTAACACCTAAAACTGTTACTGCAGCATTTGTTGGACTTAAATCTCAGTTAACCTTATTTGCTTTTGCTGAAGACTTAAGAGGATATTCTAAAGAAGCTATTTCTGCAGTTATTCCCGGAGTTGCACTATCAGAACTTTGGTCGATTGTTGGGATGGTTGATAAGGGTTTTGAATTGCTTAGTTGGATAATTATTGTTATAAGTTTAATATCTATGATTACCTTAATTATTTCCAGTATTGAAAATAGAAAGCGAGAAATGACTATATATAGGGCAAATGGGGCGACCCCAGCATACCTAGCAGGTTTGGTTGTATTGGAGGCTGTTTTTATTGGTTTTAGTGCAATTATAGGTGCAATTATATTTGTTACGATTATTACTCATCTTGCTTCTAGTCAGCTTAATGTAGTACTTGGTATTACTCCTGAGTTTGAATGGGTGAGTCTAGAGGAAGTTAAGGTTTTTGGTATAATTTTATTTGCAGGGGTCTTAAGCAGCTTGATACCTGCGGCAATGGTATTTAAGAAAAGTCTGCATCAAAGTTTAAGTTAATAAAAAAATATGTTTAGTAAATTTATTCTAGTCCTGTTAATGACTTTGTCTATAAGCATTTCTGCCAAGGATGTAACTGAAGAGCGTTTGCGGCAGCTTGTGGACAATTGGGATTCTCTAACTCCTGCAGGTGCTTATGATTTTGTGCCTGAGAAATTAGACTACCAGACAGTGTCAGACCCTGATTTTCAAAAAAAACTTGAAGATGCTGGAAAAAAAATAAATAACTTGATTGATGGTGAGTTAATTGAATTGGCTGGCTTTATGGTTCCGATTGAAATTAATGGCTCTGACGTTAGTAAGTTCTTGTTGGTTCCTGAGGCCGGACAATGCATACATGTTCCACCACCACCATTGAATCAAACCCTGTTGGTTGATGTTTCTGTAAGTCCGACAAATCTTAGAGATATTTACATACCAATAATAGTATCAGGCAAGGTTTTGGTTGAATCTCAAAGTTTTGATGTTGCCAATAGTGGCTACAAGCTTACAGATGTTAAGATAAATACACTCACTTATTCGGACGATGTTATTTTAGAATGATTGATAGAATAAAACTAATGTCAAAATGCAAAGAAAGTGGAAAAAGCATTACGCCTCAAAGATTTGATATTGTTGAAGAATTATCAAAATTAAATTCTAGTATTTCTGCATATGATTTATTAAAGTGTTTAAACGATAATGGACATTCTTTTAATATAAGTCATGCTCTTCATGCTCTTCATGCTCTTCATGCTCTTCATGCTCTTCATGCTCTTCATGCTCTTCATGCTCTTCATGCTCTTCATGCTCTTCATGCTCTTCATGCTCTTCATGCTCTTCATGCTCTTCATGCT
>PNQY01000130.1 GCA_002909145.1 Candidatus Thioglobus perditus
GAGTAATGACGCCCAAGATTTTGGTCGAATTCTCGAACATCTAGACACTTCACTTACTCGCCCTACGCAAAATTTGGCGTCGTTGAAACGCGAGGAACAGGCTGAACTGTCGGCCGCTGGAGTAGACTCCTCGGAAAATCGTGCAAAGCGTATTGCTGCCGCAGTTGCGAAGCCTGAGCGCATGCGAGTGTATTCGTACACCTATCGGCGAAATGCCGACATTGTTGCAGAGGCCCTCATTCGGGCTGGCGGAGTTTGTGAAAAATGTTCTAGTCCTGCTCCATTTGTGAGGGCGTCCGATGGCACTCCTTTTTTGGAGGTGCATCACGTAACGCCGTTGTCTGGTGGTGGCGAAGACCGTTTGGAAAATGTCATGGCGCTTTGTCCGAATTGTCATAGGGAAGTACATTTCGGAGAGTCCTAACAAACGCTTGCAGCCGACAATCGCTTTTGTCACGCCTTGTGCTGACGCACAAGCCGCGCCAAACCGGCGCAGCGCCGGACGCGCTTGCAGCTGAAGCCAACGTTATATTTCAAAAAACAAACGTTCGGAGAAGCAATGAAGCTAATCATAACATTATGTATCCTAGTGGTAGTTATTAGCTGCTCAGTGGTGCAAGGTGAGAAAGAAGGGATGCAAATGGATGATAAGGCAATAAGTGTACTAAGTAACTTGGTGGACGATAATGAGCCTGGGATCCAATATATCGTTGTAAATAAAAATGCCACAATTCTTGATCACAATGTGGGGTTATCTAATATTGAAAAAGGCAGCCTTCTTAATTCAAGTCATACAATGGCAGCTTTTTCAATGACCAAAGCGCTCACTGCAATTGCAGTATTGCAATTGGTCGAGCTTAACAAAATCAATCTAAATGATTCTGTGTCTGATTATATTGAACACCCATATAACCCTCATATTTCAATACGCCAGTTGTTGAGTCACACCTCTGGTATTGCGAACCCAATACCGCTTAAGTGGGTTCATCTTAGTAAGGAGCATGGCAGTTTTGACGAAGCATCAGCACTTACCAAAGTGCTAAACGAAAACCCTGATTTAGATGCACAACCAGGCACTGAGTATAGTTACTCCAATATTGGTTATTGGTTGCTAGGAAAGGTTATCGAGCAGGTCAGCGGTAAGACATACTCTGATTATGTCACTGAAAATATCATCGAAGTTTTAGGGCTGACTTCAAATGAGATTGGCTTCTTGATTGTGAATAAAAATAATCATGCAAAAGGATATTTAAAGAAGTGGTCATTCATGAATTTGTTTGGCCGATTCTTCATTGATGGAAATTTATTAGGGGAGTACGAGGGCAGTTGGTTACATATAAAGAATGTGTATTTAAACGGCCCATCATTTGGTGGAGCAATTGGCTCTGCTACGGCCTTTTCTAAAATTCTGCAAGATTTGCTATCCGAGCAATCTAAACTTCTTGGAGAAAAATCAAAACAATTACTCTACTCTCAGCAACAAACAAATGCTGGAAAAAATATAGATATGACACTTGGGTGGCACATTGGTAAATTAAATGGTGTTACTTACTATTTCAAAGAAGGTGGCGGAGCTGGCTTTCATTCCGAAATGCGCATATATCCTGACAATGGTTTAGCATCAGTAATAATGACAAATAAAACATCATTTAACTCAAGAAAAATATTGAATGAACTTGATGCCAACTACGTAGAGAATTGAAATATAACAAGTTAATCAACTGGACTAAAAACAGCGGGCTATCGCTGCGCGATTTTAGCCCACAATTTTTCGCCAGTTATTAAGGCGTTATAAAACAAAACAACATATGGCCGTATATAATACATACTCAGACTCCGCAAACACGGCTGTTAGAGCGTTTCTTACGAAAGTTGGTGAATATTACTTAGGTCACTCATTCAACACAGGAAGTGGCAAGGGTAAAAGACTGTGGCAAGAGATTCGCGAAATTCATTTTAATTCCACTTGTGCATACTGTGGTGAACAAAATGAAAAATTACAGATTGAACATCTTTATATGTTCAACAGAGCTGAATATGGCTTACATCATCCAGGCAACATTGTCCCATGTTGTAAATCATGTAACAAAAGAGAGCGTAAAGAAGACAAGACATATTGCAATTGGGAAGAGCATTTAAAAATAATATGTAATCGTGCTAACGAAGATGATCAGTTTGAAAAACGAAAACAAAAAATAATTGATAACTTTACGAAGTTTAATTATCCAAAGTTGAACGAGAATGAAAAACATTCAATTCGTGTAATCGCTAACAGCTTATACGAAAATATTAAAACTGAATCTGAAAAGTCGTTAAATCTATACAAAGAATTAGATAAAGCATTTGTAAAATAGTTTTATAACACAGCGCTCAAGAGGGGCGGCAAGAGACTATGCTGTTTGCCAAGCTCAAAGTTGAATCAAATCTTCTAAATACTAAATCAGTTTCGGGGTAATGCACTTGCCGCCCCTTAGCTTAACGTTATTCTAAAAAATACAGTAGACAAATTACACTTAGGCGTAAAGAAATTGAAAACTAGGAGTTTATAAAATATAAATGACTAGTTTGAAATTTCTGACAACAATACTATTGGTGTAATTAATTAG
>PNQY01000131.1 GCA_002909145.1 Candidatus Thioglobus perditus
CAACGATTACCATCCACTAAAACTTGATCGTATTTAATATCTAGACCTTCAACGGCACGTTTCATAGCCAGCATAGTAGCTTGTAGAATGTTTATCTCATCAATTTCTTTAGAGCTTGACTCTCCAATTGCCCACTGACACTGCTGAGTAATTAAATCATATAGTGTGTCGCGCTTTTTTTCTGTGAGTTTTTTTGAATCGGTTAGTTCGGGTAAATTAAAGTCATTAGGTAGAATCACTGCACCAGCAACCACTGAGCCAACTAATGGGCCACGACCCGCCTCATCAACCCCAACAATAATCACTTGATGGCTTTAAAGCCGATATCGGTTCGATAGTAAGCGTTATCCCAATCAATCTTGGCCAATAAGTTATAAGCATTAGTTTGCGCATCAAGAGTATCTATGCCAAGTGCTGTTGCACAAAGAACGCGCCCACCACTTGTTACAACGTTCTCACCGTCCATTTTTGTGCCCGCATGAAAAACTTTAGCATCATCTTTATCTACTGGAAGAGCAATTACCTCACCCGATGGATAGGCATCTGGATAACCGTTTGCTGCCAACACAACACCCATTGATGATCTATCATCCCACTCAATATCTGCCTTATCAAGCTTGCCTTTAGTTGCCAATAAGCACAAATCTGCCAAATTAGATTTAAGACGCATCATAATTGGCTGGGTTTCTGGATCGCCAAAACGACAGTTATATTCTAAAACTTTTGAATTGCCCTTATCGTCAATCATAAGGCCTGCATATAGAAAACCAGTATATGGATTGCCCTCCGCAGACATTGATTCAACTGTTGGACGAATTACACTATCCATTACATCTTGAAAAATCTCATCAGTAACAATAGGTGCTGGAGAATAAGCCCCCATGCCTCCAGTGTTGGGGCCTTTGTCGCCATTATCACGCGCTTTATGGTCTTGAGATGTTGCCATTGGCAAGATATTCTTGCCATCCACCATTACAATAAAACTAGCCTCTTCACCAAACAAGAATTCTTCAACCACCACACGAGAACCAGCATCGCCAAAGCGATTGCCTTCAAGCATATCATTAATTGCATCTTCAGCTTCTTGCTGGGTATTGGCAATAATTACCCCTTTGCCTGCGGCTAATCCATCAGCTTTAATTACTATTGGCGTGCCTTTTTCCTCAACATATTTAATTGCTGGAGCGGTTTCAGTAAACACATCATAAAATGCAGTAGGAATATTGTTACGATCTAAAAAATCCTTACAAAACGCTTTTGAGCCTTCAAGTTGTGATGCGGCTTCAGTCGGACCAAAGATTGCCAGGCCTTCACTTTGAAAGCTATCAACCACGCCAATTACCAGTGGAGCCTCTGGTCCAACAATAGTTAAGTCTACTTGGTTATCCTTGACAAATGCAATAAGACCATCAACATCTTCCGAGCCAATATTGACATTGGTAATCCTATCTTCTAGCTGCGTACCTGCATTACCAGGTGCTACAAAAACCTCTTCAGTGTTGTCAAATTTAGCACACTGCCAAGCCAAGGCGTGCTCACGCCCACCGCTTCCAATTATTAATATCTTCATATATATTCTTCAATAAATTCTTTAAATTTTTTATGTGACATAATTTGTGTACCGTCACAATTAAATGACATTGAAACTGTCGAGTTAAACAAGTTAATCACTGCTGATCGCAGATAATATCCGTCTAAATTTCGTAATACTGGGATGTGCTCAATAATATATCTAAGCTCGTCTTCATCAGTAAGTTGTTTCATAGTCTCGTTTCTATTATGAAATGCCTCTTGCCATTCCTTGGGTAGATACTCAAACGCATGATCATATTCAAGCATTTTATAATAACGCTTAATTAATGCTTCTTTTTCATCAAGAGAAATCATACCAAAATGATTAAAAACATAATCTGACACCAGTAAATCTTCTGCCATATGAATTTCTATATTAAAAGGATCAAATACTGATGAGGTTTTAATTTCACCATTGTTAAGGCCAATTACAATTCGATAAATACCAGTAGAGAGCAACAAAAACAATAACACCTCTAAAAGATCATCTATATTTTCATCAACAAGATTAAATTTGCGCTCACGATTGTATACGCTATCACGCAAACTACTGTCACCTTTAACGCTACGCATAAGGTTTTCATCGAAGCTATAGCCTACTAAAGCGCTTTTTTTATTCTTCCAATCATTCATACTATAAATTATAGCCAATTAATATTTAAACAAATAATCGTTTGGGTGCAATTGTGCCATTTTGACTCTCTATTCCAATGCCCAAAAACTGCTTATTGTGGTCAAATAACTTTACTTGTTGTTCTAAACCTCTCTTATTAGAAACAACCTCTCTGCCAAAACTTATATCAATGCTTTGCTGTTCATTAAGTTGCACACTATCAAGATTTGGCAGCATGTCTTCACTAGGGAATATTTTCGCATCTAACTGCTTATAATCATCGGTTGCTAAAGATGTAAGGTCTGCAAATTTGATAGTTTGAGAAATATCTATATGTGCAAATCCAATACGTCTAAGCTCAACAACATGCGCTCCACAACCTAATTTCTCACCAATATCTGCTATTAAACTGCGAATATATGTACCCTTGGAGCACGACACCTCTAGGCTCAAAAAACCATCTTCATAACCTAAATACTCAATATTATGAATAGTTACTGGACGCGCTTTACGCTCAACCTCAATACCCTGTCTAGCAAGCTTATATAAAGGCTGCCCATCTCGCTTTAGTGCTGAGTACATTGGTGGCACTTGCTTAATATCACCTTGAAAGCTCTGGGCCGCGTCAATAATTTGCTGCTCATTCAAATGCTTAGTTGATTGTGCACTGGTTATTTCACCCTCACAATCAAATGTATCTGTTGTTTGTCCTAATAGTCCACGAACAAAATAACGCTTATTGTCATCAAGCAAAAACTGCGCAACCTTGGTTGCCTGGCCCAGACAAATTGGCAAAATACCACTGGCTAGTGGGTCTAAGGATCCAGTATGCCCGGCTTTTTTAGCAAAAAATAAACGCTTAACTTTTTGTAATGCTGCATTAGAACTAAGACCGGTGTCCTTGTCCAGCAAAACAATGCCGTTAATATCTCTACCCTTTTTATTACGCCTAGACATAAGGCCAAGTATTACAACTTAGATAGCAACTCTTCAATCCTTGCGCCAGTATTAGGCGCAGGATCAAAAATAAATCTAAGTGCTGGAGTGTGGCGAAGATCAACAGTTTTAGATAAACGCGCACGAAAGAAACCACTAGCCTTATTAAGCAATGGCTCTACAATTTTTTTATCATTCTGTGCCACAGTGTAAAACACCTTTGCACTACTAAGATCTTTACTTGCAATTACATCGGTAATAACTACACTGCCAAGCCTAGCGTCTTTGGTATCATTTTTCAGCAGCATAATCAGCTCTCGACGTATCAATTCATTAATACGCTCAACTCGATAAGATGGTTGCTCTTGCATTTATATAAGATTTAAATTACAAGCTACGTACGCTCTCAATACGCTCAAATACTTCTATCTGGTCACCTGGTTGCACGTCATTGTAGCCAAGTACTCCAATACCACATTCAGTACCAGACTTAACCTCTTTAACATCATCTTTGAAACGTCTTAGTGATTCTAACTCGCCTTCAAAGATTACCACGCTATCGCGTAGAACACGAATTGGACTATCACGCCTTACCACACCTTCTTCGACCATACAGCCTGCAATATCACCCAACTTCTGAGATTTAAATACATCTTTCACATTGGCAATACCTATAATATTTTCACTTAACTCAGGGCTTAATAAGCCACTCATGATAGCCTTAACATCATCAATTAAATTATAAATAATTGAATAGTATTCAATACGTACACCTTCATTATCGGCAGTCTTACGTGCAACTGCATCGGCACGAACATTAAAACCTAACACTAAAGCGTCAGATGTAGCAGCTAATGTAATATCAGTATTATTAATGCCGCCTACACCACTTGAAACCACTTTAACTCTTACTTCGTCAGTTGATAATTCTTCTAATGCCTCTACCAATGCCTGAGCTGAACCTCTAACATCAGATTTTAAAAGCACATTAACAGTGGATATATCGCCTTCTTCCATTTTTTGCAGGAAGTTCTCCATTTTAGAAGCTTGCTGTCTTTGCAATTCTGCCTCACGCTCTTTAGTTTTTCTAAAGTCTGCAACTTCACGAGCTTTGCGCTCACTATCAACCACTAGAACCTCATCACCAGAATTTGGAATGCCTGATAATCCCAGCACTTCTACTGGAGTTGACGGTCCAGCCTCTTTAAGAACCTTGCCTTGATCGTTAACAATTTGTTTAACCTTGCCATATTCTAGGCCGGCAATCATAATATCGCCTTTTTTCAAAGTTCCAGACTGCACTAAAACAGTTGTTACTTTGCCTCGGCCTTTTTCTAGGCGGGCCTCTAACACCGTACCATGTGCAGGTCCTTTAACCACAGCTGAGAATTCTAAAATTTCAGCAGTTAGTGTAATTGCATCTAAAAGTGCGTCAACACCTTCACCAGTATGCGCTGACACCGGAACCATCATAACATCTCCACCCCAGTCCTCAGAAATCACATCATGAGTTGAAAGCACTTGCTTAGTTTTATCAATATCAGCACCTTCTTTATCAATCTTATTAATTGCAACAATCAATGGAACTCCAGCCTTCTGTGCATGCTTAATTGATTCAATTGTTTGTGGCATAACCCCATCATCGGCTGCAACCACTAAGATAACAATATCTGTTGAGTTTGCACCACGAGAGCGCATTTTTGAGAATGCCGCGTGTCCTGGAGTATCAACAAAAGTAATTAATCCATTATTAGAACTTACTTGATAAGCGCCAATATGCTGAGTAATACCACCAGCCTCCGCATCAGCCACTTTAGCTTTACGAATGTAGTCAAGTAGTGAAGTCTTACCATGGTCAACGTGTCCCATTATTGTTACCACTGGTGGGCGTGAGCTTTCATCACCTGTTGATTTTGATTTTTCGATAAGAGTATCTTCAATAGTTTCTTCTTTACTAGCTACACCCTTGTGCCCCATTTCTTCAACCACTAGTAGTGCGGTATCTTGGTCAATTACGTCGTTTAGGGTTACCATTACTCCCATCCCCATTAACACTTTAAGTACTTCACCAGCCTTAGTTGTCATCTTTTGCGCAAGCTCACTTACCTTAATATTCTCAGGAATGGCCACCTCATGAACCACTTTTTCAACTGGCTTTTGGAAGCCGTGCTGTGCTTGCTCTTCTTGAATTTTTTGTGATAAGCGTGTTCTATCTTTCTTCTTTAGCTTTCTGTTTGGGTTTTTATTAGCAACATGCAATTGTTTACGAGGGTCTTTGGCTCCCTGTGTATTGCGCAAACGTTTTGGCTTTTTATCCTCTTTAGTTTTTTCTTCTACTTTTGGTTTTTCTTCTACTTTTGGTTTTTTAGTTTCCTCTTGCTTTTGTTTAGCAGCTTGATTTTTTAACTTTGTTGCCTCTTCTTGCTCTTTTTGCAATCGAATCATCTCTAAACGCTTAGCATCTTGTGCAAGAAGCTTTTCATCTGCATCACGGCCGGCTTCTAACGCCTTTTTTGCCGCTATAGCTGCTGCATTTACCTCTGGCTCAGCGCTAGCCTTCGCCTCTACTGGTGCCTTTTTAACGCGCTTTTTCTTAACCTGAATCTTAACTCCGCCAGTATTAGTATTTGAGCTTGCACCTGGCTTACGTGAAACAGACATACTAGACTTATTGCTGGAACGTTTTGACAGGCTGCCCATTAAAACCTTTCTCTCTTCAGCTGAGATTTCAGAATCGGCATTCTTGCCATCAATACCAGCATTGCTAAGAATATTTATGACCTCTTCTGGAGTCTTTTTTAATAATTTAGATAAAGTTTGAACTGTATGTGCCATAATGCTTGCCTGTATTTTTTATATGTTGCTAACTAAGAAGTATACTACTATCTTATATTAATCAAACCATCCTTCGTTTTCTCTTGCTGTCATAATAACAGCTGATGCTACCTCGGTATCCATATCTTGAATATCTAGTAATTCATCAATTGATAATTCTGCTAAGTCATCAACCGTAGAGATTTCAGCTTCAATAAGAGCCTGTGCCAAATCCTCATCAACACCATTAACACTCATTAATACTTCAGATGATTCAGCATCACCCAAGGCTTGCACTAACTGAGCATCAGATGCACGCTCTTGCAATTCTTCAACCATTGATGTGTCAAACTCTTCAATACTCTCTAATGCCTTAGCATCTGCATCTGCCAGTTCGTCAATACTACCAAAACCTTCTTCAATTAATACTCCGGCAACCTCAGAGTCAACACCTAGCTGATCCGCTAATTTATCACTAGTTTTTTGTACCTCTTCGGCTTGTTTTTCATCAGATTCAGCCGTAGACATAACATTCAACTTCCATTTAGTAAGGCGCGATGCAAGCTTAATATTTTGACCACCACGACCAATTGCTAAAGCTAGCTGATCTTCATCAACTGCAACCTCAATAGTGTTTTTATCTTCATCAACCACAATTGAACTTACCTCAGCAGGGGACATGGCATTGATCACAAACTGCGCAGGATCCTCGTCCCATAGAACGATATCGACACGCTCACCATTTAATTCATTTGAAACTGCTTGTACTCTTGCGCCACGCATACCAATACAAGAACCAATTGGATCTATGCGTTTATCTTTGGCCTTAACTGCAAGCTTTGAACGCAGACCTGGATCTCTACTGCAGCTCACAATCTCGATAACACCTTCGGAAATTTCAGGAACTTCCATTTCAAACAGTTGAATCATCATTTCTGGTGCTGTGCGAGATAGGAAAATTTGTGCCCCACGAGTAGAGGCCTTAACCTCTTTTATGTAAGCCCTAAGACGGTCATTCTTACGTACTGACTCATTAGGAATTAAGTCAAACTTAGAGATCATGCCGTCAACGCCACCCATATCAACATACACATTACCACGATCAACTCGCTTAACCGTAACCATAATTACTTCACCAACACGATTAGTATAATCATTTACAATAACGTCTCTTTCAGCTTCACGAACCTTTTGAATAATAACTTGTTTAACAATTTGTGCAGCAATACGGCCAAACTCTTCAGTTTCAATTGGCTCTCTAACGAAATCATCAACTGCAACACCACCAGCTTCCTTTGCATGAATGTGTAATTCTGGATCAAATTCAGTTCCATCATCATCAACAAAATTTTCACCATCTTCAATAACCATCCACTGTCTAAAAGTAGAAAACTCACCAGTTTTTCTATCGATTTCTACATGGGCATCAATATTGTTGCGCTTTTTTGTCGCAACTGCTAAAGCCTCTTCTAATGACTCAAGCACATCCTCTTTAGATATATTCTTCTCATTAGAAATTGCCTCAACCATTAAAAATAATTCTTTACCGTCCATGTTTTCCTTCTCCTAAAAATCAGCGACCAAGTTCGCTTTTTCAATCATATCAATGTCCAATGTAACTGGACCCAATTCTGTCACTAATTCAATAGTATTATTAACTTCACTTACACTACCAATTGTACCGCTAAATTTACGCTGTCCATCAATCGGCCTAACCATGCGTAACTTAATATCGTTACCTAAAAAACGTTGATAATGCCCAATATGGAAAAGTGGCCTCTCTATGCCTGGAGATGAAACCTCCAGATTGTACTGCCCACTAATTGGATCTTCTACATCAAATATAGCGCTTAGCTGTCTAGATACTTTTTCGCAGTCTTCAATACCTATACCATTATCAATATCAATATAAACTCTTAAAATACTGTGCTTGCCACTAGCTACATACTCAACACCTACTAGCTCATAACCCATATCTCCAATAACAGGATTGATTAGATCAATAATTTTGTCAGTTATTTTTGCCATTTATATATTTACACTTTCAATTTTTTTACACATAACAAAAACCCCCTAAAAAGGGGGTCTTAATTTGCTCTTTTGCCAATTAAAGCACAAAAAAGACTTAAATCTTGGTAGCGGGGACAGGATTTGAACCTATGACCTTCGGGTTATGAGCCCGACGAGCTACCGAACTGCTCCACCCCGCACTAAAGTGGCGAAATGATACGCTGTTGTTGAACAATTGTCCAGTAATATTTATTCTTATAAATGTGACTGGTTAACTTGTCCAGAGCCATGCACAGTTATTCTATACCCTTGTGACAACAAACGCTTTAAATAAAGCTTGTTGTAAATAAAGAAAAAAACTATATTTGCCAGGCCTAATGTAAGCACACAAAGTGGAAACATTAAAATAAATGATTTCCAGTCTCGACGGTAAATTGCCGGACAAAAGAAAAAACACAAAGCTGTCCATGAAAAACCAACAGGTGCTCTCCTAGTCTCTCCAGTTTTGTTATTTTTTAATGTAAGTGTCGTATACGCCAAATCTTACTCTCCTCGGGCTTTTGATTATACGACGTTTCACTATATTTATCAATACTGATAATAAGGTCAATATTTCAACCTCTCAATTTATAATAATTAATATGAAAAAAATAAAAATAGCCGTGCTAATGGATGACATATCATCCATCAACCCAAAAAAAGACTCTTCACTAGCAATGATGCTAGAGGCTAACAGAAGATCTTGGGATATTTATACGTTTGATACTCATGATATGTTTGTTAAAGATGCAGAGGTTTTTGCCAATTGTGCCAAAACCAAAGTTACTGATAATCTTGAAAATTGGTACACAAAACAAGCAAATGTAGATATAAATCTTAAAGAGTTTGATGTAATCCTAATGCGCAAAGACCCTCCATTTGATATGGACTATATTTATGCAACCTATTTATTAGAACAAGCAGAAAACAGTGGTGTGCTAGTAGTAAACAAACCACAATCGCTGCGTGATGCCAATGAAAAACTATTTGCACTAAACTTTCCACACTGTATGCCCAAGACGCTAGTATGCGCCAATCAAAACAGAATTAAAGAATTTATTGATCAGCAAAACACAGTAGTGGTTAAACCACTAGACGGCATGGGTGGACGAGATATTTTTAAACTTACACATGGTGATGACAATATTAACGAAGTTCTTGAGTATTTAACTAACAACGGCAAAAGGCAAATTATCACACAAGAATTTTTAAGTGCTATATCCAAAGGCGATAAGCGCATATTATTAATCAACGGCAAACCAATTGACTACGCTCTAGCACGTATGCCTGCAAAAGGTAACTTTAAAGGCAACCTAGCCGCAGGCGCAACAGGTATTGGACAAGAGCTTAGCAGTAGAGACCGTTATCTATGCGAACAAATATCACCAACTCTTAAAGCTAAGGGCTTAATGTTTGTTGGTCTTGATGTAATTGGTGATTATATTACCGAAATCAATGTTACTAGCCCAACATGTATTAGGGAGCTAGACTCTCAATTTGGGCTTAACATTGCTGGTGAGCTATTTGACGTTATAGAACAACACATAAACCACACATAAACCACACATAAACAAACTATCATGTCAGGACTTATTGGATATATTAGTGCTTTAGCTGATGATTTATCAGCAGTAGCTGTAAAAGTTTCAGCCGGAACAATTGATGATATTGCTAGCCAGAGTGCGAAATCATTATCAAAGACTGCAGGCATCTTAATTGATGACACTGCCACTATTCCACAATATGTAAACAATACTGCTGCCAAAAGAGAATTGCCAGTTATCTGGAAAATCACCAAAAAATCACTGCGCAATAAAGCACTGATGATCCCTATGGCCATACTTATTACTTACTTTGCACCGTGGGTTATGGCGCCAATTCTAATACTGGGTGGATCATATCTAGCGTTTGAAGGGACTGAATCATTGGCTGAAAAAATAGGCGTTATCAAGGAGCATAATCACTCGCATGAGCACTCTATGCCTAATACTGACGACCTTATGGCGGCAGAAGATGAAACAGTTAACTCAGCAGTTAGAACTGACACTATTTTATCTATTGAAATTATTGCATTAACTATTGCTTCTGTTGCAACGGAAGAAATATTAACCCAACTAGGCGTTTTGATTATAGTTGCACTTGTTGCTACTTTTGCAGTTTATGGCATTGTAGGAGTGATTATCAAAATGGATGATGTGGGTTTTTATTTAAAGGAAAAAAAGGATAGTGGTCTTTATCAACACGCCGGAACTTTGTTAATTCAAGGTATGCCGAAGGTATTAAAAGCACTTGGCTGGATTGGTATGATAGCTATGTTAATGGTTGGTGGCGGTATTGTAATGCACAATATCCCACAACTACATATACTAGCTGAAATTACTCACAATCTATCTTCAACTGTGCAAATAATTACAGATTTTTTTATAATACCAGTGGTAATTTCAATCACACTTGGAGTTTTTCTTATATCAATTAAAGCACTATTAGCCAGGATACAAGTTACGCATAAAAACAACACCTAGCCCAGCAGCAGATAAAGACAAAAACACATTAAGTAGAATGTTTAAACTTGCTTGAGAGTAATGACCAAGACTAATCATTTCTACCGACTCCCATGAAAGAGTTGACATTGTGGTGAGTGAGCCAGTCAATCCAATTAATAACATAAGCCTGTACGCTTCATGCAGTGCAGCTTTCTCCAAAATAACAACCACCAAAATTCCTGCCAAAAATGACCCTAGAATATTTGCACTTAAAGTTCCGTAAGGAAATGCAGGCCCAAAAGTAGCGTTCATAAACTGCGTTAAATAATAACGCATACTAGCACCAATCGTAGCTCCAACACCAATAGCCAAAACTGTAGGTAATACTGTCATAATGACTTCCTTAATTGTTTTAATTTTTCCCCAATTTTAATCTCTAAACCTCTATCTGTAGGTAGATAATATTGTCTCTCACCCAATTCTTCTGGAAAATATGTTTGCCCTATAGAGATACCATTTGGCTCATCATGGGCATAACGATACCCAGCGCCAAAACCCCTGTCTTGCATTAGCTCATTTGTAGCATTACATAAATGTTTTGGTACATCCATATCACCACTTTGTTTTGCCTCGCTCATAGCTTGATTAAACGCCTTGTAGACTGCATTTGATTTTGGTGCAACAGCACAATATACAGCAGCTTGAGCAATGGCTCTATTGCCTTCCTTGGCGCCAACACGATCAAATATATCCCATGCATTTAAAGTAACTTCTAATGCTCTAGGATCTGCATTGCCAATATCCTCTGAGGCAATTGCAAGTAGGCGCCTAGCTATTGTTTTTGGATCACAGCCAGCAACTAACATTCTTGCCATCCAATACAATGCGCCATCGGCTGAAGAGCCACGAACTGACTTATGAAAAGCGGAAAGTTGTTGATAAAACTCATCACCACCCTTGTCAAAACTAGCCACCTTGTCTTGTAAAAACTGTTCGATAGTTTTGCTATTGATATGCTTTAGATTAGCTTGAGAGATTTTTTCAACTATGTTAATCAAACGCCTAGCATCGCCAGAACTAAAATCAACAATCTTTTGCTTAAGTTCATCATCTATATTCAAACCAACATAATCAAGACTGCGGTTTAGTATTTGCAACTGTCCGTGCTCATCGATCTCTTCTAGTGTATAAACACTAAGTCGTGATAATAGCGCAGAATTAAGCTCGAATGCTGGATTTTCAGTAGTAGCACCAATTAAAGTAATCAGTCCAGACTCTATGTGTGGCAAAAACCCATCCTGCTGAGCTTTATTAAAACGATGAATCTCATCTACAAATAAGACTGTTTTTTGCCCAATATTTTGATATTTTTTTGCATTCTCAACTATAGATCTCAATTCTTTAACACCATCCAATACTGCACTCATCTGTGCAAAATAACCATCAACCTGGTCACACATTATTTTTGCCAAGGTAGTCTTGCCTGCTCCAGAAGGACCCCAGAGAATCATTGAGTGTAATTGTTTGTTGTTTATTGCTTGTTTAAGCGGATGAGCATCATTAAGCAGATGCTTTTGCGAGAAAAAATCATCTAAGTTCTTTGGTCTGAGCTTTTCGGCCAATGGCATCATAAATTAACCTTTAAAATCTTATAACTATGTTCTTCATTCAAAATCATAATAGTTTTTAAGTTTAACTTATTTGCTAGGCTTTGGGCTTTTTCACTACCCATTGCCATCATTGCGGTTGCATAAGCGTCAGCCAACATAGTTTTGCTATTAATTACACTTACAGAACTAAGGTCGGTTTTAGCAGGCAAACCAGTATTTGGATTAATAATATGCATATACTTCTTGCCCTCCCAAATAAAATAATTACGATAATCACCAGAACTGGCAACAGCCTCATTTTTAAGCTTAATTGCTATTGGTGTTTGGTTGTTTGGCATTTCAATACCAACCACCCAGTTTGAACCAAGGTTGGAACCTCTTGCAAAAACCTCTCCGCCAATTTCAATCATAAAACTATCAACGCCATTATTTGCTAATAATCTAGCAATCTCGTCAACTCCATAACCTTTAGCAATTGCTGATAAATTAATACTTATATCTTTAAGTTTTTTTACTTTGTTGTTGTCCAATACTAAATTGTCAATTGATGCCTCTATTTTAGATTCTTCAACAGCTTTCCTAGTTGGCTTAATACTAGAGCTAACAGCTCCAAACCCCCATAGGTCAATCAACTTACCAATTCCAGGATCAAAGAAACCTTGGGTTTGTTGATTGATTTTCTTTGCTTGTGCAAGAACTAAATACAGATCATTAGATACATCTATCCACTTATTAACTGGGGCACTATTTAGTTTTGAAAGTTCTGAGGCGCTGTCCCAATTTGAAAAAGTATTGTTGATTTGCCACAACCTATTGTCAATCGTAGTTTTACTAACTGTACTATTGACAGCCTTAACCATATAAGTTGTGCCCATAGTCTTGCCACTAATAACGTTGACATCATTATCTGCACATGACGTTAGGAATAAAAATATTGCAATTAACTTGTATAATTTCACTATGTTGCGATTTATCCTACTACTTTTATTAACCACCTTTGTATATGCAAATGATACCCAAGAGTTGTCCGATTCGCGCTCATTCGAAGAGTTCTTGACTGATATCCGTACTCAAGCCTTAGATAAAGGCATATCTAAAACAACATTAGACAAGGCGTTTGACAATCTCAAACCCAACCCCAGGGTGATTAAATTTGATCGTACTCAGGCAGAATTTAGTCAAAATTTCTGGCGTTATCTAAGTTCCAGAGTAAGCGAATATAGACTAAAAAAAGGCGCTGAGAAGCTTAAACAACACCAACAAGAGCTACAAGAGAATTACAAAAAATACGGCGTACCTCCACATATTATTGTGGCGTTTTGGGGTATGGAAAGTAACTATGGCGGTAACACCGGTAATCTTGGCTTAATTAGGTCTCTAGCGACCCTTGGTTTTGACAAGAGGCGTTCAGAATTTTTCACCGAGCAATTACTAAGCTTATTAGAGCTTATAGATAAAGGAAAAATACCAATAAGTGCGAAAGGCTCTTGGGCTGGAGCAATGGGAAATGTACAATTTATGCCCACCAATGTTGCAGCATATGGAGTAGATGCTGATAATGATGGCAAAATTGACTTATGGGGCAATGACGCAGATATTTTTGCTAGTGCCGCTAACTTCTTAGAGCAAATTGGCTGGCATAGGGCAGAGCGCTGGGGCCGAGAAGTCAGTATCCCTAAAGATTTTGACTACCAGCTAGCCAATCTAAATATAAGGAAAACTGTTAATGATTGGAAATTACTAGGTGTGCGTGCTGCTGATAATAAAGAATTACCCACGTCGGATATGCAGGCATCAATAGTTCTACCAATGGGATACAATGGTCCGGCATTTTTTGCTTATCGTAATTTTCGTGCAATACTTAGATGGAACCGCTCAATCCTATATGCTTTATCTGTTGGTCATCTGTCTGATCGTTTGACAGGTATTAACAAACTATTCACCAAGCCAGTTGTTGAGCCATCATTAAGTAGAGATGATATCAACAACATCCAAACAACTCTTAACAATCTAGGCTTTGACACTGGGGAGCCGGACGGCATATCCGGGCCAAAAACTCGTGAAGCTACACGTAAATACCAAAAATCCAACAACCTTCCAATTGATGGCTATGTTGGTTATCAACTTTTACAACAACTACAATGAGTATCAGCACCTATTTAGGATTTGATGTTGGCACCAAACGCACCGGAGTTGCTATTGCCAATAGTCTTACCCAAATAGCTAGTGGTATTGACGTGGTGAAACACCACAAGGACGGCTCTACCAACTGGGAAGAGTTTGATAAAATTATCAACACCCATAATATAAATTTATTTATTATTGGTCTTGCACTTGATCAAGATGGCAAAGACCAGGAAATAAGCTTTATCGCTAAATCTTTTGGTAGAAAACTTAAATTACGTTATAACATTGAGGTTGAGTTTGTTGACGAGTATTTATCCTCATTTGACGCCAAAAAACAACTAAAATACAACCATCATCATCGTAATGCTAAACGTGGCGAAGTTGATAAGCTCTCAGCGGAGCTAATATTGCAAACTTGGTTAAGGGATAGTGCTTAATGAAAAAAGATTTGATTAGCAATCATATTCAACTCAACCCAGAGGGTAAGCTAATCCATCTATTAGGCTTGGAAGGTCTGTCAAAACAACAACTAACTCACATTCTTGATGTTGCTGATAGCTTAATCGACTCTTCCGGCAATCTAAAAAAATCCAAAGCTCTTGACGATATGAGTGTTGCCAACTTATTTTTTGAGCCGTCTACTCGTACTCGTAATACATTTGAAATTGCAGCTATGCGCAACAGCGCCAATGTTATTAACGTTGATCTTGCGAACTCAGCCTTAAAGAAAAACGAGGCGCTACTTGATACTATGCATACACTTAAGGCAATGCAAATTGATATGTTTGTGATTCGTCACAAACAAAATGGCTTGCCACACCATGTTGCTCAAAACTTAGAAGACGTATCAATTCTTAATGCTGGCGACGGTATTAACGCCCACCCTACTCAAGCGCTACTAGATATGCTTAGCATTCGTCAGCACAAAAAAAGTTTTAAAGATTTATCTGTTGCAATTGTAGGAGACATAACTCACTCTCGTGTTGCACACTCAGATATTCAAGCACTAAAAACCTTAGGCACTAAAGACATTCGTCTAATTGCACCAGAAAGGTTGCAACATAATTCAGAGCGTTGTTCTGCTGTTGAGTGTTTTAGCAATATTGAACCAGGACTTAAAGACTGCGATGTAATTATAGTTCTTAGACTGCAAAAAGAACGTATGCTTGAAGCAGACATTCCTAATGAGCAAGAATATTTTGATAACTTTGGTCTAACATCTGAGCGCCTAGCTTTGGCTAAACCAGATGCCATTGTTATGCACCCAGGTCCGATTAATCGTGGTGTTGAAATTGACTCAGCAGTAGCAGACGGAAAAAGCTCAATAATCCTACAACAAGTAACTAATGGTATTGCTGTGCGTATGGCCGCTATGCAAATACTAGCTGGAAAGTCATGAGCAACAACTTAGACTACGACACATTCAAAACCACCCTGCACAAATTAAATACTGATGACACCATATCCAGTGCTCACGGCATTTTGTGTGGATTTGCTTGTGTTAAACCAGATCTAACCATTGACAACTGGCTTAATGAAATATTAGTTAGCATTGATCTGCAAAACATCAATGAAAAAAATGCACATCAAGAGCTGGCACAAATATACAACTCAACATTGTCACAACTTGCAGACGCAACTCTTGATTTTCAATTGCTTATTGCTGACGAACACTCTACACTTAGAGAACAAGCAGGGTCACTAATACAATGGTGCCAAGGATTCTTAGTAGGATTAGGTTTGCAAAAAATTTCTACTAACGATGAAGACGTATTAGAGATGATAAAAGACTTTAGCGAGATCTCAAAATTAGATGCAGATGTACTAGATAATGAGCAGAACACTCAAGACCTCAATGAGATTATTGAATTTGTACGTATGGGAACACTACTAATACAAGAGACTCTACAGCCATCAAAACAAGATTACATATCGCCAGACACTCTACACTAAAGCTGTAGTAATAACGCCTCTAGAGACAATCAGTTACTTTATGTTTTAATAATATAATCATATCATTAAATTATGCTGTAATGATAGTGTTGCAATCCTGTTGCAAACGTATATTATGCTTTAGCCATAGGGGTTTAAATCTTGAGGAGGAGGTAGCCGCCTAACTAAACTTGAGGAGAATAAAAAAAACGACTACCTATTAGAAAATCAAAAATGTATCTCGGGGAAGAGAATGTGATTTTCTGATATTATTATACCATAATATTAGAAAACTATTATATAGATTGTAGATTTATTTACAAAAAAGGACAATATGTATAGACATATAAGAAACCTCCCCATTAAAAATATAGCTATATTTTCAGCTATAATCCTATTTCTGCTCGGCAATGCCAATGCTAAAACTCAAGTTATCAATGCCGAAGTTGTCAATATTGAGCCAATCTATATGAAACATACTGTAGAAAGAATAGCTGCACCTTGTGGTTCGCTATCTCCAAGAATGCAAAGAAGCTGTTGGAATTTTATCTACAAAAAGAAAAAATCAAAGTTGCTAAAAGGCTATCGAATAAGGCTGTCATACAATGGAAATAAATTTACCACCAGAATGTCATCCAAACCAAATTCTAAAAAATTAAAAATTAGAGTAATGAGCGATTTGCTCAATCAGCAACGCGCAGTTGCAATTAATGCGGCCGTAGTCTATTAATTAGAATTCTGAGCTAATCCCGCTAAAACAGCATATCGAGCCGAAGCTTTAGCAATGGGGGCTGGCATCGCCTCAACCACAAAGTCATAACCTTTATTGCCATAATTATAAAAAGCAGAGTCAGACCCCTGTATTCGTGTTCGTGGAGAGAGATCAAACATAGTTATAGGGTTAAAAACACCATACGGTTTAGAAACTTCTGCAAACGCACTTGTTGCCAACAACAAAAATGAGAGAACTACGGTATTAATAGCGATCATTAATTTCATGGTATTTACTCTATAAATTGATTAATAAGTATGTCACCACCTTATCTCTTGAGGAGAGAATAATTCTTGGGGGAGAGTGGTGACATATGGTTATTATATCATAAAATTCTAATATTGCAAGTTTATAATATAATAAAACTATAATATAGTTTATTTTCAACCAATAAAAATTCCAACTAAGGCAGGTTTTATTGCTAATCACATATGTCTTTATTCAATTTATTAGTTGTTACACATTGCAAATAATTTGAGGAGATCATCCTTTGAAAGATGAGGGCAATGCAACATATAACAACTTGAGGGTAATTATAATAATGCCTATAAATTAAGTAAAACGAAAAAAATTCATTATAATAATCGAAAAAACCGATTGTAAATACTATGCTACCATCAATTAAAAATCTAGAATACTTAGTCGCTCTACACAAACACCTGCACTTCTCTAAAGCTGCGGAAGAGTGCTTTGTTAGTCAGTCTACTCTTAGTGCTGGTATTAATAAATTAGAACAAGGTCTTGATGTTCAACTGGTTGAGCGTAACAACAAAAATGTTCTATTTACCCCAATTGGTGAAAAGACTGTACAACAGGCTAAAGGAGTTATCCTATCAACAAAAGACTTGGTACGCCTAGCACAAAAGTCTTTTTTTGAATCCAGTATAAAGATTGGAGTAATTCCAACCATATCACCCTTCTTGTTGCCAGCATTTTTAGCATCAATTAAAGCCGCATACCCAAACTTAGACATATCCCTGATTGAAGACACCAATAAAAACCTATTGCGCATGGTAGATAAAATGGAACTTGATTTGGCACTAATTGCTATGCCAACCAACACTCCTGAAGGTCTGTATGTCAATACCTTGTTTGAAGACCCACTACATCTTGTGCATCACAAAGATAGAAAAAATAAAAAATTTAAAGACAAAGAGCTGTTGTTGTTGGCAGAGGGTAATTGCCTAAGAGATCATGTTCTACTAGGGCACGATCTTTCTAAAGAGAAAATCTCAGATATTAAATGCACTAGTCTGTCAACTCTTGTAGCGATGATCAATATGCAAGTAGGGGTGAGCTTTCTACCAGAGATGTCGATTAAGCAAAGTGTTAGTTCACAATACCCAGATCTAGTGGTTGAGGCTCAATGTAAGAGGGTGTCTAGGGGTATTTCTGTAGCATGTAGAAACGCACACCCAAACAAAAAAGAAATTATTCAGATCTCTAACTTATTAAAAAATAATTAATATCTACCTTGGTTATATCTATAGTTCTTATTAAGTAGAACTTTTCCATTGGCTTTTATGGTCATACTTTTTATCAGGCCTTGCTCACCAGCAGCAGTGTCAAACTTTTTGGCTGTTTGAAAACAAGACTCCACCGTCTTGCACTGTCTTGAACAAATAGAAGAGTATGCATCATTCTTGTGAACTGTCAACGTTATCACGGCACCATCACTTAAAACTGATGTTGAGCTTGAAACTGCAAGCAGAAAACCCACAGGAGTCAACAGTTTTGCTATCTTTGTTTTCATATTTGTTTTTACTTAACAGCCAATAAGTCTACACTTAGCAGAATTGAACAAAGATATGGGCATTGTAAATATTACTAATAGTGGCATTAATAAATATTTAAGTGCCTTAATCTCATTTAAGAATGGCAGTAAAGTTAATTTTATGCCTTTAATTTCATTTTTATTAGACATTTTATTTTCCTCAATAATTGATAAATTTACTTGTAACGATTGCCATCGTAACAAAATCAAATATATTAGTAAAATGAATTTATTAGATAGGAACAATCGTAAAAATCGATTATATATGTCACTATCAAAATATATAATCTAGCACCAATTTGAAGCGTTAAAAACCAATCGTAATATGTACGAAATAGAAGTTTTTGGCTAAACATAAAAAAGGGCTTACCGTAGTAAGCCCTTTAAGTGTATGGTGGCCACACCTAGAATTGAACTAGGGACACAGGGATTTTCAATCCCTTGCTCTACCAACTGAGCTATGTGGCCAAAAAGAAGAAATTATACCTATAAACCAATCTAAATATATAAAAACTATTCGCCTAAAAATCTCTCAGCATCGAGTGCTGACATACACCCAGAGCCAGCCGAGGTGATAGCCTGGCGATAAATATGATCTGCTACATCTCCTGCTGCAAACACGCCTTCTACGCTGGTTTGTGTGGCATTACCCTGTGTGCCGCTTTGTACTTTAATGTAACCATACTCCATATCTAGATGGCCTTCAAAAATATCAGTATTAGGCTTGTGCCCAATAGCAATAAATACGCCGTGCACGTCTATATCTTTTGTGTTGCCGTCATTATCTTTAAGTCTAAGTCCAGTTACACCCATAGTGTCACCTAAAACTTCATCGAGGTTGTTATTAAATTCGATGGTGATATTTCCAGTTTTTGATTTTTCAATTAACTGGTCTGACAAAATCTTTTCAGAAGAGAATTTATCTCCACGATGGATAATAGTAACATGATCAGCAATATTGGACAGGAACAGTGCTTCTTCAACTGCGGTATTACCGCCACCAACTACAGCTACCTTCTGTCCGCGATAGAAAAACCCATCACAAGTTGCACAGGCTGATACGCCCTTACCTTTAAAAGCTTCTTCTGACTCTAAACCTAAATAACGTGCACTTGCGCCTGTGGCAATAATTACTGCATCTGCAGTATAAGTAGTTGCAGCACCGTTTAAAGTAAATGGCTTTTTAGAAAAATCAACTGAAATAATATAGTCATTAATAATTTCAGTATTGAAGCGTTCAGCGTGTTTTTTCATACGCTCCATAAGCTCCGGACCTTGAACGCCAGCATCATCTCCAGGCCAGTTATCAACCTCTGTAGTGCTCATTAGTTGTCCACCCTGCTCCATGCCACTAACTATTACCGGGTCAAGATTAGCTCTAGCACTATATACAGCCGCAGAATAACCAGCAGGGCCAGAACCAACAATCAATACTTTGCAATGTTTATTTTCACTCATATGAATACTTTATACTTATAGACAGTTCGAAATATTATAAACCACATTGAAAAATAATAATAAATTAAGCAAAAAAAGATATCAACAAAAGCCGCGTACTAAAACAACCAATGAGGTGATTTTTATTTTGCTTGTTTCACTAGGCCTGATTTATATATCGTCTCTATTTACCTATTCAGTAAATGAAAATCCATGGTCTGGAGATATTGCGCTTACAACTCCGGTTGATAATATTGCTGGCATATTTGGAGCATATCTTAGTGATATTTCTTTGTCCATTTTTGGGTATGGATCGTATTTAATTCCTATAGCATTAATATGGCTTGGATATAACATTCATAAAAACATAGGTGAACAGCAAAACCCACGTTCTGTCTTTATAATTCGTTTTGTAGCTTTTATTGTTTTATTGGCATTTAGTACAGCTTTTTTATCTCAAAACTTTCCAGACACTGGAGCATCAGGCGGCTATATTGGAGTAACAATGCATGACCATTTTGGGGTTTTATTTGGCTCTGTATCATTTATCATTTATCTAGGAATTATGATGATTAGCTACAGTATAGCTAGCACTGCATCATGGGTAAATATCTTTTCTTCTGCTTTAAAAGCGTTTAAAGCAATGCTTACAAAAACTCATGAAGCTAGAGCAAAAAATAAGATTAAAAAAGCCACAAAGGTTACCATTGCTCCAAAACCAAGCGTCAGCACCCCTAAACCTAGTGTAATTGCTAAAGTTAAAAACAGCAAAATTAAAACTAGTAAAAAAATTAAAAAAGCCACATCTTCAAATTTATTTAACACTAATGTTGCTGCTGGACTTCCTAGTATGGAATTACTAAACGAGCCTGTTATTAACACCACAGGATACTCCAAACAAGCACTTGAGGATATGTCTCGCCAAGTAGAGATAAAACTTAAAGACTTTGGTTTTGACGTTACTATCACTACTGTAACTCCTGGTCCAGTTATTACCCAGTTTGAACTGTCACTCGCTCCTGGGGTTAAAGTTAGTCAAATAATGAATCTTAACAAAGACTTGGCTCGTGCACTTCTAGTTGAGAGTGTGCGTATTGTTGATGTAATTCCTGGTAAGCCAGTAATTGGCCTTGAAATCCCCAATGCTCAACGTGAGATGATTGGCCTTAAAGAAGTTTTAGCTTCAGAAGAGTTCGCAAAATCAGCCTCAACCCTTACTATGGGACTAGGCAAGGATATCAACGGATTGCCAGTTATAGCCAATTTAGCAAAAATGCCACACTTACTGGTAGCTGGTGCTACCGGCATGGGTAAGTCTGTCGGCCTAAATGCAATAATTTTAAGTGTGCTTTATAAGGCCAAGCCAGAAGAGGTGCGCATTATTATGATCGACCCTAAAATTGTGGAACTAGCATGTTATGCTGATATTCCACACCTGCTTACTCCAGTTGTTACTGATATGAATCAAGCAGCATCTGCACTATGGTGGTGTGTGAATGAAATGGAACGTCGTTATTCATTACTGGCCAAGTTCGGAGTGCGTAATATTGATGGTTTTAATGAAAAACTGAAAGCTGCTAAAGCCAAAGGCAAGCCTCTGCTTGATCCGTCATTTAACGCTAAAACTGCTGATGAGGGAGAAACAGCTCAAGAACTGGAATCATTGCCAGTAATTATGTTGGTTATCGATGAATATGCAGATATGCTTGGGGCTCTAGCTCAAGAAGATCGTGCTAAAGCCAAACGTGTTGAGGCGCTAATTGTGCGCCTTGCACAAAAAGCTCGTGCCGCTGGCATTCACCTTATTATTGCCACACAACGGCCAAGTGTTGATGTAATTACTGGGCTAATTAAATCCAATGTGCCGACCCGAGTGGCCTTTAAAGTATCAAGCAAGGTTGACTCGCGCACAATCCTAGACCAAGGTGGAGCCGAACAATTGCTAGGAATGGGCGATATGTTATATATGACTCCAGGTATCTCTCATTTGACTCGCGTGCATGGTGCATTTGTAGCTGATGATGAAATTGCTCGTGTAGTAAGGTTCCTTAAGGAAAATTCTGAAACTAACTATATAGACGGCATTCTTAACTCTCATAGCGAATCGGCTGATAATCATGACAGCTCGAACGCTACCGGCACATCTTCTGGCGAGCTTGATCCACTATATGATGAAGCCGTACAAATTGTAACCTCATCAAGAAGAGCTTCAATCTCCAGCTTGCAGCGTCGTATGCGTATTGGCTATAACCGTGCAGCGCGCATTATTGAAGATATGGAAGCCAGCGGTGTAGTAAGCACTATGAATAGTGCTGGCAATCGTCAAGTTCTAGCACCTGAACCAATTGGCAACGATGACTAAACTACTTGCCATATTGGCATGTTGTTACTCAAACATTGGATTTAGCACAACAAGCAATGATTTTAATGATTTTTTTAATTCGTTCGAATCTCTAAGTGCTAACTTTAAACAACACACTCTAAGCGAGTCCGGAGCGCTTATAGGCACCACATACGGTTCAGTATTATTTAAACGCCCAAAGCAATTACTCTGGCACACTAAAATCCCTAGTGAACAAATACTTTCTTTAAACAACAACGAGTTGTGGATAGTTGATACTGAGCTAGAACAAGCAAGCTTACAAAAGATTGATAACTTAAGTCAAACACCGTTGTATTATTTAATTAATCGCCCTAGTGACATAAACACAACCCCAGGGTTTAGCCATCAAAAAAATAAAATAAATTGGTATAAAACCAATAAGGCCAACAATCTAAGTTTTGGCTTTAAAGATAGCTCACTATATGTGATTTCAGTTGATAATGAGCTAGGACAAAAAATACTATTAAGTCTTAGTTCTGTCAGGCTCAACCCAGCAATTGACTCAAAAGAATTTACTCTAAAGATAAATCCAGAATTTGATGTTATCAGATAGTTTTAGAGAACTGAGTTTTACTAGTTGCTAAATAAGCATCAAACACCATACAAATATTACGAATAAGCAACCTGCCTTTATCCATAACTGTAATTGAATTGTCTGTAAGCTCAATAAGCCCATCGTCGTGCATTTGCTCAAGCCTTGCAAAACTATCAGCAAAGTAATCTTTAAAGATAATACCCTGCTCCTTTTCAACTTTAACAAAATCAAGTTTGAAATGACAGATCAAACCCATAATTACCGCGCGGCGCACTTTGTCATCATCATTTATAGTTTGACCTTTAATTAAGGCCAAATTGCCAGCATCAATCACCTTGTAGTAATTTTCTAGATTTTTTTCATTTTGTGCAAAGCTATCCCCAACCTGGCCAATTGAACTCAAACCCAAGCCTACAATATCACAATCAGCATGAGTAGAATAGCCCTGGAAGTTTCTATATAGCTGCCCTTCACTTTGGGCAATTGCTAGAGGGTCTTCTGGCAAAGCAAAGTGATCCATGCCAATATACACATAACCAAGATCAAGCAGATAGTCCATTGAGTATTTAAAAATTGCTAATTTTTCATCAGCACTTGGCAACTCTAAAACATTAATACGTCGTTGTGGTTTAAATAGCTCTGGTAGGTGAGCGTAATTAAACAAAGATATGCGATCAGGTCTAAGTTCTGATACTTGCTTAAGTGTGGTTTCAAATGTAGCTACTGATTGTTTTGGTAATCCATAAATTAAATCAATACTTACAGACTCAAAACCATTAGCCCTGGCAATGTCTATAACTGCTTTAGTCTGCTTATAGCTTTGAATTCTATTAACAGCCTTTTGCACATCGTCGTTAAAATCTTGCACTCCAAGGCTGATGCGATTAAATTTTGCCTTTGCTAGTGCTTTGATTGTATCTTCATCTACACCTCTGGGGTCAATCTCAATTGAATATTCACCATCTTCGGCAAAATTAAAAGCACTTTGCAGTTTTTCACTGAGTCTAATTATCTGCTCATTAGATAAAAAAGTTGGGGTGCCGCCACCAAAATGCATTTGCTCAACATTTCTATTGCTATCAAACAGCTCGCCCTGCATATCAATTTCTTTAAATATAGCATCAAGATATGGCTCAGCCTTAGTTTTGTCCTTAGTAACTACTTTATTACAACCACAATAAAAACACACAGTGTCACAAAACGGAATGTGGGTATACAAAGATATAGGGCCGCCTCTAGAGTTACTGATCTCAACTTGTTGCTTGTAGTCATCCTGAGTAAAAGCAGAAAAATTATTAGCTGTAGGGTATGACGTATACCTAGGACCCGATTGGTCGTATTTTTTTATCAGTGCTAAATCAAATAAACTCATAAATTAAGAACAATTACAATAATTGTTCGAATTTTAAACTCTCTAGCACGTTAACAATAAATATTTTTGCCTCTTGTAGGTTGTTAGACAAGAATAAGGTGCAAGCATCAGCTCTAAGGTTGGGGTTGGGGTTGGATTTTTTCATCCAACCCCGGGGGAGAGTTTAAATTATAACAACCTATATGCAGTAAACACTTGACGACAGTCAAGGTTTTAAAAAACTTTTTGAGTAAAATTGAGATGCATCAAATTTATCATATGAAAAATAAAAATGTCAGAAAATAAAGGCTGCCTGCCAAAATATAAAATTTTTGTAGCAAAACTAGATTTATTTAAAAATGTTGAGGTTGAGTACTTGGAAGAACTTCTTAAATCAATGCATATAGTTCAATATCAGAAACAAGAAACTGTTTCATTTAATTCTAGAAAGCATTCTAATTTATACATTAATTATGAAGGACTTCTGAAACTTGCAAAAATTGATGAGTCAGGTGATGAAATCGTTATGAGTATAATCGATAAAGGAGGGGTTGTATCTCCAATGTACTTTTCTGCACATTATGATGTATGTGCAGATTTTGTTAAAAAAACTACAATGTTATCCCTCTCAAAAGATGCTGTTAATAAATTATTAGGCAAAAGCCATCAGTTCTCTCTTAACACTATTAAGTTCCTAGCCAACAATGTGCAAGAATTAATGCTTACTTCTGAAATCCTGCAACTTAAAACTGCAAAAGAAAAAGTAGGCTGGTATTTGGCACATGTCAAAATCAACCACTCTTTTGAATTGCCATTCTCCAAATCATTAATAGCCTCATACTTAGGAATGAAGCCAGAATCTTTTTCTAGGGCTTTAGCTGAATTAAAAAAAGAAGGGGTGCAACTTGAAAATAAGAAAGTCATATTAAAACAAGGTAATGAGCTGTGTCGTTACTGCAATAAGGTTGTTGGCTCTGACTGTCCTTTTTTCAACAGCGAAAGATGCATACATAACTGATTAAAAAAATATCAGAAAAAATCAAAATAGTCATAAAATCTCAACGAAAACCCACTAAAAAACTCAATAATTAAGTTAAATTTGGCAAATTTAAGCCATTTTTTAGCTTTTTTTTAAAATTTACAAATTCCTTAAACCAATCTAAATGCCAATACTTTAGTGGCATTTGTGAATATATTTTTATAGAAAATTAGAAAATATAATTCTTGTTTGATTTACATCAAGTCAATCAAACTATCTTTATAGTTAAATCATAATGGTATTTTTATCATTGATTGTGATGTAAGTTTTGCGATGTAAGTTTTGCAATTAATTAAATACAAAAAAGATAATATTTATTGTGTTTTTTATTTGATTTATAACTAATCTTAATAAAGACCACTAAGTTTAATAAGGAGATATATTATGAATAAAGTTATACTGCCAATGGCGGTTACCGCATTTGCATTGTCTGGCTGCTTTGGTGGCGGCGACTCTGATAATTCAGATAGCAAAGCAAAAGAAGCGGTAAGCGCTCCGGCTCCAGTCTCAGCTCCGGCTCCGGCTCCAGCCCCAACTCCAGCTCCAGTTGTAGTTGTTAAAAAATCATCGGTTACGCATCCAACAATGTCAGAAGCCGACTTTGATAAAGCCAAGTCTATGTACTTCCAACGTTGTGCTGGTTGTCACGGTGTGCTTAGAAAAGGTGCAACAGGTAAAAACCTAGAGCCAAAGAATACTATTGAA
>PNQY01000132.1 GCA_002909145.1 Candidatus Thioglobus perditus
GAATCGCTTCTTGCATCCCTGATGGTCGGGTGGTAGGCGGCTAACTCAATAGACCAAGCTAAGCATGTAGACTCTTTGTTTGAAGGTTTTCGGACGCGGGTTCAATTCCCGCCATCTCCACCAAATTTTTACTTTAAAATCAATTACTTACTAGGATATATTTCATCTACTCGGAGAATGGGCATAAGCAATGGATATTGAGCCAATGTACATACAAAAATACCTACATAGAAAGATTTAACAGAGCAGTAGGGAGCTACTTGAGGATATTTAAACAACGAAACTCTATTGTTAGCGAGTGTTAGGAATGATGGTATTACACTATTAATTTATCTAAAAAATGACATAATAGCCTTGTAAATAGTCATTATTTAATGAAAAAAAACTCTGATTTATAGATCTACATCAGAGTTTTTTATCAATATTGTAAATTTTTGGAAAAACCTTAAATGGACAAATGACTAATAGAAACTTGGTGTTTATCGCTCTCTTAAAGCTTTCTCCATGCCACCCAAGAATGGCTCAAACAAATATTCAAAAACCGTGCGCTCACCAGTAACGATACCAGCACTCACCTGTACACCAGGAGATAAGAAATACTTTAATCCATTGCGCTCAAAAAAGCTTTTTTCAGTTTCTATACGCACCTTGTAAAAAGCCACTCCTTCTTCATTTACAATACTATCTGGGCTAATGTGAATCACTTTTCCGTTAAGCTTTCCAAGTCTTGTTGCATCAGCAGAAGCCAATCTAATTTGAGCTGTTTGCCCCACTTGTACAAAGCCAACATCTTGAGGTGGCAGACTTGCTTCAATTAAAAGCATATCATTCACAGGAACAATTTCTATCACAGTTTCACCTGGGCGGATAACGCCACCAACGGTATGCACATTAAGGGTTTTAATGGTGCCATCTACTGGCGCCATAAGCACTGTTCTTTTCAAACTATCTTTAAGCTTTTCCATGCGTTGTGATAGTTCACCATGCTCGCGACGAGATTCTTCTAATTCACCGCGAGAATTAGCTTGATAACCCAGTCTTATCTCATTAAGTTTTTCCTGCGCTTCTACCAGCGATGCTTCAGACCCTTTTATCAAGGCCTTGTCTTCATCAATTTGGCTAAGCAATACACTTTCATCTTTAAGCAAAGTTATGTGATTATAGCGATTGGTTAACTCATCTTTTAAAAGCTCGTCACTAATACTTATTTGCTCTTGCAACAACTTTAATTTATTTTCAGAATGCACCAGTCTAGAACTTACTTGCTCAATCACCTGTTCTTTTTGCAAAACTAACCCTTGCTGAGAGGCGAAACCACTCAAGTAACTCTCTCTACGAGCTTTAAATAATGCTCTTTCTTGCTGTACTAACTTAGGTGTTCTTTTTTCTACTTCAGATAAAAAAGTGATCACTTCGCTGCCATTAGACTCTGCTCTTAATCTTGCCATCTTTACTGTCAAAGTTGCCAGCCTTACCAGCATTTCACCAACATTAGCCTTACTATCAGTACTTTCCAAATCAAGCAGTGGCTGGTTAGCCAACACTTGCTGACCTTCTTTAATATAAATTTTAGAAACAATGCCGCCTTCTAAATGCTGAATGGTTTTGACTTGAGAGCTTGGCACAACACTGCCAATTGTAGCGCTAACCACATCTAACTTAGCAATATACATCCATAATCCAGTTGCAACCATTAATCCTACTAACAGTGTCAAAAGATCACTATCTGAGATTTTTACATTTTTTTTGGGTAATATTTTTTTAAAATTTAACACTATTAATGCTTCCTTTCACCTGTATCTGTTTGTTTGGCCACTGTATTAATGGGCTGTTTTTTTTGCACCCTTGGAACGGGCTTAACACCAAGATCCAGCATTACATCAGCAAATTTCAGAAAATCCTGATCATGAGAGATAATTACCATGCTAACACCTTTTTTATGTAGCTCCTGAAATGCAACATAAACAGCTCTTCTGCCTTCCATATCAAGCCCTTCAGTTGGTTCGTCAGCAATCAATAATCTACCTTCTGTTGCTAATGCTCTTGCCAAGGCTAACCTTCTACGAATGCCTAATGCTAAATTTTTTCCCCCTTCACGAATCACCATTGACAAGCCGTCTTGACTACTATCTAAAAAAGAGCGTAAACCTGAAATACGAATAACTTCATTCAATCTTTCTAGTGTAATATCCGGGTTGGCCAAAGATATATTATCTTGAATAGTGCCAGTAAGAAAAATTGGCTCTTGAGGAATATAAGAACATTGCATACGCCACCATGGCAATGCCATTTGCCGAAGATCAAGATTATCAATCAAGATTTGCCCTTTTGAAGGCTCAAGTAGTCCAACTAATAAACGCACCAAAGTACTCTTTCCAGATCCATTAGGCCCAATAACAGCCAAAGTTTTTCCCGATTCTAAAGTTAAATTAATTGATTCAAACAGCTGAACTGTGGAATTAGGATAAATGAATGATAAATTCTGTAAATCAATTCTACCTGAGTATTTTTTAAGACCTGAACCTTGCACTCTTTCAACTGGCAATTGCATAAAACCACGCAACAAATCACCCGCCTGCTTAGCAGTTGCAAAAGACTCTCCCATTTGTGATAGGCGTGTTATTGGCATCAAAGCACGGCCTGCCAGAATATTTGCACCAATCATTGCGCCGACACTCAAATCACCATTTACTGTCTGTATCGCACCAACTGTAATAATTCCCACTGTTTGCAAACTGGTCACCATGCCAATCTTTGACTGTAAATTATCACGACTCAATTGCAATTTTCCTCTCAATCTATCCATTATAGAATCGCTTTTTACCCATGCATTGGAAAGAAATTCAAAGCCATTAAAAGCCCTAATAGTTTCTGCAGCAGAGACCGCCGACCCTAAAACTCCTGCCCGCTCAGCAGCAACCTCTTGTACTTTCTTAACACCTGACTTTCCAGATTTTTGCACAATGATCGCCATCAATAAAGAAACCAGCATTGCAATAATTGCAATTAATGCAAGCGCAGGACTAAGAAGCCACAATACAAATACAAACAATAATGCAAATGGCAGGTCTAATACAGCTGCCACATTTTGCGGCATAGTAATTGCACGAATAGCATCCACACCACGTAATACCTCATGTCGTTGTCCAAAAGACACCTGGTCCAATGCCGATTGCTGAGTTTGCAGTAATGAAGAAAAAGCAGCTTTAGATAATTTATCATTATCATCGGTATTTTGAGACAAAATCAAGCGCCTTCTTAATGAGCGAAATAACAACTCAAAGCCAATTGCAATTAATGTGCCAATTGCCAATGTAGAAAGCGTAGAGTCTATTCCACTAGAAATATATCTATTTAAAACCTGAATAACAAATAGCGAGGTAGCCAACCCTAGCAATGCAATTACAAAAGTTGAAATAACAAGCTGTGCAGTTATCTTAGGGTGTGATGAAAATCTCTTGAATAATTCGTTCATTTTATTTATCTAAAATTGTAACCATTTTTTTCTTAGAAATAAGGGTTTGTTTTTTTCCTTTTTCGTTCCTAATCAACTTGTAATGACCAGTGTATCTACCCTCTTTTAACAAGCTTACTATCTTTTTACCTGCATAACCCAGATACAATGCTTGTCCATTTTTATGTAATTTTGCAGTTTTTAATAGCAAAGAGCCATCAGGGTTAACAATAGAAATCTCTTCTATATCGCCTTTTTTAATACCGGCAATCTCTTTTTTTACTTTATAAAGGTTCTTCTGGATCCTGCAAAAGGCTTACAAACTTATCTAGAGCATCAAATGCAACACTACACCCTAAGGTGCAGGATTGAAAAATTGTAAATGAATAGCCTCAACCGCTTGCTCAATCTCATCATTCCATTTCTTCATGCTCTTCATGCTCTTCATGCTCTTCATGCTCTTCATGCTCTTCATGCTCTTCATGCTCTTCATGCTCTTCATGCTCTTCATGCTCTTCATGCTCTTCATGCTCTTCATGCTCTTCATGCTCTTAGCCTTTTCTTCTGCAATTCTTGCAAGCTCTTTTTCTTTGGCAATGCGTGCTGCTTCTATTCTAGCCTTTTCTTCTGCAATTCTTGCAAGCTCTTTTTCTTTGGCAATGCGTGCTGCTTCTATTCTAGCTAGAATAGAAGCAGCACGCATTGCCAAAGAAAAAGAGCTTGCAAGAATTGCAGAAGAAAAGGCTAGAATAGAAGCAGCACGCATTGCCAAAGAAAAAGAGCTTGCAAGAATTGCAGAAGAAAAGGCTAGAATAGAAGCAGCACGCATTGCCAAAGAAAAAGAGCTTGCAAGAATTGCAG
>PNQY01000001.1 GCA_002909145.1 Candidatus Thioglobus perditus
TTAAACCCTTCCTCCACAACCCAATCAATCTGGCAATCTGGATATTTTTTCTTAATAAATTGCAACGCAACCATGGCGTGAATAATATCACCAAGCGCTGAGAGTTTTACAATTGCAATTTTCATATTCGGTAATTTTACTACGTGCACCGCACAATATATTAGTATGAACGTTTAATGATATAATTTGCGCATTATTTTTGTAACTTGAATTATGAGTGAAAATACACCCGTAGAAACAACTAATTTTATTCGCAATCAAATCAATAATGATTTAGATTCTGGGCTGCATTCAGCTATTCAAACTCGCTTTCCACCAGAACCAAATGGCTATTTACATATTGGCCATGCAAAATCAATTTGCTTGAATTTTGGCCTGGCAAAAGACTATAACGGCAAGTGCAATTTACGCTTTGATGACACTAACCCTGCTAAAGAAGATGTGGAGTTTGTTAATTCTATTAAGAATGATGTAGAGTGGTTAGGGTTTGAATGGGATGGCGATATTCAGTACAGCTCTAATTATTTTCCAAAATTTTATGAGTATGCCATTGAGCTGATTAATAAAGGCTTGGCTTATGTGTGCTTTCTGGATGCTGATCAAACACGTGAATATCGCGGCACTCTAAAAGAAGCTGGCAAAAATAGCCCGTACAGAAATACTTCCGCTCAAGAAAATCTAGAGCTACTATCCAAGATGAAGGAAGGTAAATTCTCCGAAGGTGAATGCGTGCTACGTGCCAAAATTGATATGGCCAGCTCATTTATGTGTATGCGTGATCCAGCACTTTATCGCATTCGTTTTGATAAGCACCACCAAACTGGTAATGAGTGGCGTATTTATCCAATGTATGATTTTGCCCATTGTATTAGTGATGCCATTGAAGGGATCACTCACTCTTTATGTACGCTTGAGTTCCAGAACAATCGTCATCTGTACGATTGGATTT
>PNQY01000020.1 GCA_002909145.1 Candidatus Thioglobus perditus
TGAAGTTGCTAATGTAATTGTTGGCGCTGACTCATTTTCAGTAATGGTAATAGATACTGATTGAGCGCCTGATTCAGTTGCGCCACCTCCAGATACTGTTGATATTGCAATTGTTGCAACCTCATCACCCTCATAAATAGAGTCATCAGTTGGTGTACCAGTTATTGTTCCAGTGGTTGAGCCTGCAGCAATGGTAATTGTTTGCGAATCAAATGCAGAATAATCCGTTCCATTAGTTGCCGTACCAGAAGTTGATAAGGTAACTGTTACATCCTCGTCAGCAACCTGAGAAGATGTTGCTGTAAGTGTCACTGTTGTTCCAGAGTTTTCAGCTACTGAAGAGGTTGAAGTTGCTAATGTAATTGTTGGCGCTGACTCATTTTCAGT
>PNQY01000021.1 GCA_002909145.1 Candidatus Thioglobus perditus
TGATGAGGTTGCAACAATTGCAATATCAACAGTATCTGGAGGTGGCGCAACTGAATCAGGCGCTCAATCAGTATCTATTACCATTACTGAAAATGAGTCAGCGCCAACAATTACATTAGCAACTTCACATACAACAGTCGCTGAAAACTCAGGTACTACAATTACACTAACAGCAACTTCATCTCAAGCTGCTGATGAAGCTATCACCGTTACTTTAGCCTCTACAGGTTCTGCCATTAACGGAACTGATTACTCTTCTTTTGGTGGTCAAACTATAACGATTGCTGCAAATTCTACCACTGGAACGATAACAGGCGCACCAACTGATGACTCTATGTACGAAGGTGATGAGGTTGCTACTATTTCTATATCTGATGTTTCTGGAATAGATGCAACAGAATCTGGCGTTCAATCGGTGTCAATCACCATCACTGAAAATGAGTTGGCACCGAGAGTTACACTGACAGCGTCAGCAACTAGTATTGCTGAAAACTCTGGAACGCCAATAACCTTTACTCTAGCTTTGGAAATCCCAGCTGGAGTAACTCAAACTACAACATCTGAAGATGTAATTGTTCAGATAGGCAATTCAGTTTCTGGTTATACAGCCTCTGCATCAGGCTCAGATTATCAGTTAAGCTCAACTTCAATAACAATCCCCTCTGGAAGCTCAACAAATACTTTTACCTTTTCCCCGACTGATGACAATATTTATGAACGTGCTAATGGTCAAGAAACAGCATATGTAGCTATTAGTAGTGTAAGCGGAGGAGGGTCTTCATTTGATAATGAATGGTACGCTATAACAATTAATGATAATGAATCAGCGCCAACCGTTTCATTTGATGTTAATGGAGGTGCGAGTGCAAGCGTGTACGATAATGGCTCGGACTTGATATTAACTGCTACATCAACACAAGCTGCAGATGAAGCGATTACTGTTGTTATTGGAACATCAGTAGACGGGGCAATTGAAGGTACAGATTTTGCAACTATATCTGACATTACGATTGCTGCTGGCGAGACAACTGGCACAGCTGTCTTTAATCCAACCGCAGACACTGTAAATGAGGGTAGTGAAACTGCAACGGTTTCAATAACAAGTGTGTCTGGAGCTGGCTCTACAACTAGCGGAACAACGTCGGTAACTATTACGATTAATGAATATGCACT
>PNQY01000133.1 GCA_002909145.1 Candidatus Thioglobus perditus
TAGAATAGAAGCAGCACGCATTGCCAAAGAAAAAGAGCTTGCAAGAATTGCAGAAGAAAAGGCTAGAATAGAAGCAGCACGCATTGCCAAAGAAAAAGAGCTTGCAAGAATTGCAGAAGAAAAGGCTGAGGCACAACGTGTTGCTAAAGAGAAGGCTAAATTAAAAGCAGAACTAGCTTCTAAGAAAGCCGAAGCTCAACGTATTGCCAAAGAATTAGCTGAGGCTGAGCGCATCAATAATAAAAAATCTGAAGCTAAAGCTATAGCAACAGCTATAAAACAAAGCCGTATCAACAATGAAAAAGAAATCGCCAGAAAGAAAAAGCTAGATGATGCTAAAAGATTAACAGCAAAAAAAGAAGCTAAAGAAGAGCAAGTAGAAGCTACAAAGGAAGATAAGCCTTGGTATAAATTTTGGTAGAGTTAATAACTATACACCAACTCTAAATATTTTTACTGTAAAGACCCAACTGCGCTTTGAGATATAAGCTTATCTCCAATTACCAGTGCAACACCTTTTGCACTTGCCTCGGTTAACTGCTCTAACAATGTCTTCTCTTTCTCATAGATAATTCTTGTATCTACTCCAATTATCTCACTAGCAACATAACTTGCATCGGCAATACCATCAATCAAGCCTAAATCTTGAGCATCCTCACCAAGCCAAATTAATCCAGTAAACAGATCCTTATCAGTTGATAGTTTTTTACCTCTAGTGAATTTAATAGCATCAATAAAATTATTGTGAGATTTATCTAGAATATTCTCTTGAATATGTTTAATTACTACCTGATTTTCCTGAGTGAATGGATCAAGCAAACCCTTATGCTCACCAGCAGTATAAAGCCTTCTTTCAATGCCAATCTTTTCAATAGCATCAACCGCACCAAAACCTGACATAACCACTCCAATACTGCCGATAATGGATGATTTATCAGCATAAATTCCATCTGCACTTGCAGCAATATAATAACAACCAGATGCGCAAATATCATCAACTACAACATATATATTCTTGTCATACTGCTGTTTAAGGCGCAAAATACCTTTATAGATTTGGCTAGATTGTACCGGTGATCCACCAGGAGAATTAAGCCTCAGAATTACTGCTTTAGAATTTTCAGCTTTAAATGCATTTTCTAAAAGTTCCATTGCATCATCGGTATTAATTTCACCAGATGTTTGTATAACCCCACTAAGAACCACTTCTGCTGCAAAAGGCGACTCTTTCTTAATCGCATCTTCCAATAAGTCACTATCTTCGACACTTAAATAAGACATAAACCCAAAGTATGCGATAAACAACAAAATAAAGAACCTACGCCAGCGTGATCGTGATTTATTTTGTTTGACAAATTCCTTAGCAATGTCTGCTAATTGTTGATCAGAAGAACTTGGTGTTTTATTACTCATAAAGGTCTGTATATAATCTAAAATGTCGATATGTTAAAAATTACCGAACTAAGTTGTCAAAGAGGATACAACCAGCTTTTTAGCGGTTTATCTTTTAATGTTAATGCTGGTGATATTTTACGCATAACTGGTACTAACGGTAGTGGAAAAACTTCATTACTAAAAATCTTAGCCGGACTTAATACTCAAGAGCAAGGTAGTATTTCACTAAATAAAAACAAAGTTAAGTCAGAACAATATCAGGAAGAGGTTTTTTATTTAGGGCATTTATCTGCACTTAGCTCAGAACTTAGTAGTATTGAAAACCTTAAGTTTTTAACCTCTCTTAGTAAAACCATTAACAGTCAAACCTTGTCACAAGCTTTAAATGATGTTGGTCTAAAAGGTTATGAGGATGAATACTGCGCTAAACTCTCAGCAGGACAAAAACGCAGAGTAATTCTGGCTGGTTTGTTTGTATCTGATGCAAAATTATGGCTACTTGATGAGCCATTTACTGCTCTTGATCCAAAGGGAGTAGAGATTGTAGAACAGCGTATTAAAAAACATTCTGAACAAGGTGGTATATGCATATTTACCACTCACCAAGATTCGGTGCTTGAGAATCAGAGAGTGCTAGCATTATGAATATCTATATGCAAACACTTAAGCGTGACCTGCGCATTGCCATTCGTAATCCCTCTAGTGTGCTTAACCCATTATTGTTTTTTGTTATATCAGTATCACTGTTCCCTTTAGCTATAAGTCCTGAGTCCTCTACGCTTTCACAAATTGCTGCTGGAATTATTTGGGTGGCATCTATGCTTTCAGTATTGTTATCACTTAATGCCCTATTTCATAACGATTTTGAAAATGGTGTATTGGAGCAAATGGTTATATCACATCACTCCCTACCCTTGTTGATACTATCAAAAATCATTTCACATTGGATACTTACCGGTATTCCAATAATTTTACTGTCTCCACTTTTGGGATTATTCTTATTTCTTGATAGCAACGGAATTTCAGTATTAATGATAACACTATTATTGGCAACACCAAGTCTTAGCTTGATTGGTGCTATTGGAGCATCACTAATTGTTGGTATTAAAAACTCAGGCATGCTGTTATCACTACTAATTTTGCCACTATATATTCCTATTCTTATTTTTGCATCAAGTGCGGTATCACAAGCACAATTCGGCCTAGAAATAACAGGACAATTGTACTTTTTAGGCGCCATATTGGTAGTTAGTCTTATGGCTGCACCATTTGTAAGTGCATTGGCATTAAAAATAAGCTTAGAATAACTTTACTTCTGCTATAATTTCATCCACACGCTGATTTGTCCCGATTGCTAGCGTTACTACCTAGAGTAGTTAAAACAAGCTAAAGTAGGAGTTCTTCTTAGAGAAAAACCCGCTTTTATAGGGTTTTTTTACATTTACAAGGAGAATAAAAATGATATTTACTTCCGAATCTGTTTCTGCTGGTCACCCTGATAAGGTTTGTGATCAAGTTTCCGATGCTATTTTAGATGCAGCATTAACACAAGATAAAAACTCACGCGTTGCATGTGAGACACTAATTAAAGATAATAATGTTGTTGTTGCTGGAGAAATCACCACAAATGCTAGTATCGATTATGAGAAATTAATTCGTAAAACAATTAATGAAATTGGTTACAACGATGATGAGCTAGGTTTTAATGGCTCAACTTGTAATATTGCCAACCTGTTAGGTGAGCAATCTCAAGATATCGCTCAAGGTGTTGATGAATTTGAAGATCACGAGCAAGGCGCAGGCGACCAAGGTTTAATGTTTGGTTATGCTTGTAATGGAACTGATGTACTTATGCCTGCACCAATTTTATATGCACACCGATTAGTTGCGCGTCAAGCAAAACTAATGAAAGATGGCACTCTGCCTTGGTTACGTCCTGATGCAAAATCACAAGTATCTTGTCATTATGACGGGCATAAAATCGTGGGTATTGATGCAGTAGTGTTATCTACTCAGCACAACGAAGATATTGAATTAAAAGATCTTCAAGAGGCTATTATGGAAGAGATTATTAAGCCGGTTCTACCAGCTGAATGGCTTTCTGCTTCTACTAAATACCATATCAACCCAACAGGCAAGTTCGTAATTGGTGGCCCTGTAGGTGATGCCGGTCTTACTGGTCGTAAAATTATCGTTGATACTTATGGCGGTATGGCGCGTCATGGTGGTGGTGCGTTCTCTGGAAAAGACCCTTCAAAGGTTGATAGATCTGCAGCATATGCAACTCGTTATGTGGCTAAAAATATCGTAGCTGCTGGGCTTGCCGACAGATGTGAAATTCAGGTTTCTTATGCAATTGGTGTGGCCGAGCCAACTTCTATTAGTATTGAGACTTTTGGTACAGGTAAAGCATCTAATGAAGAGATTGAGGCATTAGTAGCTCAGCACTTTGATTTACGACCTAAAGGCTTGATTGCAATGCTTGACCTTAAGCGTCCAATTTATCAGCAAACTGCTAGTTACGGACACTTTGGTCGTACAGAGGATGAAATTACTTGGGAAAAGACTGATCGCGCCCACTTACTAAAATAACTCTTTATTGGTATAATAACCAATTCGCTGAGGAGCGTTGCATTGGGTGATATACCCATCAGGCTCAGCAATCAAAACGACGCTCATTTTTATTGTTTTTTATAGGAGATAAAAATGAGTAATAAAACACTAGACAATAACGACTATAAAGTTGCCGATATGGCGTTGGCTGACTATGGGCGTAAAGAAGTAGAACTTGCAGAAGCAGAGATGCCAGCACTTATGGCTTTGCGTGCAAAATACCGTGACTCTCAACCTTTAGCAGATGCTAAGATTCTAGGTTGTATTCATATGACTATTCAAACAGCTGTACTAATGGAAACATTGGTTGACTTAGGTGCACAAGTTCGCTGGTCAAGCTGCAATATTTTCTCAACACAAGATCACGCTGCGGCAGCAATGGTAGCAGCAGATATTCCAACTTTTGCCTGGAAAGGTGAAACTGAAGAAGAATTCTTATGGTGTATTGAGCAAACTATTTTAGATGGCGGCAAGCCTTGGGATGCAAATATGGTGCTTGACGATGGTGGCGATCTAACACAGATGCTACATGAAAAATACCCAGAAATGCTAAATGACATTCACGGTATCAGTGAGGAGACAACTACCGGTGTACACCGCTTATTAGAAATGCTTGAAGAGGGCTCTTTAAAAGTACCTGCAATCAATGTGAATGACTCGGTCACCAAATCAAAGAATGACAATAAGTATGGTTGTCGTCATTCACTAAACGATGCAATTAAGCGTGGTACAGATATGCTAATGTCTGGCAAAAAAGCACTTGTTGTTGGTTACGGTGATGTTGGTAAAGGCTCGGCACAAAGCTTGCGTCAAGAAGGCATGATTGTTAAAGTAAGTGAGATTGATCCAATTTGTGCCATGCAAGCTTGTATGGATGGATTTGAAATTGTATCGCCTTACAACAATGGCATCAATACAGGAAAAGTTGATAGCATCAATAAAGAACTACTATCGACAACTGATCTTATTGTAACAACTACAGGAAATATTAATGTTTGTGATGCTGCTATGCTGCAAAGTGTTAAACCTGGCTCTGTAGTATGTAATATTGGCCACTTTGACAATGAAATTGACACACAATACATGCGTGACAACTGGAAATGGGACGAGGTAAAACCTCAGGTTCATCGTGTTTATCGTAGTGAAGGTAAAAATGATTACTTAATTTTATTATCTGAAGGTCGTCTGGTGAATCTTGGTAATGCAACAGGACATCCAAGTCGAATTATGGATGGATCTTTTGCTAATCAGGTTTTAGCTCAAATGTATTTATTTGACCAAAAGTTTGCTGATTTACCTGAAGGCGCAAAAGGTGAAAGTATTTTTGTAAAAGTACTACCTAAGAAGCTTGATGAGGAAGTGGCGGCAGGAATGGTTGGTGGTTTTGGTGGTGTACTTACGCAAATGACTGATGTGCAAGCCGACTACATAAACACTCCTAAAGAAGGGCCGTTTAAGCCTGAAGCTTATAAATACTAATTTTATTTAAGCTTTAAAATAAAAATGCGAGATTTTTCTCGCATTTTTTATGCCATTTTAATAATTTCCAAAATTTTACAAAAACAGTAATTCTAACTCCAAAATTAATAACCTTTTGCCATAAAAACAACACTTTTAAGGCAAAAATTAGGGAAAATTATCAACCCACAATACTTATTTCAAAAAATCATAAATTTTTAACATATGCAAAATTTAATTAATCCAATCTTTCAATCTATTGATAACTTTGAAAAGGCTTTTATTAACAACCTAGATAAAATGCTAGAGAACGACGAGCTTGGAGTTTTTATCCTAGTTCTTGCTAATGGTGTTTTCGATGAAAAAATTTGGAAAGCACTTAAGCCCAAATTAATAGATAAATTTGAATATTTAAAAACTCAAGATATTACTGGCGCACCAGATGATGTTGCAGTTTTTAATCAACTAAAAGACATCGACCTTAATGATTTGGAAGTAACAAAATATCGTGAAATTGGTGGATTTGAGGTTCAGTACAATCCTCTACGGGCACTACGCCCACAGCGTATGTCCAATGTTAGAACCAAAGGCACTAGCGCTGCATTTGATACAAACGGGTTTCACTTTAATAAGAATTTTTTACAAAAAGAAATATTCTATCAAGGTAAGTTCTTTTCTAAAGACGTCTCACTTTTTTATAACAAATTTCCATTTGCTAAATTTCACGGTCTGATTGTAGTTGATGCTGATAAAGAGCACAATCAACTACTTACATATGAGATGCATCAGTTTGCTTGGATGATGGCAAATGCTATTGGTATAAATATAAAAGGCTTTACTCTAGCCTATAATTCATATGGAGCTTATGCATCAGTAAATCATTTTCACTTGCAATGTTTCATACGCGAAAAAACCCTACCAATTGAAAACAATGAGAAATATCCACTAATTAACCACTGGTTTGCAAGTGTTGGCGATGCATGGGAGTTTATTGAAGCTCTACATAGAGATGAACAACCTTACAATCTAATCTATAGAGACGATAACGTCTTGGTAATTGTTAGAAAACGTCAAGATGACTACACACACTCCAATTGGACTGCTGGATATGCCTGGTATGAGGCCTGTGGTGGTGTTTCTACTTTTAATTTAGATGACTTTAACAGCCTAGATGAATCTGACTTAAATAACGAGCTACTTAAATTAAAAGCAAATTAATTGATATAAATCAAATTATTTGTAGAATCTTTTTTTTTGCTATACAATAGCTTTATTGTTAAATATTTAAATATGTTTAATAATATGACTAAAAAGTTCTGTATCTCCATATATGCTTTTTTTAGTCAGGGGGCTCGAAATTGATTCTTCTCAGCTTTATAAATGAGCCCCCACTCTTAACCTTCTAAATACCCCACTTACAACCCCACCGATGCGGTAAAATTTTTGATAATTTTTATTAATATTTAACATATTTAATATGTCAATTTCACAGTTAGATGCTACCGCATCATTTCAAAATCTAATCTTAAAATTACAATCTTTCTGGGCTTCCAAAGGATGCACTTTATTACAGCCTTTTGATATGGAAATGGGTGCTGGAACATTCCATCCGGCAACATTTTTAAGAGCTATTGGCCCTGAACCCTGGAAGGCAGCATATGTACAGCCATCTCGCCGCCCTACTGATGGACGCTATGGTGAGAATCCTAATCGCTTACAACACTATTATCAATTTCAAGTTTTACTCAAACCATCACCAAAAGATATTCAAGATTTATATTTAGAATCTCTAGATGAGATTGGTATCGACTTAACTAAACACGATGTACGCTTTGTAGAAGATAATTGGGAATCACCAACACTTGGAGCCTGGGGTTTAGGCTGGGAAGTATGGCTTAATGGTATGGAAGTTTCTCAATTTACCTACTTTCAACAAGTAGGTGGATTATCTTGCAAGCCAGTATCTGGCGAACTTACCTATGGTCTTGAACGTTTAGCTATGTATTTGCAAGGCGTTGATTCAGTATTCGACTTAGTTTGGGTTGATGGAGTTAGCTATGGAGATGTTTTTCATCAAAACGAGGTTGAACAGTCAAAATATAACTTTGAAATAGCTGATACTGATGTGCTATTCAAACAATTTGATGAAGCTGAAGCTATGAATGAGGAACTTATCAGTGAGTCTCTACCTTACCCCGCTTATGAGCAGGTTATGAAAGCATCACACATATTTAACCTGCTGGATGCTCGACATGCTATTAGTGTTACTGACAGAGCAAGATTTATTCGTCGAGTTAGATCTATGAGCCAGAAAGTTGCACAAATTTATTACGACTCACGCGAAGCCTTAGGTTTCCCGATGAATAAAAGCTAAAATACAAATATGGATTTTTTCTCACAAATATATTTAAGAGTGCTTGATTGGGCTGAAAGCAGATATGCTATTTATTATCTATCAGTGGTTAGTTTTTTAGAGTCTAGCGTTCTACCATACCCACCGCCAGATGTACTATTGGCACCTATGGCCCTTAAGCGTCTTGACAAGGCTTACTATTTTGCTTTTATTTGTACAATTTTTTCAACACTTGGTGGCTTGGCAGGTTATTTTCTTGGTGAAGTATTGTTGCAATTTTTACTTGGATATGACTTAGTTAAACCAGAATCTATAGAGCTTGTTAAAAAATGGTTCAATAATTATGGTTTTTGGGTGGTTGGGGTTGCTGCATTCAGCCCTATTCCATACAAACTAGCGACTATTACTGCTGGGACTATGTCTATGGCACTATTGCCATTCATTATAATTTCGTTAATTGCTCGTGGAGCTAGATACTATCTTGTTGCCGCCCTAGTTAGAGCCTACGGTGAACAATGTGATAAGTGGCTACAAAAATATATTGATCGCCTAGGCTACATTCTAATTGTAGTTGTCGCTATTAGCGCCTGGTATGCTAGCTAAAATAATTATCACTCTTGTAGTCTCAACAACCCTTGCCGGGTGTTTTTCTTCATCTACAAAAACCAAGGTGATTATTGTAGATAAATCAAGTAACCAACAAAATATAAATCAAGGTAGATTTGCTGATAACTCTAATAACCACAAAACACAAAAACAGGAGGTTGTTAAAAAAACAAGTAAAAGAAGCTGGAGTATTCCAGTTGAGGCTAAAGTTATTAAAACTTTTTCTAAAAAACACACCGGGCTAACCTTTAACACCAAACCTGGGCAACAAGTTAAGGCTATTCGTGATGGCAAAGTTGTATATGCAAGTGACAAAATGAAGAGCCACGGCAAAATGATTACCATTCGTCATCCGCTAGGTTTTTACTCATCGTACACCCAAAATGCACAACTACTGGTTGCTAATGGAGATACAATAACCAAAGGTCAAGTAATAGCAACTACTGGAGATAAGCCATTTTATTTTGAAATGATTAAATTTGAACAAGCTATCAACCCTCTTAAGTATTTAAAATAATTAAATAAATATCAATTAAAATAAATCCTATGAATGAATTTTTACAAGATATGACTCCATACCAAACTACCGGTATCTTATTTGCCGTTGCTCTTGTTGCGCATATTGTGCTTGGATTTGCACTTAAACAAATTATCTCCCATACGCAGAAAACCAAAAATCAATTAGATGATCATTTAATTGTTGCCGTCTCTGCTCCAATCAAAGTGCTTATTTGGTTTGGATGGGTTTATTTTTCAATTATTGCCTTCAAAGAGCAAATATCATTACTAGAACAAGTTGTTGAATATATCGACATCACCCCTATATTTATTGTTACCTGGGGAATTGTTAGAGTTGTATCTGGGATTGAAAATTACCTAACTAGCAAAGATACTAATGTTGACAATGACTCAGTTAGACTATTCTCACGCTTGATAAAAATTCTAATTATTATTGCCATTGCTCTAGGCATTGCTCAATACCTTGGTTTCTCAATTTCTAGTCTACTAACATTTGGTGGTGTTGGTGGTATTGTTATGGGTTTTGCTGCAAAAGATATGCTTTCAAATATCTTTGGCGGACTAATGATTCAAATGGATAAACCCTTCTCAACTGGAGATTGGATTCGCTCAAGTAAGTTTGAAGGTGTAGTGGAGAAGATTGGCTGGCGAATGACACGTATTCGCACATTTAGTAAGAATCCAGTATACATTCCCAACTCTATTTTCGCCTCTATCCCTATCGAGACTCCATCACGCATGACTAATCGTCGTATTAAAGAGGTAATTGGAATTCGTTATGATGATATTGCACAAATGCCGAACATTATTGCTGAAGTGGAAGCCTTATTAAAAGAACATAAAGACATCGATAAATCTGAATCTCTACGTGTGTATTTCAATTATTTCAATGCCTCATCACTTGATTTTAACGTTTATGCCTTTACCAAGACCACCAGTAAGGATGAATACCAACGTGTGAAGCAGCAAATACTACTAAGTATTGCAAATATTATTACCAAACATAAGGCTGAAATTGCCTATCCAACTCAAACGCTACACATTCAGAAGTAATGTCTCTATCTAAATTACACATTCGCACCTTTGGGTGTCAAATGAACGAGTACGATTCCAATAAGATGACCGATGTACTTAAACATTCGCACAACTTGGAGCTTACCGATGATGCAAATCAAGCCGATGTATTACTACTAAACACATGCTCAATTCGTGAAAAAGCTCAAGAAAAGCTTTTCCATCAGCTTGGCAGATGGAAAAAACTTAAACAAGACAACCCTAACTTAGTTATTGGGGTTGGCGGATGTGTTGCCTCACAAGAAGGCGAGCTAATTTTAAAGCGCGCACCATATGTAGATATTATTTTTGGCCCACAAACACTGCACAGATTACCAAATATGCTTAATGAAGCGCTAAATGATAAACAAACTAGTATTGACATATCATTTCCAGAAATTGAGAAATTTGACCACTTACCAGAGGCAAAAACTAGCAATGTATCTGCATTTGTATCAATTATGGAAGGTTGTAGCAAATACTGCACTTTTTGTGTAGTGCCTTATACTCGTGGTGAAGAGGTATCACGCCCATTTAATGATGTGATTCATGATGTTAAGGTGTTGGCAAAACAGGGAGTACGTGAAGTTAATCTTTTGGGGCAAAATGTTAATAGCTATCAAGGAATAATGGATGATGGGGAGTTCGCAGATCTTGCGCTACTCATAAACATTGTTGCACAAATTGAAGGTATCGATCGTATTCGCTATACAACCTCACACCCGGTTGAGTTTTCAGATAGTCTAATTCAAGCTTATGCCGAAGTACCAGAATTGGTTTCACATATACATCTTCCTATACAAAGTGGCTCTGACAAAATTCTAAGCTTAATGAAGCGTGGTCATATGGTTATAGAGTACAAATCAAAAATTAGAAAATTACGTGAAATTAGGCCTGATATTTCCATCTCTAGTGACTTTATTATTGGCTTTCCAGGTGAAAATGATCAAGACTTTAATAGCACTATGGGGCTAATTAGTGAAATTGGGTTTGATAAATCGTTTAGTTTTATATATTCTGCTCGTCCAGGCACCCCAGCATCTACGTACCCTGATGATGTGGATATGGATATCAAGAAAAGACGCTTAGCCTTGGTACAAAAAACTATCGATGAATCTACAGAGGTAATATCTAAATCAATGATTGGTAGTGTACAAAAAGTATTGGTAGAGAATATAGCTAAAAAAGGCGACAACTTATTTGGACGCACAGAGAATATGCGTAATACTCACTTTAAAGGCAGTGAGTCACTAATTGGTCAAATAGTAGATGTAAAAATCACTCAAGGACGTGGAAACTCTTTAATAGGCGAACTAGTCAACTAAATTTATGGCCCTAGTGGTTTTAAAAGGAAATGATATTTTCCATGACTCATTATCAGCAAAAACTTTTAAATGAGCAAACCAATTCATGCTTCTTAAAGTGCACAATGAAATAAACCCCCTGGTGTTAAAGTGGTTTTTGCTTATCTTTTTGAAAGGATACGTTGGCAAGTTATGATTAATTTCAATACCCTCGAAATCAAGAGACATCTCATCTACTTCAAACCCTTCTAAATTAACATCTATAGTCATTTCTTGTGTTTGAGGCATTCCTCTAGGCAGTATATTAATCGATAATGACTTACCTGGAGCTAGTACAACATTACACTTAGATTCTTTAATCTTGCAATCTTGCACTTTGATATGGTGAATAATGGATTTATTAAATAGATACTTATATCCATACCCTGCAGCAATAGCCAAAGTCATAGCTAACAAAATATAATTTAAAGATTTATTTTTCAATAGTTTTCCACAATTAAATTAATATCACTACTCATATCAAATATATTGTGAGGAGTTGGAAATCCTGCAAATATTTGACCATCGGGAGAAAGCAAGTAAATCCAAGCAGTATGGTTAATAAAGTAACCATCTTCAACTGCAGTTTCTGGCAATTCTACACTAGATTTTTGCACTACTGTCTTGCCATCTTTTTCAATTACTACTTCATAGTAAGCGCCAAATGCATCTACCAGTTTATCAATTTGTGCTTTATCACCAGATACACCCAAGAAATCCTTATCAAAATGAGCAACATAGTCTTTCAATAATTCCGGGGTGTCTCTAAGCGGGTCGAAAGTAATTGCAACAACATTTGGTACAACTTCTGCTTTGCTATTAACCAAATTAGCCTTAAGCATAGATACATTTGCCAGCTCTGTTGGGCATACATCTGGACAGTGTGTATAAATAAATAAAAGCAGTGTCCAATCGCCTTCTAATTGCTGATTATCAAATTTGTTATTATTATGATCAACCAAAGAAAAAGCTGGCAACTCTTTATCTGGATTGTAAACCACATGTGATGCTTTAAGCTGTTTAGCCAAAGATTTGTAGTCATTACCTGTATTTACAAATACAACCAATATGACTACAAATACACTAGCCAGTATTAATACTTTCTTTAACACTTTTTTACTAATGATGATGCATCATCATTTTTTTACCCTTTCTTACCTTAAATTTAACCGCTTGAGAAGATCCGTTATCAAACTTAAGTGTAATTAACACCACTTCACCTTTAGCAGGAACCTTTTCAGGCTTTATTAGCATCACATGCCAGCTACCTGGTTTTAAGTGTACCTTTCCCTTTGCCGTTACTGGAATGAACTCTTGCTCTACCATTCTCATCATACCACCATCATCAATTGTTCTATGAAGCTGAACATCTTTGTAACCTTCAGCATAAGCAGAAATTAATTTAACATTCTGATTAGAGTTGTTATGAATCTTCATAAACGCCCCCAAAGCTGGTGCATTAGATGGTGCAGACCTAACCCATGGGTCTTGAATAACAATACCGGTTGATTGTGGACTGCTCATTGCAAAAGATGAAGTAAAACCTGCAAATGCAGCAAGCGCTAAAATTATTGTTTTTATTTTATAAAACATGTGTTTCCTTATATTTATTTAATTTGTTGGTAATTACTCAGTACTTAATTAGACTAAGCAATAAAAGATATTTTTTAAAAATCAGCCAAAATAAGGAGGGGCACGAATAGGAAATAGTTCTAATTCAGCTTTAAACAAAGTAGTATTTGTAACACTTGAAAAGCTTGCTATAGAGCTATCCTTATAGTCAAGATAAAACTTCGTATCTGTCTCTATAGTATCAAAATCAACAGCATTAAAAAGACAATATGGACAACTTGCAACAATACTATCAATACTGTCTTTTTCCTCTGTTTCAATCCATATTTGTTTATACCCTTGTATGGTACAAACAGTAGAAAAATACCCTTTGCTATCAGGCTGTAAGATCAACGCAAAAACCGTTGAAGAAAACAACTGAAACAACATGACTAATATTACTATGCGCACTGCATGTAATTTATTTTTATTAGCCATTGAATATACTTTTGTCATTATCTAATACTTGTGAATCTTTATTACGTATAAAAAACCCTGGCCATTCTATCACAATAATCATATAAATTAACACATGCATTATTGGGTTATTCTATTACTTTTTTACAGCATTACCGACAATGATAAAATACGGGCTATGAAACTAATACTTGATATAGATAATTCACAACAATTAACTAATATTTGTGGATCGTTTGATAAAAATTTAGAAACTATTGCTAAGAGCCTTGATGTTGAAATAAATAACAAGGGTGAGGATTTTGTTATAAGTGGAGATAACAAACATATGGCTGCAAATCTGCTTAAAGATTTAACAGAACTAGCAAAGACTCAAGACATTAGTGCGCATGATATAGAGATGGGGATAAAAACCTCTTCTCATAATGACCTTCCAGGAAAAACAGTTAATATTAAAACTAGACGTAAATTTATCCACGTGCGTAGCGCCAATCAACAACACTATGTAAATTCAATTAAAGAAAAAGATTGTACTTTTGGTATTGGACCTGCAGGTACGGGTAAAACTTATCTTGCTGTAGCTAGGGCTGTAGAAGCACTAGAAAGATCTGATGTGCGCCGCATTGTTTTAGTGCGCCCTGCTGTTGAAGCTGGTGAAAAACTAGGATTCCTACCTGGCGATCTAAGTGAAAAAGTTGATCCTTATCTGCGTCCTATATATGACGCATTGTATGAAATGATAGGCTTTGATAAAGTTACTAAACTGCTTGATAAAAATATAATTGAAGTTGCGCCACTAGCCTTTATGCGTGGACGAACCCTTAATGAATCTTTTATTATTCTTGATGAAGCGCAGAACACCACAATAGAGCAGATGAAAATGTTCTTAACACGCATGGGGTTTGGGTCAAAAATGGTGGTAACTGGTGACGTTACCCAAATAGACCTACTAAGACCCAATCAATCTGGTCTTTTACATACTATGCAAGTTCTTAAAAACGAGAAAAAAGTAGAGTTTTGTCATTTTAACTCAAAAGACGTGGTTAGACATAAACTGGTACAGAGTATTGTTCTAGCATATGAAAAATACGATAAATCTAACCAATAAAACGATCTCCAATAATGCATAAAGAAAAAGTTATTGTAGGACTTTCAGGCGGAGTTGACTCGTCAGTAGCAACCCTACTATTATTAGAGCAGGGCTATGAAGTAGAAGCTTTGTTTATGAAAAACTGGGACGAAGATGACACAGATGAACACTGCACAGCTGAACAAGATTTATCTGATGCACAAAAGGTAGCTGACAAGCTTGGAGTAAAACTTCATGGCATTAACTTCTCTGCTGATTATTGGGATGATGTGTTTGCACATTTTCTTCAAGAACATGAAAAAGGACGCACCCCAAATCCTGATGTTTTATGTAATCAAAAAATTAAATTCAAAGTGTTCTTGGATTACGCCCTATCGCTTGGAGCTGACAAAATTGCCACTGGGCATTACGCCAGAATCACCAAAAAAAATAACAAATATCAGCTAAAAACAGGAGTAGATAACAACAAAGACCAAAGCTATTTTCTTTATTTACTTGGACAAGAGCAACTAAGCAAAAGCTTATTCCCTTTGGGAGAAATTAGCAAAGATAAAGTGCGAGAAATAGCCAATAAAAATGACTTGGTAACTGCATATAAAAAAGACTCTACCGGGATTTGTTTTATTGGTGAGCGTAACTTTTCTGAGTTTTTGCAAACCTACCTGCCAAAACAGCCTGGTAATATTGTTGATCAGGATGGTCAAATTATCAAAAAGCACCAAGGTTTAGCTTTTTATACAATCGGTCAAAGAAAAGGCTTAGAAATTGGCGGAGGTTTTGGAAAATCAGGAGATCCTTGGTTTGTTGCGGACAAGCTTGTAGATACCAACGAATTACTTGTAGTTCAAGGCGATCATGAGCTTTTATACCATAACACCTTAGAGGCATCTGATATGCACTGGATTGGAGAGATAATGGACTTGCCTCTATCTTGTTCAGCAAAAATACGCTATCGACAAGCATCGCAAGATTGTACAATCGTGGATAATGGTGATTCTATAAAAGTTATTTTCAATCAAGCACAAAGAGCAATAACTCCAGGGCAATCAATAGTGTTCTATGACAAGAATGAATGTCTTGGTGGGGCAATAATAGAAACAAGAAAAAATGAATAAACTATACAATCAGACACTAGCATTAGCTTCAATATTACAAACAACAACTCTTGTTGACCAGCTTGCATCAAGTGGAACCTGCAACCTTGAAAGTAACGAGGCTAGTTTAAAAAGTATTATTACCACTAGTAGCAAAATAGAAGATGTTTTTAATTCTAAACAAGACTTGTCACTTGGAATTTCAACTCTAAAAACCGCACTAGGCAAAAAAACCAAAAGTATACAAAATATAATTTTTTACTCTTTGGCGCTTATTAATTTAGAAAAAAAATTAATGAAAGATAAGCTTTTGCTAAATAAAATTAGCAAAGAGATAGATGCAATCAAAACTCAAGATTTCTTTGAAATTTCTCATTCAAATTCTATTGCACGCCTGGCCGAACTATATAAATCAACGCTTGGCGGTATAAACCCAAAAATTATGGTTAATGGTGAGCAAATGTATTTATCCAATGAGCGCACTGCGAACCATATTAGAGCGCTACTATTAGCAGGTGTTAGAGCAGTATCTTTATGGAAATCTCAGGGTGGTAAAACTTGGCATTTGTTGTTTAATAAAAAAAAGACACTTAATTTAGTAAATTCTATAGACTTTTAGCTCTTAAGACTTTATAATTACGCCTTTTATTTATTTCAAATATTTTAATATAATATGGCTAATTCAGCAGGCTCTAGAAAACGCGCAAGACAAGCAGTTAAACGCAACAAACACAATTCACAAATTCGCGCTAAAGTTCGCACTTTCATCAAGAAGGTAACTTATGCTTTAGAAGCTGGCAATAAAGAAGAAGCTCAAGGTGGTTTTACTGCAATGCAAAAAATGATCGATCAGGCTGTTAACAAAGGCCTAATGCATAAAAACCAAGCAGCTAGAAAGAAAGCTCGCCTTAATGCACAAATTAAAGCTCTGTAAAACTTAAAGTTAAACATTGCTATAATTAAGCCCTCTTTTGAGGGTTTTTTTATGCATAAAAGTAAATGATTAACGAAGAAGATAAAAACCTATTTAGATCAACGGTTGAGAAAAATGCGCCTATTGACAAGGATAGCCATAACAATAAATCAAAATCTACAAATAGAAATGAGGCTTTTAAAGCCTATAGCTATATAACTGATGCTGATTTATCTGGTGCGGATATTGTTTATCACTCGCAAAGTGGTGTATCCCCAAAAACCATAAAAAAGATGAAGCGTGGTGATATTGATTATGCACCAACATTAGATTTGCACGGACAAAGTGTCGTTGAGGCTTGTGAGTCATTATCTAATTTTATTTATCATCACCAAGAGCAAAAATTTATTCAAATAATTCATGGCAAAGGGTATCACTCAGATCAAGGCAAAAGTATTTTAAAGTCACAAGTGGTTAGTTATTTAAAACAACACCCTCAAGTTATGGCCTTCAACTCATGTCCTGCAAAAGATGGTGGCACTGGGGCTGTGTTTGTATTAATGAGGAGCACTTAAGCTGTGTTTAATATTGATGAGATATATACAGTATCTAGCTTTCTATCGCTATGCAACAAAACCATTGAAAACAACATACCCACCTGCTGGCTGAGTGGTGAAATATCAAACCTATCTAGACCTGCATCTGGGCATTGGTATTTCTCACTAAAAGACGATAAGGGGCAAATTCGCTGTGCACTATTTAGACTAAATCAGCGCAATGTTAAGTTTAATCCTGAAAATGGTATGCAAATATTGGTGCGTGCAGCGCCAACACTATATGAAGCCAGGGGTGATTTTCAAATAATTATTCAGCATATAGAGCCAGTTGGCGTTGGAAATTTAAACCTTGCCTTTGAACAGCTTAAAGAAAAACTTACAAATGAAGGCTTGTTTGCTGACGAGCATAAAAAATCACTGCCATTAAAGCCTAATACTATTGGTGTTATCTCCTCCTCAAATGGTGCAGTTATTAGAGATATTGTCAAAATTCTTAATAAGCGATATCCATTTGCAAAGATTTTATTATTTGACTCTATAGTACAAGGTGACAATGCCGCAAAAAAACTTACAACAGCCCTAAATGTTGCTGATAAATCAAATAAATGTGATGTAATAATCATCGCTAGAGGTGGCGGATCATTAGAGGATCTATGGGCCTTTAATGAGGAGATATTGGCTAGAGCTATTTTTGATTCAACGACCCCTATTGTTAGCGCTGTAGGCCATGAAACTGATGTCACAATTGCAGACTTTGTGGCCGATGTGCGTGCACCAACTCCAAGTGCTGCTGCTATGCTAGTTGCCCCAGATAGATTGGATTTGTTGTCAAATAGTGCAAAACTCTACAAACAGCTATTACAACAACAACAGCAAATAATACAACAAAATAAGAATGCACTCACTCAGCTTAAGTTAAGAATTCCAAGCCCTGATAGACAGTTAAATTTATTAGCGCAAAGGCTCGATTATTTAAATTCAAACCTTAAACATCAAGCGAAAAATATTATCAACTTAAATGCTAACAAACTTAACTCATTAAGTGCAAGTATAAAACAACATTCACCAATTGAGAATATTCGCCACTCTAAGGAATTAAACCGCATATCTATTAACCAATTAAACCAACAGATAAGAAACATTGTAAGCAAAAACACACAAAGACTAGAATATAGCTCTAATAAGTTATTAAAAGCTATAAACATATTGGTTGATAAGAATAAAAATCAATTGTCCATTTATGTAAATTCACTTGAACATCTATCGCCACTTAGTACCCTATCGCGTGGTTACAGCATTACTACAAACGCTAAAAATCAAGTATTATCTTCAATGACTGATATTAAAATTAACCAAACAATAACCACGCGCTTAACTAATGGAAAAATTCACTCAAAAATTGAGAAAATTGATAAAGATTAAATTAATTCTATTAATGCTTTTGCCTAATATATTGTGGGCTAGTATCACAGTAGAAAACACCGCAATACCTGGAGGAATTGCAGTAATTAACTTTGAAACCAACCATACTGATCCAAAAGCATTTTATGGAGGTATAGAGTTATATGTACAAAAAATCAAAGATAATCACTATCAGGTCTTGGTAGGCATACCACTACTTACAAAGCCCGGTGTTAAGCACATAATTGTCAAAGACTTCTCCAGTAAAAACATAGAATTTAATGTGGCAGAGCACAATTACAAAGAGCAACATATCACTTTAAAAGGCAAGAAGAAAAAATATGTAAATCCGAATCTTAAACATATGGAAAGAATAAAGCGTGAGCGCCCCATTCTATCTGCAGCTAGAAAGATCTTTTCTAATAAAAAACTAGCAAGTATGAATTTTATTCGACCAGTTGACGGTGTTACTACCAGCCCATTTGGACTTAAACGCTTCTACAATGGCGAGCCAAGAAGACCGCACACTGGACTAGATTTTGCAGGAGATATAGGTGCACCAATTCTGGCTCCGGCAGATGGCAAGGTAATACTTACTGGTAATTTTTTCTTTAATGGTAATGCAGTGTTTATTGATCACTCTCAGGGACTGATTAGTGTTTATATTCATATGAACGAAATCCTGGTTGAAGAAGGCCAGCATATAAAACAAGGTGATAAAATTGGAACCATTGGACAAACGGGTCGCGCTACTGGAGCACACCTGCACTGGGGTGTTTATCTTAACCAAACTGTAGTTAATCCAAATATTCTTATAAAGGAGTAAGCAATGAAATCCAATGTCTCACTACTACGAAGACTAGGTGCGATTACATACGATATATTTTTAGCATTTTCTTTGGTATTTTTCGTTGCCGGAGTAATTATTATTATATTTTTTGATGCTAAAGCTCAGGGCGATACTACGCTGTTCTACATAGTCACCATACCTACAACATATTTGTATTTTTCACTATCATGGGTAAAAGGCAGACAAACACTAGGAATGAAGGCTTGGAAATTTCAAGTTATTCAAGAAAATGGCAATAATATAACCCACAAACAAGCATTAATTCGATTTACAAGTGGTATTTTTTCATTTGCAATATTTGGACTTGGGTTTTTATATCAACTGCTCAATAAGGATGGTCTTACAATGCATGATCTAATATCTAAAACAATACTAATAAAAAATTGAGCAGTATCAATATTGCACATAAAAACACCTGTGATATAATACGATTATTATTAATAAAAATTAGGAGATAAAATGGCTTCAACTGTTGATAACAGTGGCGTAAAAGGCAATATTCTATTATTAGGAACATTGGTTGTCACTTTAGTATTACCACTTGCACTACTTTTACTATCTTACATTGGTGTTGTTTCTGGTACAGCTGAATATATTTCTGCATTTGCAGTAGTTGGATCAATAATTTACATTATTGCCGGGACTATTTGGATGTTCACTCAAGATACAGAAGATGGCAAGCAACTTGCTGATGGCTAAAACCAGCACTCATTAAATTGAGAAAAAATATACAAAAAAGCTCTGCAAAAGGGCTTAAAAAAAAGCCAAACAGATTGTTTGGCTTTTTTTACAACAACTGGATTACCATTACTCTTTTAGTAATTCTTAGCGCTCTTATTCGTCAAAATTTTATTATTAATGACTTTCCAAATATTATTGATAATAAAAAACAAACAATACAAAAAAATATAGCTATCAATAACAAATTAACTGATAAAAATAACTCTCTTGATGTTGAGCTTAAGGCCAAATCTGAAACAAATATGGAAATTTTGGAATCTATTGCTAGAAATAGATTTGGACTTATAAAAAACGGTGAAACATATTATCAAATTGTAAAATCAACACAAGAGTAAAGACCTGCTTAATCTTAAGAGTCACTACGCTTGGGTATAATGACTAACCATGTCAACTGATAACTACTATTTAATTGTTCCTGCCAGCGGCACAGGGTCGCGTATGGGAGCTAAAGTAGCAAAACAATACTTACAGCTAGATAATGGAAAAAGTGTTCTAGATCAAACTCTTGAAACCCTAGTAGGAATTGATAAAATCAAAGGCTACACTATTGCTATCTCAGCTACAGATGAGTTGTTTAAAAAATCAGAATTTGCAAAACACCCCAAACTATTATCAATAACGACCGGAGGGTCTGAGCGCTTTCAATCAGTAATTAACGCATTAGAACAATTAAAACCCCACGTGCAAGACAATGACTGGGTACTAGTGCATGATGCTGCACGCCCTTGTGTTAAAGCTATAGAGGTTATAAACTTAATGGATGAATTAAAAGATCATTCTACTGGCGGGCTGTTGGCAACAAAAACAGTGGATACCATAAAAAAAGTCAACAACAACATCGTTAAAAGCACTATAGATAGATCTAAACTTTGGCAAGCTCAAACGCCACAAATGTATCGTTTTGGGGTATTATCAAAGGCATTAAAAATCGCTGTAGATGACAACATTAATATTACTGACGAATCTAGCGCTATTGAAAACTTAGGTCTTGATTCAGTAGTAATACCATCAAGCAAAAGCAATATTAAAATTACTAATCCAGAAGATTTAGAATTGGCAAATTTTTATTTAAAACAACACAATTATGCAAGTTAAAACTGGACTAGGGCAAGATTCACACGCCTTTGAGAATACCGACAAACCGCTAATACTAGCTGGCACGATATTTGATTACGACAAAGGCCTTAGAGGTAACAGTGATGCCGATGTTGTATATCACTCCATTACCAATGCTATTTCATCTATAACTGGAATAAATATCTTAGGATCTAAAGCCGATAAGTTGTGCAAACAAGGAGTTATTGACAGTAGCGAATATTTAAAACTAGCACTTAACGACTTATCTAATTGGAAAGTTCAACATATTGCTATTACTATAGAGTGTTTAGAGCCAAAGATATCGCCAATGATAAACACTATGAAAGATAACATATCTAAATTATTAAATATTGGTGTTAATGATATTGGCATTACTGCCACCACTGGAGAAGGATTAACTTCATTTGGTAGGGGCGAAGGTATTCAAGCAATTAGTATTATTACTGTTACAAAATAATGAAGGACTTACGTCTAACTTCCAAATCTAGAGTTAACAATATTCACTTTATTGGTATTGGCGGGTCTGGAATGAGTGGTATTGCTGAGGTGCTTAACAATCTTGGATACAATATCTCCGGATCAGATATAAATCATAATAAAATCACCTATAGACTAGAGCAGTTAGGTTGCAAAATATACTACCAACACCATCAAGACAATCTAGATAATGCTCAAGCGGTAGTTGTATCAAGTGCAATTGATAAGAATAATCCAGAAGTGTTAAAGGCCTATGAACTAGGTATTCCTATTGTCCCTAGAGCTGAAATGCTCTCTGAGCTTATGCGTTTTAGATTTGGAATAGCCATAGCTGGAACTCACGGAAAAACCACAACAACCAGCATAATAACTCATATATTAAATACAGCTGAGCTAGATCCAACTTATATTATTGGTGGTATATTAAATTCTAGTGGCATCAATGCAAAACTTGGTGAGAGTGATTATTTGATTGCTGAGGCTGATGAATCTGATGCATCATTTCTACACTTACAGCCAATGTTAAGTGTTGTTACTAATATCGACCAAGATCACATGTCAACCTATGACAATGATTATCAAAAACTTAAAAATGCATTTATAAGCTTTACCTCAAACTTACCATTTTATGGGTCTTGCATAATGTGTATAGAAGATGACGGGGTGATTGATATATTAGACGATATTCATCGCCCAATAGTTACCTATGGTTTTTCTGATAATGCTGATATTCAAGCTGTTAACATTAAACAAGATGATAGACAAATGCATTTTGATGTTATTTGTAATAAATACAAAGATCCTTTTCCAGTAAAGCTTAACCTTATCGGCAGGCACAATATTCTTAACACTTTAGCTGCAATTGGAATTTGTTGTGAGCTTGATGTTGAAGTTAAAATCATACAAAAGGCTTTAAGTAATTTTTCTGGCGTTGCACGCAGACTTGATTATCACGGAAAACTAAATATTAATAACAAACAGATATCACTATTTGATGATTACGGACATCATCCTAATGAAATAAGCGCAGTATTTGAATCATTACAAAATACTTACGAAGACAGGCGTTTAGTTGTAATTTTCCAGCCACATAGATACTCGAGAACTCGCGACTTATTTGATGACTTTTCTCGTGCGCTAGCTAGTGCAGACTCTCTTATATTGTTAGATATTTATCCAGCTAGTGAGAAGCCAATTGCACACATAAACTCATCAACCTTGGCTGATAGCATAAGAAAACGCTCAACTTTAGACCCTGTGGTTATAAAGAACGCACAAGAAATATTAGAAGTATTGCCAAACATTGTTTATAACAATGATGTGGTATTAACCCTAGGAGCTGGTGATATACATACTCTGCCTGAATTATTAAAATCAAACTACGAAAATGGAGAAAATTCTGATAAAAAGTAGTGAGTCAATAGCCAATCATTGCTCACTTAGAACTGGTGGAATTGCCAAAGAGCTCTTCGTTCCAGAAGACTTAGATGACCTGTCCAGTTTTCTAAAGCACAATACCAGTCCAATACTAATATTAGGCCTAGGTAGCAACATACTCGTGCGTGATAGTGGCTTTAATGGAGTGGTTGTAAAACTTAACAACCTAAAACATATAAATATCAACAATAGTATCGTCAAGATAGGTGCAGGAGCAACTTTAGCAAAACTATCCAGACTATGCGAAGCCAATAAACTATATGGCGCTGAATTTTTATCTGCAATCCCTGGCAGTGTTGGCGGTGCTCTAGCTATGAACGCTGGGGCGTTTGGATCTGAATTTTGGGATTTTGTTGTTAATGTTACTACTGTAGATAAGCTTGGTAATATCTTTCAGCGTAACAAGAGTGAATTTGAGATTGCCTATAGAAGTGTATCTTCAAACAATAATGACGAATTTTTTATTGAAGCTGAGCTAGAGTTTAAACAAAAGAAGCCTACTCACAATATCAAACAACTACTAGAAAAACGCAACAAGCTACAGCCTATTGGTCTGCCTAGCTGCGGCAGTGTTTTTAAAAACCCCAAAAATAACTTTGCAGCAAAACTAATCGAAGATAGTAATCTGAAAGGCTTTTGTATTGGTGGAGCATGCATATCCAACAAGCATGCCAACTTTATCATCAACAAAGACAACGCTAGCGCAACTGATGTTGAGAATCTAATTAAGCATATTCAACAGACCGTAAAATCAAATTTTTGTATTGACTTAGAAACAGAGGTGAAAATCATATGATTGCAGTAATTATGGGTGGTAATTCGGCTGAAAGAGACGTATCTCTTAAAAGTGGTGAGGCAGTTTATAAAGCACTTGTGTCTAAAAATATTGACTGTTTTAAATTTGATTGGAATGGCGACAACCTTAATAAGCTATGGGAAATGTCATTTGACAAAGTTTTTATTGTATTGCACGGTAGAGGCGGCGAAGACGGCTTTATTCAAAAACAATTAGAAGATAAAAACATTAGCTACACCGGATCTAACTCTAAATCATCAAAAGTAGGCATGGACAAATCAGCAACTAAATCTTACTGGAGTTCTAATAATTTGCCTGTAGCCCCGTCTGTTATTGCCAACAGCAATAAATCTCTACCACAAATAAATTTCCCACTTCCATGGGCCGTAAAACCAACCCTTGAAGGCTCAAGCATCGGCATTAGTAAAGTAGAAAACAAATCACAACTAGATGATGCATTAAAATTAGCATGGAAGTACGATGAAAATGCTATGATAGAAAAATGGATTGAAGGCGGTGAATATACTGTGGCAATTCTTAATAATAAAAGCCTGCCAACTATAAAAATCATAGCTGATAATAATTTTTACAACTACGAATCAAAATACATATCTGACAACACCCAATACCTTTGCCCCGCGGATTTAGATCCAAAACAAGAAACTGCATTACAAACCCTTGCACTACAAGCGTTTAAAGTGCTTGGAGCTAAAGATTGGGGCAGGGTTGATTTTATTATTGATAATAATAACAATCCATTCTTACTGGAAATTAATACTGTACCGGGCATGACAGACCACTCATTAGTGCCTATGGCAGCAAAAGCTGCAAATATAAGCTTTAATGAGCTTGTGGCAACTATTGCAAATAACTAAATATGTTTATTAAACGCAATAATAGACGTAAAAAATCTATAACTCAGCACACTATAACAATATTAAAAACACTACTACTCGCATCAATACTAGCGTTTGCAATATGGAGCGCACAAAACACCAATCCTACTGAATTTCTAGAAGTTGATATTAGCTGGAATATTGATAAAAATGAGATTGTCGGAAAAGATGAGTTAGAGGGAAAGATATCTGCATTAATAAATAGCAAAATACAACTAGATCTACACCAAATAAAGCTGGCTATAGAGTCACATCCATGGGTTGCGCAGGCCCATGTTAAACGCTTGTTTTGGAATTCTATTAGTATAGACATAACAACACAAACTGTTGCTATGAAATGGAGAAATAAAGACTGCAAAAAAGACGATGATAGTCATAAATGTATTGGCTATATATCCACATATGGAGATTTATTCATCCCAGATAAAATGATTAAATCAGATGCAGTTTTGGCTACATCTTCCAATGATCAAGATGTAGCTAAAAAACTATATCAAAATTATCAAAGCTATAAAAAAATAATCGAGCCAATGATAATTAACTCATACTCTAAAACCAATATTGATAAATTAGACGTTGAGCCAAATGTAAAAGTAATCCTAGGATATCAGCAACAACAGCAAAGACTAGAAAGGTTTAAAAAAGTATACAACAAGCTAATAAAAGAAAACTCTAGAATAAAAAATGCTACTTTTGATATGCGCTACAATAAGGGTTTTAGTATCAGCTATTAGCGCCCTGCTTAACAATAAGCTGATAGCATAACGCTAAATTAATTAAAGTCCAGTAAAACACTATAACTTTCACTACCCACTCTAATGCTATTGGCATTCCAACTGATGATATAAGTGCAGAAAACAACATTCCAACTATCGATGGCAATATAACTTGCAAAAAGAATAAATTAACTTGTGTTGGGAATGATAAACCCCAATTGTACTTTGATGGTAAACCAATAGATATATTAATAAAATTAAGAGTTAACGGTAGAATTAAAAAATACATTATTAACTGTAAAAAAGCTACCCCAGTTATCATTACTGGAATCATTGTTGCCAGACCAACAAAAAGTGTTAAGGCGATAAACCTAATAATCTTATTAAAATCCAATACTGGAACAAAGCTAGATACAGAGTCAGCACCCAGAACAACCAGCCTGTATACATTTATTGATAAACTCAAATAACCATAAGAAAATAATAATAAATATATCATCATATTTTCAGGCATTTGTATATCAACCACCTTTTCGCCAGCATACACACTTTGAATAATTTCCAACATATCTGGAAATATTGTTAAAAATGGTATAGATATAGCCACTGGAATTACCGACATCTCCAATATCTTTTTAAAATTAGTAAATGCGAAAGCAAAACTAGCAAGAATTATTTTATTAATTGGTAATATATTCATTTCATTTTAGAGTTAACAACATTTACAATAATCTTTAACTTTTGCCCTATTTGCAACGGCTTATTGCCTTTGATATTATTCCAGTTTTTAATATCTTTAACACTAACACCAAACTTACTGGCAATAGTTGATAGATTATCTCCGTTTTTAACCTTGTAAGACACTTTTCTATCAATATTTATACCAACATTAGTTATATTTGATAAGTTCTTGTTTTTAGCGACATAAGGCTTCCAGATTACTAGCTTTTTACCAACCTTGAGTGGCTTTGTACGCGAGAGATGATTCCATTTAATAATATTGTCTATGCTAGTATTGTACTTCTTTGCAAGCTTCCACAGACTATCGCCAGGAGATATTTTATAAATAACCTTGGTGCCACGCTTTTTAGAGTTCATTCTTTGCTGCTCTCGCTGATCCTCTGATAGCGAATAATGACTACTGTCTTTTTGTGCAACTGGAACAATAAGATGCTCTCCAACCTTTATAAGGCTGGTATCTAGATTATTTACACTTTTAATTTGATCAATTGTGGTTTTAAACTTGTGCGCAATATAACTCAAACTATCACCCTTGCCAACCTTATAACGCAACCACTTAACTCTAGAGTCTACGCTGCTATTTTTTAAATTATCTTTGAATTTATCAATTTTATCAATTGGCAATAAAATTGTATGGGCCCCACCACTTGGAGTTGCCCAGCGCTTAAGTCCAGGATTAAGCGAATAAATCTCATCTAGACTCAAATCAGTCCAATCAGATATTAATGCTAAATCAAACTGCGAATCAAGCACAACAGAATCTAATTGTGGCTTGTTTTCTACAAATGTAATACTTTGACCATAAGCCTTGGGATTTTTAATCAACTTTGCAACTGCTAACAATCTTGGTACATATCCCCTGGTTTCAGCTGGCAGATCAAGATGCCAAAAATCGGTTTTTTTTCCTGCGCGCTTATTTTTACGGACAGCCTTCTGTACACGACCAGGTCCGGAATTATATGCTGCAATTGCTAAAAGCCAGTCACCTTTGAATAACTTGTTAAGATTAGTCAAATACCTAACTGCCGCCCTAGTGGAGGCCAAAACATCACGCCTACCATCATACCACCAGTTATCCTTCAATCCATATAGTTTTCCAGTTGAGGGGATAAACTGCCACAATCCAGACGCAGTGCCGTGTGAATATGAGAATGGATAATATGCTGATTCAACAATTGGTAGTAGTGCTATTTCAATTGGTAGTCCGGCCTTCTCAACCTCTTTAGTTATTAGATATAAGTATGGCTCTGCACGTTTAGTAACTCGAGTTAAATAGTCTGGATTTTTCTTAAACCAATCTATATGCCAAAATAAATTTTTATCACTTGGAGCACTTAAACTATGACGATTAGAGATATAGCGCCAAAGATCTTTTTCAACAGCTATTACTTCGGCAGCTTTAACTTTAACTTTAACTTTAACTTTAACGGGGGTTTTTACTGGAATTACAGTTGCTACCTTTTTAGAATTAAGTGTAGGTTCTGTAGCACTTTCACAAGCACTAAGTGTAAACAGCAAAGTATATGAAAATATTCTAAAAAACTTTATGATATCAATCGCCTTAAATATTTAACAAAATTCTAAGAAGAATTTTTTTTATCCCATTCACTAGGCGTGTAAGTATGCATTGCCATAGCGTGAATATGTTCTAACTCTTCTCTGAACAGCTCATTGATAAACCTATGTCTATCTACTAATCTCATGCCGTCAAAATTACTACTTACAACTGTAATTCTATAATGTGAATTCTCAGCATATCCAGCATGTCCTGCGTGTTTATCTGATTCATTAACAACCTCAAGATACTCAGGACTAAGCGCTGTTGTTAGCTGCTCAATTAAATGTTGTCTAACTTCACTCATAACTACACTTATTGAGATGAAAATTCAAAACTATCGGCAAAGAAACTATCCTTAAACATGCCTTTGCTAGCAAACGTATCAGCCACCGCTTTAACCATATCTGGAGGTCCACAAGCATACACTTCATACTCTGTAAGATTGTCAAAATCTTCCAACACACTCTCATGTACATAACCTTTCCTACCCTGCCAAGAGTCTCCATCTTCTTGAGACAAAACTGGCACGAAGTTAACATTATCGTGCTCTTTATCCCATTTATAGCCTAGATCAGAGTATAAATCATCCTCGTTTCGAGCACCCCAATATATGTGTATTTGTCTTGTAATGCCTATATCAATTGCATGCTCTACCATGGCTTTAACTGGACCAAATCCAGTACCACCTGCAACCATAATAATAGGATCATCACTATTCTCCCTTAGATAAAAATCACCTTTAGGACCCTCAATCTTAAGAAGTGAATTTTCTTGCAGTTCATTAAATACAAAATTAGTAAATTTTCCATCATTAATTAAGCGCACGTGAATTTCTATCAAGCTTGAATTTGCTGGAGAGTTGGCAATAGAAAAAGCCCTGGGTTCAAAATCCGGATGAATAACATCTATATACTGACCAGGCAGATACTGTAGTGATTCATCACCAGGTATTTTTAACAATACTTTAGCAACATCGTGACTTAAACGCTCAATCTTCTGCACTTTACAAGGCATAGTTTTAACTTCAATATTGGCAGAATCATCAAGCTCGCTAACCACTATAGAAACATCACTTTTTGCTTTGCATCTACATAAAAGCACCATGTTATCGTCAACCTCTTCAGGAGTGATGCCTGGTGGAATTCCATCCTCTGTATAGTCAACCTCACCATCTATTAAAGTTGCCTTGCATTGTCCACAAAAACCATTTTGACAACCGTAAGGAAAATTAACTCCATTGGCAATAGCCCCATCGAGAATAAACTCATCTCCACTTACTTTAAAAGTGTTACCACTAACTTGATTTAGAATTGTAAACATATATTTTTTTGTATGAGACCTTCGTATAATTAATTCAGACATTATAATCTAGGTTAGATTAATAATATCCTAGTAATTAAAAGCCATTTATGACTTTAAATATCAATAAAACCGTCATATTTTTAATGGGCCCTACGGCATCTGGAAAAACAGATTTAGCCATTGAACTATCAAAACTTTTTAGTGCTAGATTGATTAGCGTTGATTCTGCACTAATTTACAAAGGTATGGATATTGGCACAGCAAAACCAGAGCAAGACGTCTTGGATAAATATCCTCATTATTTGGTTAACATTTGTACGCCAGATAAATCATATTCAGCACATGATTTTGCACGTGATGCTGCCAAACAAATTGATATTGCCTTTGCCAAAGGTCAAATTCCAATACTTGTTGGTGGCACATCGTTCTATTTTAATGCACTAGAATATGGATTATCCAACCTACCAGAATCAAACCAACAATCAAGAGATAAATTTAACAAATTGCTAAAAGATAAAGGCTCTATTGAACTGCACAAACAACTTTCAGAAATCGATAAGAAAGCTGCAGATAGAATCCACCCTAATGATTCACAAAGAGTAACTCGTGCACTTGAAGTGTTTGATATCAGTGGCAAGACTATGAGTGAATTGCAAGGCAACAAAGACCCGGTTATTAGTTATCCAATTAAAAAAATAGTGCTAATGCCCAATAGAGCAAAGCTACACAATAGAATTGAAAATCGCTTTATCTCAATGATGGAAAATGGTTTTATTGACGAGGTTAAAAAGCTTAAACAAGACAAAAACCTAAATGAAGATCTACCATCAATCCGCTGCGTTGGTTATCGACAAGCTTGGCAATACCTAAACAATGAAATGAATGAAGAGCAAATGATAGAAAAGGCAATCATTGCCACACGACAACTATGCAAGCGTCAAAGCACCTGGCTGAAGAATGAAACAGATGCGCTATTTTTAGAAAGCCCAGATGTAGAGAAAGCACTAAAATTTATACACCAAGACTAAATTTACACTCCAAGCACTAGACGCTTAAATTCATTGCCACGCTGGGCAAAGTTATCAAACATATCAAAACTTGCGCATGCAGGAGATAATATCACCACACCATTGTTGATCATGCCACTGGCAATCTCAACTGCTTGCTTAATTGAATCTGCATAAGTTGTTTGGGCTTTGTTAATGCCGCGCTCAAAATCTTTAGCACTCTTACCAATCAATACAACACTAGCCACATCATTATCAATTAGTTCGAATAATTCCGAATGATCCTCATCCTTAGCAATGCCTCCAGCTATAAGCACAATATTTTCATGCTTATCAATAAGTGCATTTAAAGCCTTGATTGTAGACAAGGCGTTGGTAGCCTTAGAGTCGTTATAATAAGTAATTCCTTGTTGCTGATCGACCCATTCTAAACGATGTTCTAGACCTTTAAAGTTTTTGATACGCTGGGTCATGTGCTTCATTTCTATACCTATTTGATCACCTAGTGCTAGTGCTGCAAGTATGTTGGATACATTATGCTCACCTATTAGCTGCATCTCATTCACATCCATTAATACGTCATCACCCTTAAGGAAATAACAACTACCATGACAAGTAACAGTACCAAAATCACCATCCTGTTTTGGCATATTAATACCAAAATGTTTTGCAGATTTTTTTGCTGGAACTAGCTTCTCATCACTATTTACCACTAAGTTTTCACAGTATTGATACAGGCTTAATTTTGAATCTACATAATGCTCAAAACTATCATAACGATCAAGATGATCAGGGGTGATATTAAGAACAACGCCGGTTAATAAATCTAATTTATTAGTGTAATCCAACTGATAACTAGAAAGCTCTAACACATAATAATCCATTTTGTCATCTAGACAATTTAGTGCTGGCTTGCCAATATTCCCACCTATAGCTACATTTTTTCCACTAGTTGCAATCATCTCACCAAGCAACTGAGTAACTGTAGATTTGCCGTTTGTGCCAGTAATTCCGATTATGGGTGCTTTTGCATATCTTGAGAATAATTCAATATCGCTAGCAACAGGTATATTTTTTTCTCGAGCCCAAATAACAATACTGTCATCTTGTGCGATACCTGGAGAAATAAACACCTCATTAATACCATCTAACAATTTTTGACTCCAGTCCCCAAGGATAGGTCTACATTCTGAGAAGTTTTTATTGTATTCGCTCAACAGTGGCGGCTGCATACGACTATCTGCGAGTCTATATTCAACCTCTTTAGATTGTAAAAATCTAGCAATTGACAAGCCTGTATCGCCCAGACCTAAAATTAGTTTCACTTAAAGCCTTGTGTTTTTAATAGAAATTGGCTATATTTTACACTTTTGAACACTGGATAAAATTATGAACACAAACGTTGGAACTTCTACACGCGCAATTGTTATTAACAATGTATTAAGAAATACATATCAATTACTATCTGCAACATTACTATTTAGTGGACTTATGGCTTATCTATCTATGTCATTAAATCTTCCACATTTTGGCTTTTTAATAACTCTTGGCGGTTATTTTGGTTTGCTTTATTTGACTAACAAGTTTAAAAATTCATCTTATGGCATATTGGCGGTATTTGCCTTAACTGGATTTATGGGCTTAACTCTAGGTCCAATTATTGGTATGTACACTTCAGTATTTTCTAATGGATCTGAACTTGTAGCTATGGCAATGACTGGAACAGGTGCTATATTTCTTGCTCTTTCTTTTTACGCAATAACTTCAGGAAAAGACTTTAGCTTTATGTCTGGGTTCCTAACTGCGGGAATACTAGTTGCATTCTTAGCGGGAATTGCAGCATACTTTTTTGCTATTCCAGCACTGTCACTAACAGTATCAGCAGCGTTTATACTACTAATGAGTGGTTTAATTTTGTTTGAAACTTCAAATATTATTCATGGTGGTGAAACCAACTACATTATGGCAACAGTAACGCTGTTTATTTCAATTTATAATTTATTCTTAAGCCTGCTACAGTTATTAGGTGTTTTTTCTGGCGAAGACTAACAACTTAAACAATATAGCATGATAGATAATGAAGGCTATAGGGCAAATGTTGGTATTGTTATAACTAATGACAAACAACAAGTCCTATTAGCCAAACGTCACCTGCAAGAATCGTGGCAACTGCCACAAGGTGGAATTGATAGCGGAGAAAGCGACTTAGAAGCTCTATTTCGTGAGCTAGATGAAGAAGTTGGCCTATCATCTGAGCACGTTGAAGTCATTGCAAAAACTCCAAAATGGTTACGCTACGATCTACCAGATTATCATGTACGTCGTAAACAAAAACCCATATGTATTGGTCAAAAACAAATTTGGTTTTTATTAAAACTCACATCAAGTGAAAAAAATATCAAGTTAGACACACATACAGATATTGAGTTTGATGATTGGGAATGGGTGGATTATTGGCGACCAATTGAAGATGTTATTGATTTTAAAAAACCAGTTTATGAAGATATGCTAAAGGCCCTTGCTCCTGTAGTATTTAACAATCAACACAAAGTGCCGCCTAAGTACTCGCGCCCACTAAAATGCTCTGCAATTATATTGGCTAAATAGCCTCTTTGGATTACACTCTTTTAAGAGCAAAAGGTATAATTAAAAACTTTTATTATTTATAGATGAGAGTTAAAACGTGAATATAGGAATTTTAGGCCTTGGAACTGTTGGTGGTGGTGTTGTTAATGTTTTAACCAAAAACCAAGCAGAGATAACTCGCAGATCTGGAAAAAATATAACTGTCACTCATGCAGCTGTTAGAGATATTAATCAAGACAGAATTTGCCCTACTGATGATATAAGCCTTACTCAAGACCCATTTGGAATTGTTAATAACAATGAAATAGATATTGTCTTAGAACTTATGGGTGGCACAGGGTTAGCTAAAGATTTAGTCGAACAAGCTATTAAAAATGGTAAGCATGTTATTACTGCCAATAAAGCCTTAATTGCTATACATGGTAATGAATTACTAGAGCTTGCAAAAGACAACAATGTGTATCTATTATTTGAAGCTGCAGTTGCTGGTGGCATTCCAATTTTGAAATCTTTAGAACAGGGTCTTAGCGCCAACCAAGTTGAATTAGTTGCTGGAATTATTAATGGCACTGGAAACTTTATCCTTACTGAAATGCGTGATAAAGGCAGAGATTTTGACGATGTATTAAAAGAAGCTCAAGCATTAGGATATGCTGAAGCTGACCCTACTTTTGATGTTGAAGGTATTGATGCAGCACATAAGCTTGCCATACTTGGATCTATTGCATTTGGATGCAAACTACAATTTGACAATGTATCTACAGAAGGAATTAGTCAAATCAGTGGTGAAGATGTAGCCTTTGCAACTGAGCTTGGTTATTCGATTAAGCACCTGGGTATTGCTAAAAAAATAGATAATAAAGTACAAATGCGTGTACACCCTACACTTATTCCTAAAGCCCGACTTCTGGCAAATGTGGATGGTGTTATGAATGCAGTACTAGTTAAAGGTAATGCAGTAGGACCTACACTCTACTATGGCGCTGGCGCTGGGGATGAAGCAACGGCAAGCGCAGTTATTGCTGATTTAATTGATATTATAAAAGATACTGTTAGTCATGATATTTTAGGATGGCAGAATTTTGAGGACTATCCTGCTTGTGATACTGATGATATTGAAAGTATTTTCTATTTACGCTTATTAGCTACCGACAAACCAGGAGTTTTAGCTGATATTACTGCAATTTTTGCTAGTCATAGTATTAGTGTTGAAGCAGTAGTACAAAAGCAAATAGATAGTAAAAATAATGCACATATTGCAATTATCACCAATATGATAAAAACTAGTGAGATGAACGAGGCGGTTGCTGAGATTCAAAAAAATGATTTTATTCAGGAAGATGTTAAAATCATTCATGTAGAGACACTTGATTAAACAATGGACATAAAAATATGAGATATACAGGCCTAATTGAAAACTACAAAGATAGACTTCCTGTTAGCGAAAGTACACGATTAATAAGCTTGGGTGAAGGCAATACTCCACTTATTCGTCTTGACAATATTCCACGTAAACTAGGTAAGGCTGTTGATATATACATTAAATATGAGGGTCTTAACCCAACTGGATCTTTTAAAGATCGTGGCATGACTATGGCAGTAACCAAAGCTGTAGAATCAGGATCTAAAGCTATTATTTGTGCCTCAACTGGCAATACCTCAGCATCTGCTGCTGCCTATGCTGCTCGTGCTGGAATTAAGGCGTTTGTACTAATTCCTGAAGGTAAGATTGCGCTTGGTAAGCTTGCTCAAGCAATGATCCATGGAGCAGTAATTATCCAAATTAAAGGCAACTTTGATGATGGTATGCGCTTAGTTAAAGAAGTGGCAGATCATGCTCCAGTATCAATTGTTAACTCAATAAATCCTTATCGTTTACAGGGGCAAAAAACTGCGGCATTTGAAATTATTGAAGAACTAGGTTTTGCTCCAGACTATCACTGCTTGCCGGTGGGAAATGCTGGAAATATATCAGCTCACTGGATGGGTTACACAGAATACAAAGAATACGGAAAGGTGAATAATGCTCCTAAGATGGTTGGTTATCAGGCTGCCGGTGCAGCCCCATTTATCAAAGGATCTATGGTTGATAATCCAGATACTATTGCTACTGCAATTCGTATTGGACACCCACAAAGCTGGGACCTTGCTTGGAATGTACAAAAAGAATCAGGAGGATGGTTTGACTCTTTAACTGATGAAGAAATCCTTGCAGCACAAAAACTACTAACCGAAAAAGAAGGTATATTCTGTGAACCAGCAAGCGCAGCTTCTATCGCTGGAGCACTGCGTGATATCAAGAGCGGCAAAATCCCTGAAGGATCTAAAGTAGTTTGCACACTTACAGGTCATGGGCTAAAAGACCCTGATACTGCAATATCTCAATGCAGTGATGAAATGATCAACATAAATCCAGTAATGGATGAAGTTAGGGATGCAATTTTAAATAATATGTAATTATTCAGCTAGTTTTTACTTGCTGAATTTTAATTAAAGAGGATTTATGGAATATAAAACCATTGACCAGACAATTGGCAACACTCCTTTAATTAAATTACAAAGGCTTAATCCAAATCCAACAAATACTATTCTGCTAAAGCTTGAAGGCAACAACCCTGCAGGCTCAGTAAAAGATCGTGCTGCTTACAATATGATTAACCAAGCTGAAAAGCATGGTGAAATATCCAAAGGCGACACTCTAATCGAGGCAACTAGTGGTAATACTGGTATTGCATTAGCAATGGTTGCCGCTATCAAAGGCTACAAGATGCTTTTGATTATGCCTGACAATCTATCGCAAGAAAGGCGTGATGCTATGGCTGCATATGGGGCTCAGCTCATTCTGGTTACTGAAGATGATGGCATGGAAGGAGCTAGAGATTTAGCAGACAAAATGGAGGCAGATGGCAAAGGAAAACAGCTTGACCAATTCTCCAATCAAGAAAATTCCAATGCGCACATAAATACAACCGCAGAAGAAATATGGCAAGATACTAAAGGGGAAATTACTCACTTTGTTTCAGCAATGGGCACTACTGGAACAATTACTGGAGTATCGACCAATTTAAAAGACAAAAATAATGACATTCAGATTGTTGGGGTACAGCCGGAAGATGGGGCTCAAATTGCTGGCATTCGTCGATGGACCAAGGAATATCTGCCAAAAATTTTTGACGCATCCAAGGTAGACAATATTATGGATGTATCACAACAATCAGCAGAACAAACAACCAGAGATCTTGCCACTAAAGAGGGAATTTTTGCAGGAGTTTCATCTGGAGGTGCGGTTGCTATCGCTATAGAGCTATCCAAACAAGTCAACAACGCTACCATTGTAACAATTGTTTGCGATCGTGGAGATCGCTACCTATCAACAGGGTTGTTTTCACAATAAGAAATATGATAATTGCATAATTATGAATAATCGTGCAAAAATTCTAAGACACTTATCATATCAACTACCGAACAATCCAAAAACATATTTGTACTTATTTGTATCTAGCATAGTAAGTATTTTTGCAATTGCTCTTTTCTTAGAGCTGGCTGACTTTTCTCAAAATTTATTTAAATATTTGAATGCTGACATACCTTATTTAAGTTTGGCTCTAACGCCAGCTGTATTTGCTGCAATTGTGTATTTTGACAAAAACTCCCTTAGTTTTTTTGGTGGTAGCGGAGTTCCACAACTTATTGCTGCAACTGATTCTCGCAACAAAAAGATCAGACTAATACTTTTATCTTTTAAGATTGCTATTGGTAAAATTTTTCTTGTTTCATTTTCTGTGTTAGGCGGCGCATCAGTTAGTTTTGGAGGCCCTAGTGTACATATTGGCAGCTCTATTTTTTATAATTTTTCTCATAGAATAAAACTTAAAAGGAAGTTACTTATTAATGCAATTATTGCTATGGGCGGCTCTGTAGGACTAATTGTTGCTTTTAATGCGCCTATTGCTGGATTTCTATTTGCTTTTGAGGAGATTGGCAGAAACTTAAAAAAACAAGCTTTAGTTCTAATTGCAATAGTGATTTTTATATCATATATGATTGCCAGCATATATCATGGCAAAACACCATACCTAGCTAATCTCGATAATCTTTATTTCGACATAGCTAACATTTGGAGGCTAATACCACTTGTAATAATAACTGGGATACTTGGGGCTCTATTTGCCAAACTTGCACTTAATTTAATATCTAAATTTGTGTTTGCGAAAAATAGTAAAGTTGTTATCTTTGCCATTGTCTGCGGCTTAATAGTTGGATCTATTAACTCTATAAATATTCATGCATCCGGCTCTGGGGAAAGAGAAATAGTAATGATGCTATCTGGGGACAAACTAGGTTATGAATATATCTTTGCTAAATTTATATCCTCACTTGCCTCATTTGCATCAACAATTGCAGGTGGGTTGTTTATGACCTCAATATCAATAGGCGCAGCAATTGGATCTGAACTTAGTGACTTTTATCAACAAATAGATATGCAGGTTATGGTTTTGTTCGGGATGGTCTCCTACTTGTCTGCCGTTATTCGCACACCACTTGCTGCTGCATTTTTAGTGTTAGAGATGAGTGGATCACTAGAACTTATATTGCCTAGTTTATTAATAGCATTTGTATCTAGCTATATATCAAAACAAATATCTAAAAAACCTATTTATGAAGCTTTGGCAGACTACTACCTAAAAGCATCAAATCAAAAAGGTTTTACTACTACTAAGATAACTACCGCCAATAATATTAGAACTGGAAATTCGTTAAACCAGCGATAAAAAGTATCACTACGAGTATTTTTATCATCTCTAAACACACTCACTAAGTGTCCACAATAAAAATGATAGCCAATCAATAATGCAACCAATAGTAGTTTAATATCCAACCAGTACTGCATAGAATATGCCTGCCATGCATAACCTTGTAGCATCCACAATCCAAACACACTTGCCAATATAAAGCTTGGCATCATAATGCCTTTATACAGCTTACGCTCCATTATTTTAAAACGCTCGATACTGGTCTTGTCACTACTCATTGAGTGGTAAACAAAAAGACGTGGCAAATAAAACAGCGCTGCAAACCAAGTTATTACGGTAATTATATGAAAAGCTTTAATCCACAACATGTTAATCCCTCTCCTTTTTGGCGCCCTTTTTAAAGGTAAAACATAAAATAATAATTGTTACCCATTATAGTAAAATAAAATGCAATTTATTTATTTATAACAGCACTTGAAGCAATACCGTGAAATCCCTTATAACTACACGTCTTTCTCAGATAAGGAAATAGTGTGTCGTTTTCTTGGTGTTGAGTCCTGGGATCTTCTTAACCAGCTTCGCCAAAATCGTAACACTGGTCGTAGTGCTAGAATGTTGTTCGAGGTTCTTGGAGATATGTGGGTGGTTAACAGAAACCCATATCTACAAGAAGATCTTATTAAAAACAAACGCCGATGGATAGCTTTAACTGAAGCCCTGTATTCTCGACTTGATTTAATCAAATCACGCGCAAACGGCAATGAAAAAGTATTGGAACTATTGAATAGTGCAGATATTGCTGTTGATGAATTTAAACACTGTCTGAGTGATTTTAAAAATAACAAGCAACGTATTAAAAAAGCCCTACTTAAGGTTACCAATAATAACAATATTCGCTTTGACGCCCTATCGCGCTCATCTCACTCTACTGATGCAACCGACTGGAGAGTGGAATATCCTGCCGTGATTATTACTCCAGATACAGAATATGAAGTGGCTAAAATTATTAAGGCTTGTATTGCACTTGGATTAACAATTATTCCTCGTGGTGGTGGCACTGGATACACTGGTGGAGCTATACCACTAAATACACAAACAGCAGTAATAAACACCGAAAAACTAAACTTTATTGATGATATTAATACTAATAACTCTATTCACAGTATTAATGTCGGTGCTGGAGTTGTTACCAAACGTGTAAGCGAAAAAGCAAATAAAAATAACTTAGTTTTTGCAGTAGACCCTACCTCACAAAACGCATGCACCATTGGTGGTAACGTAGCAATGAATGCTGGTGGCAAAAAAGCCTTAAGATGGGGCACAACTATTGATAATTTATTATCTTGGAAAATGGTAATGCCTGACGGATCTTGGTTAAAAGTTGAGCGTGTAAATCATAATCAAGATAAGATCCAACTACTCGATGAAGTTATTTTTAAAGTCCATAAATTACAAAGCGATGGCAAGACCATAAACACAACCAAAACTCTTAATATTAATACTGATAATATACGCAAAAGTGGTCTGGGTAAGGATGTAACCAATAAATTTTTGGATGGATTGCCTGGGATTCAAAAAGAAGGCTGCGATGGATTTATTACCTCTGCTGAATTTATCTTACATAAACCACAAGAAAATATTAACACTCTGTGTTTAGAGTTTTTTGGCCATGATCTTAAGCTAGCAGTATCAACCATTGTAGATATTAAAGACAGCGTTGATGCTAACCCAGATATAGATTTAGTAGGCATGGAACACCTTGATGCTCGTTATATCAAGGCGGTACACTACACAACTAAAGCCAACAGGGCTGAGCTACCTAGAATGGTGCTACTATTAGACATTAGCTCTAATAGTCAATCTTCACTTGACGATCATATTGAAATAATAACCAATATAACCGCTAATCGTGAGGGCGAATGTTTTGTAGCCAAGTCATTTAATAAAAGACTCACATTTTGGCAAGATCGCGCCAATACAGCTGCAATTGCCGCACACACTAATGCTTTTAAAATTAATGAAGATGTGGTAATACCGCTAGATAAGCTTGCTGATTATAATGACGGCATTGAGCATATAAATATCAAACTATCTATTAGCAATAAGATTGACACACTAAGCGCAGTTAAAGAATATTTTATCAATCTTAGCCCAGAAACCAGACTAATTAAAGACAAGATTGATAATGCCCTAGAATTACTAAATGATATTAGTAACAAGTGGCAAGATTTGCTCAATAATCTCGATGATGAGAGTGTATTTAAAGCTATTCAAATTGGTGAAAATATCATCTCATACGTTGATGCTTTTGCCAACCCGCTAAATAACCTGCTTATGGGTGATATCTTTATTGACATTCGCGCAAAAGTTAAAGATATCCATAAAGAATGTCGTGAAGTGCGTCTTTTTGTTGCTACACATATGCATGCTGGAGATGGCAATGTACATACCAATATTCCAGTGCATTCTCACAACACCCAAATGCTCAAACAAGCAGAATCGGTAGTTGATGATATTATGGTTTTGGCGCAAAAACTTGGTGGAGTTATATCTGGTGAGCACGGTATAGGCATTACTAAATATCAATATTTATCTGATGAGCTTAAGAATGAATTTGTCAAATATAAAAAACTTATAGACCCAGACAATAACTTCAACAAAGGTAAGCTTATGCCTGGAAGTGGTCTTGAAAATGCATTTACACCATCACTTAGACTAGTTGAGCAAGAGGCTCTAATTTTAGAAAGTAGCGAGATTGGTGAAATTAATGACATGGTTAAATCATGCTTACGTTGTGGTAAATGCAAAAGTGTATGTACCACTCATGTGCCAGAGGCCAATCTTTTATATTCTCCGCGCGATAAAATCATTGGTACCAATCTCATATCTGAAGCATTTTTATACGAAGAGCAGACTCGTAGAGGTGTCTCACTTAATCATTTTAATGAGTTTAATGATGTTGCTGACCATTGCACCATTTGCCATAGATGTTCAACACCTTGCCCAGTCAATATTGACTTTGGTGATGTTTCTATCAAAATGAAAAGTGTTTTGATCAAACAAAATAAACGTCGTAGCAATATTATGGCAAAGACATCTATTGCTTATCTAAATATGACTAAACCTTGGCAGATTAAACTTACCAAAAAATTGTTAATAGATGTGAGCTACAAAGCTCAAAA
>PNQY01000002.1 GCA_002909145.1 Candidatus Thioglobus perditus
TTAAACCCTTCCTCCACAACCCAATCAATCTGGCAATCTGGATATTTTTTCTTAATAAATTGCAACGCAACCATGGCGTGAATAATATCACCAAGCGCTGAGAGTTTTACAATTGCAATTTTCATATCTAACGATTTTACTACGTGTTGCGCAATGTATTAGTATGAACGTTTAATGATATAATTTGCGCATTATTTATTCAGCCTAAGCTATGAGCGACAACACGCCAATCGACAAACCCATTAACTTTATTCGTCATCAAATTAATGATGATTTAGACTCTGGCCTGCATTCGTCTATTCAAACACGCTTTCCACCCGAGCCAAATGGCTATTTGCATATTGGCCATGCAAAATCAATTTGCTTGAATTTTGGCCTTGCTAAGGATTATAACGGCAAGTGTAACTTACGCTTTGATGACACTAACCCTGCCAAAGAGGATGTGGAATTTGTAGACTCTATTAAGGCGGACGTTAGGTGGTTAGGATTTGAGTGGGATGGTGAAATTCAATATAGTTCTAATTATTTCCCAAAATTTTATGAATACGCAATTGAACTGATTAATAAAGGTTTGGCTTATGTGTGCTTCCTGGATGCTGATCAAACACGTGAATATCGCGGCACATTAAAAGAAGCGGGCAAAGCTAGCCCATATCGTGATACTTCTATTGAAGAAAATCTAGAGCTACTATCCAAGATGAAGGAAGGTAAATTCTCCGAAGGTGAATGCGTTCTACGTGCCAAGATAGATATGGCTAGCTCATTTATGTGTATGCGCGATCCTGCACTATATCGTATTCGATTTGATAAACACCATCAAACAGGTAATGAGTGGCGTATTTATCCAATGTATGATTTTGCCCATTGTATTAGTGATGCCATTGAAGGGATCACTCACTCTTTATGTACGCTTGAGTTCCAGAACAATCGTCATCTGTACGATTGGATTT
>PNQY01000022.1 GCA_002909145.1 Candidatus Thioglobus perditus
ATTAACAAATATCATACTCACAAAAGTACTCACAAATATAAATCTAACCACCCTCACTCTTATTTATATTTTAACTTCATACCCCCAGAGGGGAGCCAATCTAGTAAACTGATAATATGATTCACAATGAAATGCGTATCTGATGAAATTTCGCTTTATTTTTTTGTTAATAGTGCCTATTAATTCTTTCGCATTTTAGGTTTTGGCGATGCCGATTTTTGCGAGAAGAATCCAGGTTTCATTGGAGCTCCTGCACGAATAACCACTAACCTTTTTGTTAAGATTTTTTTAATTTATTGAATAATAATTATCGTATGTCAAGAAAATTAACTTTGAATCAAGCTTTGCTTGAGGCAAGCAAAGCAACAAAGCAAGGTCGTTATAGTGATGCAGTTCATATTTATAACGCCATTCTGAAGGCTCAGCCAAACAACTACATTGTTAAAAAAAATTTACTGAATTTATCGCAATATGTTCATATGCCAGAGGGAAGACGTGGTATTCAATATAAAAATTTACCAAACCTGGACAAGGCGATAAGTGATTTAAGGCAGAAGATTAATTCAGGATTGAACTCTCCAGAGGTGCATTTTAATTTGTCTATTCTTTTGCTATTGAAGGGGGATTTTGATAATGGATGGCAGGAGTATGAATATAGGAGGAAGTGTGCAGATTATAAATCATCACTCCCAGCTAGCAGAATGTCTCAGCCTTCTTGGGACGGTTCTCAATTAAACGGAAGAACTATTTTTATTTATGAAGAACAAGGTGTCGGTGATACGTTTCAATTTTCTCGTTACCTTAAAAATATCAAAAAACAATTTGGGGAGGGAAAAGTAATATTTGGCTGCAGGTCATCTATAGCGGATTTTTATTATGGCGAAGATAGTGGGTGGGGTGAATGTATAGACAAAGTTCTTTTTCCAGGAGATAAAATTCCTATATTTGACATACATTTCCCATTGTTAAGTATGCCATATATTCTGAATCTCAAAGCAAAAAAGATACCTGTAGAAATTCCATACCTAAAAGCTCCTAAAGACTTGGTGAATATATATAGTGAGAAGATGAAAAATGTTTGCGACCAAAACAAACTAAGAGTAGGTGTTGCTTGGCAGGGTGCTAAAGATAATTTGAATGACAAAACAAGGTCCATAAGCTTGAGATGTTTTTCAAATTTATTTGGGCTAGAAGGCGTTGAATTTTTCTCATTGCAAAAGGGCTTTGGGTGCGAACAAATTAAAAAGAACGGATTTGAGACAAAACTTATTGACTGGAGTGATGAATTTGAAAAATATATCGATACAGCTGCGTTGATTGAAAATCTAGACTTGATAATTAGTGTTGATACATCTGTAGTCCATCTTTCGGGTGCAATGGGAAAAGATACTTGGGCTTTATTGGAGTCAGTTCCAGATTTTCGATGGATGCTTGATAGGGATGACTCTCCCTTGTATCCAACGATACGACTATTTAGGCAAAGTGAACCTGATAATTGGAGTGATGTGCTGACTAGAGTAGAGATAGAGCTTAGAAAGAAACTTAACAATAGAGTTCTTAATAGGAGTTAGGTATGATATGGCAGTTTAAGTGTAAACATCAAATTAAAGTTCTAGAATAAATCCTAAAATTCTCTCTGATGTGAGAGTGAGTTTAAATATCAATATCTAATGTTGATTTTGGGGTCTCCTCCTAGGGTGAATTTCGTAAAAATTTCGTACACTTACGACTTAAAAAAGTGGAAAAAGCATTACGCCTCAAAGATTTGATATTGTTGAAGAATTATCAAAATTAAATTCTAGTATTTCTGCATATGATTTATTAAAGTGTTTAAACGATAATGGACATTCTTTTAATATAAG
>PNQY01000134.1 GCA_002909145.1 Candidatus Thioglobus perditus
AAATCCAATTGATGTAATTCTCCTGTCGCGCAATAGTGCAGATACTGGTTTACGAATATTTAACTCAATTGAGCATTATGGTCTTAACATTTCTCGTGCAGCCTTTACTCGAGGTGAAAGCACACATAGCTTGGTTGGTGCATTTGAAGCTGATTTATTTTTATCTAGCAACTATCAAGATGTACAAAAAGCCTTAGAGTCAGGTTTTGCAGCAGCATCTATTGTTGGCTCTGGATTGCAAAATTCAGATGAAACTCAACTTAGAATTGCCTTTGATGGTGATGCAGTTATATTCTCAGATGAGGCTGAAAAAATCTATCAAGAAAAAGGCATGGAAGCATTTGAAGAGAATGAAAAAAAATCAGCAAATGTTGAATTAAAAGCCGGACCATTTAAATGCTTTTTAAAATCATTACACAAAATACAATCATCTTTCCCAGAGGAAAACAATCCAATCAGAACGGCACTTGTTACGGCGCGATCAGCTCCTTCGCATAAACGTGTTATCCATACTATGCGTGAATGGGGGATTCGTATTGACGAATCATTTTTCCTAGGCGGTCTAGATAAGGGTGTATTTTTAAAAGAATTTGGTGCTGATATTTTCTTTGACGACCAGCATTCTCACTGTGAATCAGCATCTAAATACGTACCAACAGGGCACGTACCAAGCGGCATATCTAACGCGTGAGCTTTAACAACAAAGCGTTTATTGATAGCAGTGTCTCAACTGCAAAAATAAT
>PNQY01000135.1 GCA_002909145.1 Candidatus Thioglobus perditus
CTTATCTGTAATTCCATCAATATCACCATCAGGACTTATATCAGCTACTAAACTGGTAATTAATGCATCATATTCAGCTGTTGATGGGGTTTGCCCAGTATCAGCAGCTGAGTTTTCTTGCATTTGAGAAATACTTGCTAATACTGTACCAAACTTACCAGCGTCATCATCTACCGCTATAGTGGTATTAAGATCGGTTGGGATGGTGGTAGTAAAATCAACACCACTTATGCCAAATGCTGTTGCGGTTTGCGTATTTTTAGTGCCAATTGCTGCGGCGATTGTTGCCCTATCACCACCCCCAGTATCAGCTAGCTGATAGGCAATTTCTGATAGTGGAGAGGCTATTAGAGTAAACTCACCTGTACCACTGTAGATGGTTGCTGCACGAATGGTTGGTGCGCTGGTGCTTACACCTGTAGCTTCATCGGTGTAAGTACCACCAACACACTCCATGCTAATCAAGCCTGCTGAAAGCACGACATTAGATAAATTGATGCTACCAGTTGATGTTGTATCACCAGAGCCAATAGCAATGGCAACGCCTGAGGCGTTGTAAAGTGTACAAGCAGCACCCGTTGTTGTTGCGTTGTATTCACCGAGTACGACGCTAATACCATTTAAGAGTTTTTCAATACGGATCTTGTTAGATCTTTCAACAAGATCAAGATCAGCTAGGGTAACAATGTTTGAGTTAGCAAAAGCCTGATCAGCAACCTTAAAGTTAGTGAATGCTTCACCGTCTTTAAATGGCAGTTGTGCACTTAGGCTTGCATAGCTTGCACGCTCAGCTGTATTGGAGTTCTCTGTGCCGATTTCAAGCGTGGTAGAAGGGTTAAGATCTATCTCTACACCAAGGACAGTGCCTTTAATATTATCACCAACTTTGGCATCCCAATAATAATGTGTGCCTTTGATTTTTGCCCATGGTAGGTAAGGTGCTTGACCTGATAGCTTAATATCGTGTCCAGCTAGCGCTTCTTCGGTGTAATCGCCAATGACTTTTTTATCTGTTAGTGGATAGTATTTATTAATATTGGCCGTAAAGTTAGCTCTTTGATATTCCAGACCTAGGGATGTACGCTTGTGTTTTGATTCAGTTTCATAATCAGTGAATAGATTAATACCAGCAATAGATTGCCCATCTTCAAGCAAATAACGCTGTCCGATACCTAAGTTAATAGTATCACGGCGCTCGCCATGGTTTTCGCCTGAGTTTAGCTGTGCTTGGATAAAGGTTAGACTGGTTGAATCTTGATTAAGTTCAGTTAAAGGCTGAATAGTTTTAACACTATAAGTTGGATCTTTAGACTCAATTTGATGAACAGAGATTTCAGTTTTGCCGTTGCCGATGCTGTTAGCCAGCTCGTTGGCTTTGGTGTTAATAAAGCCTTCGGCTTTATTAGTTACCTTACTAGTTGCTTTATTGTGTAAATCGCTGATGATTTTATCACCCAGCTGATCAGCGTTGTCAGAATCTGTACCGCCTAGAGCGCTACGAATAGAAGAAAAGATTTCTGTAAAGAAGGCGGTGAATGCATCTTCTTCTTTTACAACCACTTGATTGTTGTAAGTGTATTCTTGATTAAGATTAAGATAAGCCTCTTTGTTAAACTGATTAACATCAGTAGAGGTAACATTAAGCGATAAAGTTAAAGCGCCAAAGGCTAAAAAGTGTTTAAGTTTGCTTAGTACGCTAGAGTGTGCCATATGGGTAATTAAGCTGAACGGATATTTTTTAGTAGTGTTTTCATCTTTATTATTTGATTTAAAGATCGTCCCACACTCTTCTCAAATTTCTAATGCTAGTATATTAACATATAGTTATATTTAAACCATTGATCAGAGTCAAGAGTCGCACGAAAGCAACCAGATACGAAAGGCATGCTATTGGCCAAATGGAATAAGGCAAAGATTAGACTCCTGAAGTAAAAGACATTAGAAAATTATCAAAGCTTATTGATGTTTGGTATCAATTACATGGCGGCACCCTGAAGGATGGAAAGAGAGTTAGAAATCGCCTACTTATTATTAGCGAAAGAATGGGTAATCCAATTGCAAGCGATGCTGGCAATATGTTATCAACTTTTTAGTCTGAATCCTTTAAAAGTATTACTATTAAAGGGTTAATATGGTGCGGAAGGAGAGACTCGAACTCTCACGTCTTACGACACTGGAACCTAAATCCAGCGTGTCTACCAATTCCACCACTCCCGCAAATGAATTTGAAATTATACCTAATAAATGTTAAAGTGTAGCCTTTCAAACACAAGAAGGACAAAATGACAATTAACAATGCAGTGTCGGCTATGGCTGGGATTTTTATTATAGTTTCGCTATTACTTGGAGCTGATAATTTGTTTGCTGAGCCTAATTGGTTATGGCTAACATTTTTTGTTGGTTTTAATCTACTACAATCAGCATTTACTGGATTTTGTCCAGCAGTAAAAATATTTAAAGCTGCAGGATTGAAAAACTAACAGATGTATACTCAGAAAAGACCATTTGGTCTTTTCTATTTTAATCATCCAATATGCTTAAAAATGCAAGCAAGTTGTGGATGTCGCTATCCGTATATTCAATAAATATACTGTCTGTCTTCTCTTCCTCATCGTGAACTCTTTGTCCACTTTTGTAACTATAAATTTGTTTTTTTAAATATTTTGTATACTGCCCTGCAAGAAGAGGTATGCCTTTTTTATTCTTTCCAAGGCCGTCTTTACCATGGCACGATTTACAATCAGCGTAATATATCTGCTTACCCTTATTAAAATCTCCGTCAAATTTTGGAATATTTAAAACCGACTGAGATAATTTTAGACGTTCATATGCATTAAATTTCTTACTCTCGTCTATAGGCGGTATTTTCGATAACAAAGCCACACTAGACAAGTAGCCTGAAACATCAACAAGATCCTCATGAGGCATTTCCCTTTCTTTTGTGTAAGGAGCCATAGGTATATTTAAGCGCTCTCTGCTTTTAAATAATTCCAATTGAGTTTTTAAGTAACCAAGCGGAAGACCAGCTATTCTTGGGTATTCTCCATCTTTACCGCCTTCTCCAAACTCTCCATGACACCCAGCGCAGGTTTCATTTATTTCCTCACCTATTTCTACATCAAATGCAAACGCAGAAAGTGACAAAGACTGTAAAAATAAAACAATATAAACAAATTTCATAATATATATTTTTTTAATAAAATAATCTAAACGTCAAACCAATTCAGCTTTTCTCTAAGTTTGACAACTTCACCAACAATAATTAATGTTGGCGCCTTAATTGTTTCTGTAGCAACTACATTTGGCAACTCAGCAAGTGTTGTGGTCCAAACCTTATGCTCAGGCGTCGTACCTTTTTCCACTAAAGCAACTGGCATATTATCACGCATTCCGTGCGCAATCATTTGTTCTGACAGGTGCTGAGCTCCCAACAATGCCATATAAAACACAACGGTTTGATGCTCAACAGCAAGCTCATCCCAAGGTAAGTTCATTGTTCCGTCTTTCAAGTGTCCAGTTACAAAACGACAAGACTGAGAATAATCTCTATGTGTAAGTGGGATTCCAGAATAAGCCGAACATCCAGAGGCTGCTGTAATTCCAGGCACAACCTGAAATGGTATATTATTTTCTGCTAGCGTCTCAATCTCTTCACCACCACGACCAAAGATAAAAGGATCTCCGCCCTTCAGACGACATACTCTTCTGCCTTGTTTAGCAAAATCAACCAAAAGCTGATTAATATCACCTTGTGGAACCGCATGCCTGTCACATTTTTTACCTACATAAACAAGCTCTGCATCACGTCTAACTAGCTCTACAACATCCTTAGAAACCAAACGGTCATACAATACAACATCTGCTTGCTGCATTAATCGAAGGGCTTTAAAAGTCAACAAATCAGGGTCACCAGGACCGCCACCAACTAAATACACCTCTCCCACTTCACTACTATTTGTATTATCAAGCTGAGCCTGTATGTCAACTTTAGCCTCATCTACTTTGCCAGAAAAAACCTTCTCTGCAATAACACCAGAAAAAACTCTCTCCCAAAAATAACGTCGATCTTCAATATTATCAAATTTTGACTTGACTTTATCTCTAAAACTGCCTGCTAGTTCTGCTAATTTTCCATAAGCATGTGGAATGGTACTTTCCAATTTAGCACGAATTAAGCGCGCTAAGACTGGCGCCTTTCCTGCTGAAGATATTGCTATAACAATTGGCGATCTATCTACAATTGATGGCACAATAAAAGAACATAAATCTGGTGAATCTACTACATTAACTGGAATGTTGGCAAAATTTGCTAAATCAGACACCTCTGCATTTAATTGCTTATTATCTGTTGCTGAAATAATTAATCTTTGAGCGTCTACATCTGATGACTCAAAATTACGCTGAGTTAATGTAATTTTATTGTCATCTGCTAGTGCAATAATATTGCCACAGGCCTCTTTAGCGATGCAATTTACTTGTGCGTTTGCCTTAAGCAACAAATTAATTTTACGATAAGCAATATCTCCACCGCCAACAACTAAGCATGGTTTTTGCTTAATATCAATAAAAATAGGTAGGTAATTCATATATCAACACTTAGTTATAAAATAAAAGCATATATTATAATGTTTGATTATTATATAAACCAACATAATACTTGTTGTTATGAGCAATAAACATTACACCTGCCCTTTTTCTCATATTATATTAAACGGAAGATGTGGTTGTAAATTCAGCACTAAAGATTGTGTTGCAGAAAAGGAATTTGGCTCTTGCCTTGATATTGAATATTCTAGTGATTGTCAATTGCTATATCAACAACTACGCAACAATAGTAATTTTGTATTAAATGCTCACAATCAAAACAAATTATCAGTCGCTCAGCAATCAAAAATAAAAATGGGTGGATTGCTAGCCCTGCAAGAAGTCATAACCAACAAAGATGTAGATAGTATTGATGATATTTCTACCTTAATTCAACTAGTTTATAAAAAATATAGTAATTTTGAAAATATACCTTTTTCTGAATTAATGCCTAAAATATCTGCATTCAAATTTAGAAGAAAGTTTTAGTCTATAGACAAAACTTGTTTAATTAAAGGAATAGTAATATTCTGCTTTTGTTGTAATGAAGACTCGTCTAGCTTATTAACAGCACTTAATATATCGGTTAAATTTCGTGAATAATGCTTAAACAAATAAGCATAAATCTTGCTATCTATTTTTATGTTCTTATCAAGCATTTTACCTTCAAGAATAACAACCTTGCTGTTGTCATCAAGAGCCTCAAGAGAGAATACAAAAGCTAAAGATAATCTAGTTTTTAGATCTTTCAGCATATCTAAATCACCTGGCAAACAAACACCACTAACAACTAATTTTGTAGAAGTTTGCTTTATTCTATTGTAAAGATCAAACAGCTCTTGCTGTTGAGTGTCACTTAGGCAAGTAATATTATCAATACACACCCAATCAAGTGCATCAAAACCTGATATCACCCCATCTGGAAGTTCTTGTTTGGCATCAATATATACAACATTTAAATCTCTAGACAAAGACTCAAATGCAATACCTTGCAATAAGTGTGTTTTTCCAGTAGATTCATCCCCTTGTATATAAACAACACATGAATCTTGCTGTGAAAATAAATTATTAATAAAGTTCAATATTTGCTTATTTTTTTCACCAATAAAATTACGCAAAAGCATTCTTGAATTAAGCGAAAAGGGCAAACCTAGCTGATTCATTTGTGTTTTTCTTGTGATATAACCTGCTCAGCCCATATCCATACATAATCAGCACCACTAAGTACTGTTGATGTTCCTACCACTATAAAAAATATAGTCACCCATTGAGATGGCACTGGATAGATTTGTATAATCACCAAAAATAACACCAATAAAATCTGCAGTACGGTATTGAATTTTGACAATTTTGATGGTGACAATAAATCACTCTTTGAATCTCCAGATCCCAAGAAGCAACCAACCGTGCCAGATACAATCATGAAGTCACGTAAAAAAATAAGTGTCAATAACCATAACGGCAATAACTCAATTAAATACAATGCAACAAAACTACTAACAAGCAGTAACTTATCTGCAGCCGGGTCAAGGATAGATCCAAGTCTGGTTTGTAATGAATAACGCTTAGCAATCCAACCATCTAGTGCATCGGTGATGCCAGCTATAAAAAATAACACCATTGCCAGAAAATATTGATGATTTAACAGAGTCATTACAACTGGTACTGTTAAAATAATGCGTAAAATTGAAAGTGCATTTGGCAATGAAGAAAAAACCATTTTTTATTCGCTAAAAAGAACTTTAAAAAATTAATTATACGGAAAAAATCAAGATGTCATCATTGACTTACCAAGACTCTGGCGTTGATATTACCAAAGGCAACGACCTAATTGAGCAAATAAAACCTATTGCAAAATCCACAACTAGACCTGGCGTATTAGCAGGACTTGGTGGCTTCGGTGCGATGTTTGAGTTGCCAATCGATAAATACAAAAACCCGGTATTAATCTCTGGCACAGATGGAGTTGGCACTAAACTTAAAGTTGCAGAGATGCTTAATAAGCACGATACCATTGGTATTGATCTGGTGGCAATGTGTGTAAATGATTTAATCGTACAAGGCGCTGAGCCGTTGTTTTTCCTTGATTACTATGCAACTGGAAAACTAAACACAGAGCTGGCAACTTCAGTCATTAGAGGTATCGGTGAAGGCTGCAAACAATCTGGCTGCGCCCTTATTGGTGGGGAAACTGCGGAAATGCCTGGTATGTATCAAGGTGAAGAATATGATCTTGCTGGCTTTTGTGTTGGTATCGCTGATAAAGATAAAGTAATAGATGGCACTAAAGTGTCAAACGGTGATCATATTATTGCTCTTGGATCTTCCGGCCCACATTCAAATGGCTATTCTCTAATTCGTAAAGTGTTAGAACAATCAAGTCCAACTGATGAGCAACTAAAAGCTCTAATAGAGCCAACTAAAATTTATGTTAAGTCTGTGCTATCTCTAATTGAAAAGTTCCCAGTACATGCCATCTCACACATAACTGGCGGTGGTTTATTAGAAAACATTCCAAGAGTTTTGCCTGACAATTTAGCATCCAAACTTGATTCAAACTCATGGCAACTGCCTGAGATCTTTAAGTTCTTACAAGATAATGGCAATATTGACATTATGGAAATGTATCGAGTATTTAACTGTGGTGTTGGCATGATTGTTGTGGTACCAAAAAATCAAAGCTCTGATGCTATTAATCATCTTAATGAACTGGGCGAAGATGCTTGGTTAATTGGTGAGATTACCAATAACGAAGGCAATCAAGTTATTATCTAGGTATGAATGGAGTTGTCTTAATTTCTGGTGGCGGCTCAAATCTACAATCAATTATTGATAACGCCAATGCAATTGATTTAGAAATTAAGTCCGTTATTAGTAACAACCCACAAGCGTACGGTCTTGAGCGCGCTAAAAAAGCTAACATTCCCACACACTCAGTAGATCACAAACAATTCAACTCAAGAGATGAATTTGATAAAACCCTTGGCGCCATAATTGATGAATACCATCCGGATATTATCATCTTGGCTGGATTTATGCGAATTCTAACTAAAGAATTTACCAACAAGTATTTGGGCAAAATGCTTAATATTCACCCTTCTTTATTGCCAAAATTTCAAGGCCTTCACACCCATCAAAGAGCTATAGATGCCGGTGAAAAAATACACGGCGTAAGCATTCATTTTGTTACTGATGAGCTCGACGGCGGGCCAATTATTGCACAACGCAGCATTGAAGTACTAGATGATGACACAGCAGAATCTTTAGCTAAACGAGTATTAACCGAAGAGCACAAGTTGTTTCCAGAGGTTATCAGCTGGTTCACCAAAGGCAGACTACATTTAGAAAACAACAATGCTGTTTTGAATGGGGAGATATTATGAAATCACTAATATTAGCAATACTATCAATACTGCTCAACAAAGCACTGTATGCTTTTGAGCCACACACTGCTAACTATCAGCTATCTATTAATGGAATCAAGATAGCAGAAGAGGTAAGAACACTACACAAACTAGAAGACAAGTATTTCTATACTGCAAATGCCAAAACCTCTGGACTGGCTGCACTAGTAAAGGACTACTCTATTTCTGCAAGCTCTACCTTTACAATAAAAGAAAAAGGCGTTGATAGTATTAATTATCAAATTATGGAGCAAGAGGATAAGAAGGTTACCGATAATTATGCGGTTGACATCAATTCATCGAATGGCATTGTGTCTTCGATATTAACAAAATCACAACCTAAAGTTGTTAAATGGAATACTGAAAAGTCTAATATTGTAGATCCTTTAAGTATATTTTTAGCAATATCTTTTGATCTGGCAAATAGTTCAGATGAATCTGAATTTAACTATCAAATAGCTGACGGAAAATCTATTGAGCAGCAAAAATTCAAAAAAACTGAAAATCAAGTAATTAAAATCAACAACAAAGAATTTAATACTATTAAAGTTGAGCTTATTAATAGCAATGATAACGATATACAGGCTTACTTCTTATCTGAATATAGATACTTGCCAATCCTAATTAAACGAACCAAGAGTGGCAGAGATTATGTCTATGAGATAAACAATTTTAAAATATCAGAGATTGAAAAACTACAAGTAACTCTTTAGATACTGTCCAGTATAAGACCCTTCCGCTTTAGCTACATTCTCAGGAGTTCCGGTTGCAATAATCATCCCACCTTTGTCTCCACCCTCGGGTCCAAGATCAACAATCCAATCTGCTGTTTTAATTACATCTAGATTGTGCTCAATGATTACAATAGTGTTTTCACGCTCACGCAATCTATTAATCACTGATAACAACTGCTTAATATCATGAAAATGTAACCCTGTAGTTGGCTCATCAAGAATATAAAGTGTTTGCCCAGTATCAAGCTTTGACAATTCTTTAGCTAGTTTAATACGCTGGGCCTCACCACCAGATAAAGTTGTAGCATTCTGTCCAAGAGTTATATAAGAAAGGCCAACGTCCATAAGAGTTTGCAATTTTTGCTTAATTTTTGGAATAGGCTCAAAAAATTCAACCGCCTGCTCAACTGTCATATTTAATATTTGAGATATAGTTTTACCCTTATAAAAAATCTCCAAAGTTTCGCGGTTGTAACGATGACCTTCACAAACGTCACACGGAACATATATATCTGGCAAGAAATGCATCTCTACCTTTATTAATCCATCGCCCTTACATGCCTCACAACGACCGCCTTTAACATTAAAACTAAAGCGCCCTGCCTTGTACCCACGTGATCGAGCCTCTAGTGTTTGTGAAAATAAATCACGAATTAATGAAAACACTCCAGTATAAGTAGCAGGGTTAGAACGTGGTGTGCGTCCAATTGGGCTTTGATCTATATTTACAATTTTGTCAAAATGACGCAACCCTTCTACAGACTCATGCGCAGCTGGAGTAGTTTGTGCGCGATTAAGCTCTTTGGCTGCAAGCGCATACAAAGTGTCGTTAATTAATGTTGACTTACCAGATCCAGACACACCAGTAACACAAGTTAAAACTCCAACAGGTATGGATAAATCCACACTGTTCAAATTATTACCACTTGCGCCTTTTATGTTTAACCATTTATCTGAGGTTTTGCGCTGTGATGGCACTTCAATGCTTTGACGTCCACTAATATAATCTCCAGTTAGAGAGTTTGTATTATTTTCAACTTCATCAGGCGTCCCCGATGCCACAATCTCACCGCCATGCAAACCAGCGCCAGGACCAATATCAATTACATAGTCTGCTTGTTTTATTGCGTCTTCATCATGCTCCACCACAATTACCGTATTGCCGATATCACGCAAATAAGTTAGTGTATTAAGTAGTTTTTGATTATCTCTTTGATGTAGTCCAATTGATGGCTCATCAAGCACGTACAGCACACCCATAAGTCCTGCACCAATTTGACTAGCCAGGCGAATACGCTGAGCCTCACCGCCAGACAAGCTATTGGCCCTTCTATCTAAGCTTAAATACTCCAGACCAACATTGATCAAAAACTCTAAACGCTGAATAATTTCTTTTAAAATTTTATTAGCAATCTTGCCTTTGGCACCTTCAAGCTTAAGATCTTTAAAGAAGTCATAAATGTTTGCTATTGATAACTTAGTAATATTGGATAAATTTTGCCCGCCAATAAATACATTTCTTGCAGATTCATTTAATCTATCGCCATCACAACTTACACAGTCTTTACTAACCACGTAACGAGATAAATCTTCACGCACAGAACGAATTTCACTTTCTTCATAACGACGCATCATTCTTGGAATTACACCTTCAAATGGCTTGGATTTGTTTGACCAACCCTTGCGCCCTTTTATCTTAGAAAAATCAATTTCATCGTCGCCACTACCATACAGTACTATTTTTTTATGCTCATCGCTTAAACTCTCATAAGGGGTTTCAATGCTAAATCCATAATAATTGCCGACTAGCATCAACATTTGATAAAAATAAGCGTTTGACCTTCCCCAGCCATAAATAGCGCCGTCTGCCAAACTCATTTCTGGATTAGCAACAACTTTATCCTCATCAAACATATCTTTAACACCTAGCCCATCACATGTCGAACAAGCTCCAACAGGATTATTAAATGAGAACAATCTAGGCTCAAGTTCAGTTAAAGAGTAGCCACACTCAACACAAGAAAATTTGGCAGAAAAGACCAGCTCATCCCATGGATTTTTATCATCCATAGCAGCAACTCGCACTATTCCAGCACTAAGATTAAGAGCTGTTTCTAATGATTCTGATAGACGCGAAGCAATATCACTTCTTACTTTTAGGCGATCAACTACAATCTCTATAGTATGACGAGTTTTACCTTCTAACTCATCCATCTCGTCTATATATATAATTTCACCATCAACTCGAGCACGTAAAAAACCCTGATGCGTAAGCTCCTCTAAAAGCTTTTTATGACTGCCCTTTCGATTTTGCACAATAGGCGCAAGTAACATTATTTTTTCATCTTCTGGCAAATCAAGTATGGAGTCAACCATTTGCGATATAGTTTGCGATTCCAGATCAATTTGATGCTCCGGACATTTTGGCATGCCAGCACGCGCAAATAAAAGTCTTAAATAATCATAAATCTCAGTAATGGTGCCAACAGTTGAACGTGGATTGTGCGATGTAGCTTTTTGCTCAATAGATATTGCAGGAGATAAACCTTCAATATGATCAACATCTGGCTTTTCCATAAGTGATAAGAATTGACGTGCATATGCAGACAAAGACTCCACATAGCGACGCTGCCCTTCTGCATAAATTGTATCAAAGGCTAATGATGATTTACCTGATCCAGATAACCCGGTAATTACTACTAATTTATTCCTAGGTATATCAATATTGATATTCTTAAGATTATGAACTCTGGCGCCACGAATGCTAATTTGATCCATTGTTATTAGGTAAAAATATGTCGGACAAAGGGTTTATTATAACTATCAAGACAGGTAAAATCACTCTCAATCACATATTTTATGTAACTATTAATGAGCAAATACAAACGCATCTTATTAAAGCTTAGCGGTGAAGCATTAGCAAGCACTAACAACACGGTTGATCCTGCAACGCTAGACAAGGTGGTTGACATTATCAAATCAGCACTAGATCAAGATGTTGAGGTAGGGATCGTTGTTGGTGGTGGCAATATATTTAGAGGTGCTGCTTTAGCTGAAGCTGGCATGAATAGAGTTACTGGTGATCATATGGGCATGTTGGCTACAGTTATGAATGCACTGGCCATTTCTGATTCTTGTAGAAAAAACAATGTTGAAGCATTGGTTATGTCTGGATTCCCAATTGGTGGTGGAGTATGTGATCCAGTTGACCATAACAAGGCTAAACAAGCATTAAGCGAAGGAAAAGTAGTTATTTTTTCAGCAGGCACAGGCTCGCCATGTTTTACCACTGATACTGGGGCCACACTTCGTGCTATCGAGATTGATGCTGATGTAGTATTTAAAGCAACTAAAGTTGATGGCGTTTATGACTCTGATCCAATGCAAAATCCAGATGCTGTTCGCTACGAAACACTTAGCTTTGACAAGGCTATTGAGAAAAATTTAAAAATTATGGACACTTCTGCATTTGCTATGTGTAGAGAACACAATATTGAAATTTGTGTTTTTAGTATGCTAGAAGACGCCAATACACTATCTAATATCTTAAAAGGTGACTCTCTAGGCACCATCGTAAGGAACTAAATATGTTAAAAGAAATACAACAAGATGCTGAAGACAGAATGAATAAAAGTGTTGCATCACTGGAAAATAATTTCAGCAAAATTAGAGCTGGTCGTGCACACCCGTCTCTGCTTGAGCAAATTCAAGTGGAATACTACGGCTCAATGGTGCCACTATCTCAAGTCGGAAATATAACCGCAGAAGATTCTCGCACCCTTAAGGTTTCAGTCTGGGAAAAAGACGTTGCGGCAGTTGTTGAAAAAGCGATTATGACATCAGACCTTGGCCTTAACCCACAAACTATGGGGCAAGTTATTCGCATTCCATTGCCACCACTTACAGAAGAACGTAGACGTGATTTGGTTAAAGTAGTTAAGGAAGAAGCTGAGCAAGCAAAGGTTGCCGTTCGTAACATTCGTCGCGATGCTAACTCCGATTTTAAAGAACTATTAAAAGATAAAGAAATATCTGAAGATGAGGCAAGGCATGCTGAAGACAATATTCAAAAAATTACTGACTCACATGTTAAATCAATTGATGAAAAACTAAGTGAAAAAGAGAACTCATTACTTGAGATTTAATTAAAAAATTAAACACCCAATAAAAAAGCCCGCAATAGCGGGCTTTTTTATTTATCTAAATACTTTTCTTATTTAAACTCTTCAACACAAGTGTAGTAATCCGCCCATCTCTCAGGTGAGAATAGTGTGCCGAATGCATCAATCGGTCCAGTATTGTAAACAAACCCACCAGCTAACGCCTCCATAAAGCGAGCAATATTATCATCAGACAATCCGAGCTTGTCCTTACAAGCAATATGTGCAGCCTTAGTTACTGGAACTCCAGCCGGAGTAGTTCCAATCACTTCTTTAACAACAGGCTCCGCTTCTGCTGGTTTTGATGTATCTGTAAGTTTCATAGTTTCTGGATTTTGCTCATTAACAACCACTTTATCGAAAATAGGCTCAACTGGCCCACTATCACGATCATCACCACCGGCCATAACGCCCGTAGTTAGTGCTAAAGCTGCAACAAAACTAATTGTTTTTTTCATCATTATATTTATCTCCAAAATAATTTAATAAAGTTGACTTAATTCCCCTTTGATTCTATATTTTATACTACTTATTTTTCATAAAATTTATATTTACCCTATGCTTAATGATTTTCAAAAATGCTGCACACCAACACAGTTATCAACAATTTGTAGCCAAATTATTGATACGTCAACTCAAGCATTTAATGTAAATAATGGCAATATACCCAAATGGGAAAAAGCCATCGACGAAATAAAAACACAAAATAAAGGCGATGTTGATTTTGAATCTCCATATTTGAATATTGGTTCTGAAAATATTGATAACAAAGCATTAGAGCAGTCTCTAAAACAACTAATGCCTTGGCGCAAAGGCCCATATCAAATTGGTGATCTTAAATTAGAAAGCGAATGGCGCGGAGACATGAAGTGGGATAGATTACTCCAACATATCAAACCTCTCAAAGGCAAAACTGTACTAGATGTAGGGTCCGGCAATGGGTACTTTACTTACCTAATGGCTCTAGCTGGAGCTGATATTGCACTTGGGGTCGAGCCTTTTTTGTTATTTAATTATCAGTTTAAGGCGATTCGCTCTCTTATTAACAACCCACCAAATGCATTTGTACTACCACTCAAACTTGAGCAAATGCCAAATCAAGCATTATTTGACACAGTATTTTCTATGGGGGTTTTGTACCATCAAAAAGATCATATGCTACATCTACAACAACTAAAAGGTTTGATGACAGATGGTGGCGAGCTTATTTTAGAGACTTTAATTATTGATAAAGAGCATGGGAAGCAAATAATTCCAAAAGATCGCTACGCGCGAATGCGTAATGTTTGGTGTCTTCCATCTACTGATACACTGCATAACTGGCTATTAGATGCTGGGTTTAAAAACATAAAGCTAGTTGATGTTACTAAGACTACCACAGAAGAGCAGCGCGCTACACACTGGATTGGTAACAACACTCAGTCACTAAAAAACTTCCTTGATCCAAATAATGAAAATTTCACTGTAGAGGGTTTACCAGCACCCAAGCGTACAATATTTATATGCTCTAAATAAGTATAATACCGGCCATGTATCTACGTTTTATTTTATTAGTATGGCTTATAAGTGGCAGTGTTTTTGCCGCTCCTAATGTTGTTGTAAGCATTAAACCAATTCACTCAATTGTATCTAGCATCACTCAAGATATTACAGAGCCAAAACTACTACTCAAAACTCAAGAATCTGCACATCATTTCCATCTAAAACCATCACAACTATCATCAATAGAAAATGCCGATCTTGTTGTTGCCATTCACCCAAATATGGAGATAGGGTTAAATAAGGCATTAAGTAGCATACCTCAGCATAAAAAAATATACATAGTAAGATATGACGAACATAGCAAACACCTAAACTCTAGTCAAAATTACCATATATGGCTAGATATCAACAATATGCAAGAATTTGCTAAAAAACTAACTGATAAATTAATAACAATTGATTCAGAAAATAAGAGTAGATATTTATCGAACCTAAACAAGTTAAATAAAAAACTAGATACACTACAAAAAAATATACAGCAAAAACTATCTGCTTATGCAGGCAAACCTGTTGCCAGTTTTTCCAATGCTTTTGAATATTTCATAAATTCTAACAAACTTAAACTGTCAACTACAGTTACTAAGTTTCACGAGGAAAGATTAAGTATATATAAAGTATTGAATGCTAAAAACACTATTAAGAATAGCAAAACTAAATGCTTAATAGCCACAAAAGAAGTATCTGATAAACAAATTAATATCTTATCTGAAGGATTAAATATCAATACTGCAAGAATTGATATTATAGGTTTTGGCATTAAGCAAAACGTAGATCATTATTTTGAGTTAATGAATAATATTGGTAGCAAGGTAGAAAAATGTCTTCAGTAAGATCAGCATTTAACAAAGCATCAAATGCATATGATGAACATGCATTTATGCAAAAGGAAATTGCCAAACGCCTAGATGAAAAACTTAATGTCGTCTCTAGTAATTCAGATATTATTCTTGATTTAGGAGCGGGCACAGGACTGTTATCACAGCAACTATCTAAACGCTTTCCAAGCTCAAAAATTATTGCTCTGGATTTCGCACAAAACTCGTTAAAGAATAATAATTCAAAAGATAAAATATGTGCCGATGCTAATCACCTACCCTTGGCAGACAATAGTGTTGATATTGTTATTTCAAGTCTAATGATGCAGTGGTGTTCTGATCTTAATCAGCTATTCCTAGAGATCCACAGAGTGCTTAAAAATAATGGATTGTTCTTATTCTCTACCTTTGGTCCAGATACACTCAAAGAGCTAAAAAAGAGCTGGTCAGTGGTTGATGACAAAACCCATGTTAATAGTTTTACTGATATGCATGATATTGGAGACCAGATGCTACAAAATGGCTTTCAGTCGCCGGTAATGGAAATGGAAACACTTACACTTACCTATCAAACTGTTACAGACTTATTGAAAGACCTTAAGGCTATTGGCGCACAAACCGTTAACACTCGATCAAAATCGCTAACGGGGAAAGATAAATTTCAGCT
>PNQY01000136.1 GCA_002909145.1 Candidatus Thioglobus perditus
TCAAATGCAAGAAAACTCAGCTGCTGATACTGGGCAAACCCCATCAACAGCTGAATATGATGCATTAATTACCAGTTTAGTAGCTGATATAAGTCCTGATGGTGATATTGATGGAATTACAGATAAGAGTGGTAAGAATCTTAATCTTAATCAAGCTACTAATAACTTTAAAACAGGTACTGGTGATAACAACCCTACTTCAGACACTGGAAATAGCAACACCGACAATGTAGAGATCGTAACAACTACTCCTAGTGTTATTTTAAATACAACTGGAATAACTCTAACTGAAGCAACTACAGGCACTTACACCGTTGTCCTTAACACCCAACCAACAGGTAGTGTTATTATCACTCCTGCGAGTGGAGATACTGGTGCGGCCACCGTATCAGGTGCAATGACCTTTACTACAGTTAACTGGGCTACACCACAAACAGTAACTGTTACTGGTGTTAGTGACGCTGATACTACTGATGAGAGTGT
>PNQY01000137.1 GCA_002909145.1 Candidatus Thioglobus perditus
CCACGATTAAACATATCAACAATATGAGTCTCAGTAAATGATAATTCACCTGTTAACTCATTATAGGTTTTATCAATCGTACCGCCAGTGATTAAAACTTTGATTTTCATGCGCTCATCATACCTTGGTTCAGTATTGAGTTTTTGAGCAATATATTTCAAAGCCTTGATTGGTCAAATGACAACTAGCAACCTCTTCTTGCTTAGGCTTTGTTTGTATTAAATACCAATTTTTCATCGAATAGTAATCTTATTTAAAATGAAAAATACTCATGGTGGAGCCGCTCTAACAATAAGACATAACTATATAGCATTAACCTCGCCCTCCAAATCTACGATCACGCTCTTGATAACTTTGAATTGCCTTGTCAAGCTCATATTCATCAAAATCAGGCCACAAGGTATTAGTAAAGTACAGTTCACTGTATGCCAGCTGCCACAGCATAAAATTACTAATACGTTGTTCGCCACTACTACGAATAAGAAGATCTACAGAATCATGCTGCAAGCTTAAACAACTTTCAACCAAGTTCTCATCAATTTCATCAAGGTCGATCTCACCATGGGCGTATATCTCTGCAATTCTCTTTGTTGCTTGGGAAATATCCCACTGTCCGCCATAATTTGCAGCAATGACTAGTTTCATGCCTGTATTGCTAGATAACAACTGAACGCCATTATGAATTGCACCTTGAAGTTTGGAGTCGAATACTGATAAATCTCCAATCACTTCTAGGCAAATATTGGCCTTATTAAGTTTATTAATTTCAAGCCTAAGCGTGGCTAAAAATAACTTAAACAGCCAGCCAATCTCTTCTTCTGTGCGCTTATTATTTTCAGTACTATAGGCAAACAATGTAAGTGTCTCTATACCAATTTCAAGACAATGACGTACCACTTTACGCACTGCCTTAACCCCTTGACGATGACCTTCAAGCTTGGGTATAGATCTTGTCTCGGCCCAGCGGCCATTACCATCCATGATGATGGCTATATGTTTGAGTATTTTCAAAATAATTTATTCATATAGATATATCTTTATGAACTATTCAACTGTTTTAAATTTATATTGCAAGCCAAATTCAACTACGTTAGTATCGCCGCCATCTTTAATGGCCTTCAACTTGCCAACAGATGTTTGCAAGCTGAAATTAGGACTAAGATTATAGTTCAGACCTAACATTGGCTGCACAATAGTGCCACCACCCGTATTGATACCGCCACCACCAGCTACACCAACATTCACTTCAGCAAATAAATTCAGATTATTATTTACTTTAAACTCATGTCCAATACCGACCAAACCAACTGCATAGCCGCCTGCTTCACCTTGATAAGCAGCAAGCGCTTGTCCAGTTAAATACGTATCATCATCCAAATGTCGATCCAACTTGACCCCGAGTAATTGCACTGAATCACTTGAGCCATTCTTGCGCAAAGTATTAGAGCCTAAATAGGTTTGGTTAATTGCACGCACACCCCATAATCCATCATTTGTGTAATCATAATTACTTGCTTTGCGAACATAGCCTCCACTAGATAATAATTTAAATGGATACTGCAAACTTATCTTTGAAGTAGTTGCTTTAAATTCTCCATCAAAAGCGCCTACTCTGCCGATTTCTGCTGAAATTGCAGCTCTATCAAAAGGTCTGACGTATAAACCAACGCTTTGTTTATGAATAAGCCCGCCACCAGTATCAACACCTCCACCGCCAGCGGCACCGAGTGCAGTCTTAATATTAAATCCAAAATTACGAGTCAATGCACTGCTGTATCCCACACCACCCAATACCTCTGCGAAGCCGTCTGTGCCACTACTGCCAGCACCTGATGTTTCTAAATAAGAGTAATAGTCTTTACCTAATTTTGTACCATATTCAAAACCAATCAAATCCATATCATTAGTCACTAATTGTCCAGAAGTATCTTTAACACCCTGGTCAATCATATAATGTTGATAGATTGGCGCCATATAATGATCTTTCCAGCCAATACGACTGCCACTTACAGAGCCTAGTATTAATATGTCATTGTTATCACTTTTAGCGTTATTAGAGCCTTTATAGACAAATCCAAAAGGAATGTCTAACTGCAAGTTCAATTGATCAGAATCAATCGCTCCGTTTGGAAACTTTACCTTACTTACACCTAAACTCAAGTCTGCAAAACCAATATCTGCAGCCAGCCCTAAATGCGGACGCAACATCAAGCCGCCGCCTTGAGGAGCTGACCCACCGCCACCGCCACCAATAAATAAACCACTATCAATGACAAAGCCACTACCTAGCTCAAATTTATGCCCTAATTCTACACCGCCAGTAAAAAATCCGCCACGCTCACCGTCCACGGCACTATATACGCCAAGACCAAGATAACCATCATCAAAATTTAATAGATAATTAGCACCCAATAAACCTAATTCCTCATCATTTGGCAAGGATAAAGAGTCATAACTCAGACGATAAAAACCATCACGAATTGTTAGATCATCCGCAACCGAACTACCTAGAACAAAATAAAAAGAAAGGAAAAGTGCCTTTACTTTATTGAGCATCTTGGCGATTCTTATTTAGAAATTCCTTAAAAAAGACCCCCAATACACCAATTATGAGCGACATAATAATGGCAAATACTATAATCAAACTGCGCCTTGGCTTAGTTTTTTCTTTTACATACGCCACTCTTGGTGCAATCATTTGACTAACCACATAGAACTCATTAGAAC
>PNQY01000138.1 GCA_002909145.1 Candidatus Thioglobus perditus
ATCATCTGCTGGGGTTGAGCTAGATAGTGTTGGGTTAGCAACGTCTGCTGTGGTAAAGCTTAACGCTGTAGTTGAGCTAATACCAGCATAGCTATTGCCAGAGGTATCATCAAAGGCAGTGGCATCAATTAGTACGTAGTACTCAGTTAGACTGCTAAGATCAGCAGTTGGATTAATAGTAATGGTTGACGTACCCGTACCTGATACCAGTGAGGTATTAGTAACA
>PNQY01000139.1 GCA_002909145.1 Candidatus Thioglobus perditus
TGATGCCACTGCCTTTGATGATACCTCTGGCAATAGCTATGCTGGTATTAGCTCAACTACAGCGTTAAGCTTTACCACAGCAGACGTTGCTAACCCAACACTATCTAGCTCAACCCCAGCAGATGATGCCACAGCTATTGCTATTGATGCCAACATCGTCTTAACCTTTAGTGAAGCCGTTGATGTTGAGACTGGTGATATCACCATTAAAACTACTACTGGTGACACAACCGTTGCAACCAGATAATGACACCGCTGGTGTAACCAACTCAAGCACTACAACTTCACTAGGTGAAGCCACTACAGGCACTTACACCGTTGTCCTTAACACTCAACCAACAGGTAGTGTTATTATCACTCCTGCGAGTGGAGATACTGGTGCGGCCACCGTATCAGGTGCAATGACCTTTACTACAGCT
>PNQY01000023.1 GCA_002909145.1 Candidatus Thioglobus perditus
GTCACAAGCCAAATGTAGCTTTTGTGCCAGGCGCCTCATTTAAATCTAAAATTTATCCAGTAGAAAAATATATTAAATTAGCTAATGAGTTAGATGCAAATATTATTATTTTATGGGGTAATTCAGAAGAAAAACTAATGGCAGATAAAATACAGTCTGTCTCAAAGAATGTGAGTGTTTCCAGTAGATTAACACTGGATGAACTGAAGTCGGTTATTACACAAATGGACTTAGTTATCGGTGGTGATACTGGGCCAACACATATGGCTTGGGCACTTAATGTGCCATCTATTACTTTATTTGGTTCAACGCCAGGCTATCGAAATACCTATGTAACAGATATTAATTGGGTTATTGAATCTGAATCTAAGGTTGATCCTTATAAAATTAATAAGGGTGATTTTTCAATCGGTGATATCGAAGATAACAAGGTTGTGCTAAAAGCTAAAGAACTTCTACAACTTGCTTAATTGAGTTGAAAATAAATTTTGCCTTAGAGTTTTCTTCATTAATTTTATGGCCACTTCTAACCAGCACAGTATTTGAAATTCCTGCCGAATTTGCAGCTTGAATATCAGCTTCTTTATCGCCAATCATCCAAGATTTCCCCATATTAATATGGTATTTGGCACTGGCCTGATTAAACATACCAGGTTTTGGCTTTCTGCAATCACAGTTTGATTCTGGCCCATGAGGGCAGTAATAAACATCAAGGATGTTCACCCCATAATCCTTAAATTGATTCAACATCCAATCAGTTACAGTGTGAAAATCTTTCTCAATATAGAAGCCACGCTCAATTCCAGATTGATTGGTGACTATAATAATCTTGTAGCCAGATGATTGAAAGTCTAAACAAGCATCAAAAACACCATTAATAAATTCAAAATCCTCTATCTTGTGTAAATAGCCAACTTCTTTATTAATGACGCCGTCACGATCCAAAAAAATTACTTTCATTTGTATCCTAAACCTTGGGTTTTAAAATTTCTTCAGGTTTTTTATGTGTCCATTTCCCTCTAGGCTTGTCAATATATTGAAAATGCTCATTGGTAAAGCTGCCTTGGACGCAAACATGCCGATAAGATTTATCATTTACTGATTGTTTACTTTGTGCGATTGCATTACTAAAAGGTACAGGGCCAGTTAATGAAAACACACCAATAACCTTATCACTATTAATATTACCCAAAATAATATTAATAGCTTCTAACAAAATAGGATGATTCTGTTCTGCTGCAATAAAATAGTTAGTATGGTCGTTATCGGTACCTTTTAAAATAAACAGCTCTTTATCTCTGCTTTTAATAATGCCTGATAATGGAAAAATTAAATGTGCGTCTATATCCATGTAGATACCGCCGAAATGTTTTAGCGTTAGTAGGCGCCAGAGGTCCGCTTGTGCCGCACCATCATTTAGGCGCTCATAAGCTTGAATTGTATTGGTATCAGCAGTTTCTTTAATAAAAGTAAGTCGATCTTCAGTGCTAACATAGTGGTAATCATAGCTAAGACTCATTAAACGATTAAATAAATAGTTTAAGTAAATAGGTAGGCTAACTTTATTTGAATAGTTGGTTTGCCAAATATTTTTTTTAATTTTTTGATTTTTTCCCTTAAAAAGTGCTTTACTATATACAGGGATAGTAAAGCGCTTGCTAGGTAGAAAAAAATGGAATGGATAGCTTATAAAC
>PNQY01000024.1 GCA_002909145.1 Candidatus Thioglobus perditus
GTCACAAGCCAAATGTAGCTTTTGTGCCAGGCGCCTCATTTAAATCTAAAATTTATCCAGTAGAAAAATATATTAAATTAGCTAATGAGTTAGATGCAAATATTATTATTTTATGGGGTAATTCAGACGAGAAATTAATGGCAGATAAAATACAGTCTGGCTCGAAAAATGTAGGTATTTCTAACCAATTAACTCTTGATGAATTAAAGTCGGTTATTACACAAATGGACTTAGTTATCGGTGGTGATACTGGGCCAACACATATGGCTTGGGCACTTAATGTGCCATCTATTACTTTATTTGGTTCAACGCCAGGCTATCGAAATACATACACAACAGCTATCAATCGAATTATCGAATCTGGTTCGATAGTTGATCCTTGTAAGATTGACAAAAATGACTTATCAATAGAGTTTATCGAAGTAAGTAAAATTGTTAAAATGTTTAAAGAATTGCTTAAGGATACATTATGAAAATCACAATAGCCGGCACCGGCTATGTTGGCCTTTCTAACGCCATACTCCTGTCTCAAAATCATGAAGTTGTTGCCCTTGATATTATTCCTTCAAAGATCGAACAACTTAACAACAAAATCTCTCCGATAGTAGATACTGAGATTGAAGTCTTTCTAACTAATAAAAACCTGAACTTTACCGCAACTCTAGATAAAGAGCTTGCTTACAAAAATGCAGATTTTGTCATCATTGCCACACCGACTGATTACGACACAACTAACAACTACTTTAATACAGCATCTGTTGAGGCGGTCATTCAAGATGTTATTAACATCAATCCAAATGCAGTAATGGTGATTAAGTCAACCGTACCGGTTGGCTACACTCAAAGCATTAAGGAGAAATTTAATACCGATAACATTATCTTCTCACCAGAGTTTTTAAGAGAAGGTTTGGCACTTTATGACAATCTACACCCCTCACGCATTATTGTGGGCGAGAAGTCTGATAGGGCAGAGGTGTTTGCCAATCTTCTACAAGAGGGTGCTATAAAAGAGAATATTGATGTTTTGTTTACAGACTCTACTGAAGCGGAAGCTGTAAAGCTATTTAGCAATACTTACCTTGCTATGAGAGTCTCATACTTTAATGAGCTAGACTCTTATGCTGAAACGCACAACCTAGATTCAAAGCAAATCATTGAAGGTGTGGGTCTTGATCCCAGAATTGGATCACA
>PNQY01000025.1 GCA_002909145.1 Candidatus Thioglobus perditus
TCTGAATTACCCCATAAAATAATAATATTTGCATCTAACTCATTAGCTAATTTAATATATTTTTCTACTGGATAAATTTTAGATTTAAATGAGGCGCCTGGCACAAAAGCTACATTTGGCTTGTGACCCTCAGTAGATATAGAAACACTTTTGGAATTAGAATAAAGAAATAACTTTTTACCTAGAATGCTAGTATGCGAGATCGCAAAATCTAAGGCACTTGAAATAACAAATGTGTTGCGTTTAATAATATTTTCAGAATAATCAATACTGCAAGTATCTGTATAAAACTTAGCTGCAAAAGATTCACGCAAGGAGTTTTTATCAAACCCAAAGGTTTTATCAGATGGAATTACGCGGGATACAATAGCGGATTTAATTAGCCCCTGAGTATCAATAACAACATCATATTTTGGTAATTTTCTAAGCTTTTTAAGCTCTTGAAGAAGTAATTTTAATGACTTGTTCTTTTTAGCTTTTTTGATATTAACTGTATGAATGGTATTAATATCTGGATTG
>PNQY01000140.1 GCA_002909145.1 Candidatus Thioglobus perditus
AGGTGATAACGTTAAGATGGACGTTGAACTGCTATCACCAATCGCTATGGAAGATGGTTTAAGATTCGCAATTAGAGAAGGTGGCCGTACTGTTGGTGCGGGTGTTGTTTCTAAAGTTACGGATTAATAAGTTAATAATTTACTAAAGTAATTATAAGAACAAATTTGGCTCGGGCATTTGTCCGAGCCTTTAAAGTATTTAGGCAAGTGGCTCAATTGGTAGAGTGGCGGTCTCCAAAACCGTTGGTTGGGGGTTCGAGTCCCTCCTTGCCTGCCATATTAAAAGGTGTAATGTGAGTAAGAATTTAGAAGCTCAAGCAAAAGAATCATCAATAGGGATGATAGTGTCAATCTTAATTGTAATTGGATCTCTTGCATTATTCTATCTAGATCCATTAGGGTTGGTTACAACTCTATTTAAGGTTTTAGTATTACTTGCCGGCTTAGTAATAGCTGGCTTTGTATTTATGAAATCACCTCAAGGGGTGCGTTTTGGTTCTTTTCTTATTGAAACTAAAATTGAACTACGTAAAGTTGTCTGGCCTAATCGTGAAGAAACCATTAAAACCACAGGCATGATTATGATTGCTGTTGTTATTGTTGCTATTTTCTTATGGATAGTTGATGCGTTTTTTTCATGGATAGTTCAACTACTAACTAATTAAGAGAGTTTAAGATGGCTAAGAGATGGTATGTGCTTCATGCAAGAAGCGGTTATGAAGCTAAAGTAAAGGCGGCTATTGAAGAGTCTGCTGCAAGAGAAGGTCTTGAAGACTTAATTAGTGACGTAATGATTCCTACTGAGCAGGTGGTTGAATTAAAAGATGGACAGAAGAAAACTGCAGAACGCAAGTTTTTTCCTGGCTATATGTTGATAAGCATGGAGCTTACTGAACCAAGTTGGTTACTAGTTAAAAATACTAATAACGTTATTGGATTTATTGGTGGATCATCTGGCAAGCCTTCACCTATTACTCAGCGTGAAGTTGATAAGGTTATGGCTAGAGTGCAAGAAGGTGCTGATAAACCTAAACCAAAAGTTGCTTATCAAGCTGGTGAAGAAATTTTGGTTATTGACGGACCGTTTAATGAATTTAATGGAACTGTTGAAACCGTTGATTATGAAAAGAATTTACTAAAAGTAGAGGTGTTAATATTTGGACGTACTACTTCAGTAGAGTTAGAGTTTTCTCAAGTAGAGAAGACTTAAAAAAGACAGTCTTCAGACTGTAATTTAACAGGGGAGCTTGATCTTGAATTAAGCGCTTGTACCCACAAGAGGTTAAATCCTCAAGGAAGAAAAATGGCTAAAAAAATTGAATCATACATTAAGCTTCAGGTGCCTGCACAAGAAGCTAATCCTTCACCTCCGGTAGGACCTGCGCTTGGTCAACACGGTGTAAATATTATGGAATTCTGTAAGGCGTTTAATGCACAAACGCAAGAAATCGATAAAGGTATGAAGGTCCCAGTAATTATTACTGTATATAGCGATCGTAGTTTTACATTTGTTACCAAAACTCCACCAGCATCTTTATTAATTCTAAAAGTAACTGGAATTAAGAAAGGTAGTGGCGTGCCACATACTGATAAGGTTGGCAAAATTACTCGTGCACAACTTGAAGAGGTTGCAACAATTAAGATGAAAGATCTTAATGCAAACGACATAGAAGCAGCGGTTAGTATTGTTTCTGGCACAGCCCGTTCAATGGGTATTGAAGTGGAGGGTTAATCAGATGGCTAAGTTAAACAAAAAACAAAAAGATATTGCCACTAAAGTTGAAGTTGGTAAACGTTATTCAATGAGTGATGCTCTAAATTTATTAAAAGAGTGTGCAAGCGCTAAATTTGATGAATCAGTTGACGTTAGTATTAACCTAGGTGTTGATGCTAAGAAATCTGATCAGAATGTTCGTGGCGCTGTGGTACTTCCAAATGGTACTGGAAAAACAGTACGTGTAGCAGTATTTACACAAGGCGACAACGTGGCTAAAGCTGAAGAAGCTGGAGCTGATGTTGTAGGCATGGAAGATTTAATGAAATCAATGCAAGAAGGTGACATTAACTATGACGTGGTTATTGCATCTCCAGATGCTATGGGTGTTGTTGGTCGTCTAGGTCAAGTATTAGGTCCGCGTGGTTTAATGCCTAACCCTAAAGTTGGAACAGTAACGCCAGATGTTGTAACAGCAGTTAACAACGCTAAAGCTGGTCAAGTACGTTACCGTACAGATAAGGCAGCTATTGTTCACGCTGGAATTGGTAAGGCATCGTTTGATACAGACGCATTAGCACAAAATATTAATGCTTTATTAGAAGCATTGAAAAAAGCAAAACCTAGCTCAGCTAAGGGTGTTTATTTCAAAAAAATGAGTGTTTCTTCAACAATGGGCCCAGGTCTTGCGATTGATTTAACAACGGTTGATATTTAATATCAATTAAAGAATTCTTTGGGTCACAGGATTTATTCTGACTGACCTCAAAGACCATAGGTGCAAACTCTCCTTCTGGAGTGTTTGTTTAAGCAAGTGGTAGTACACTTGGCCTATGTAGAGGGTATGCGAATACTCTGTGGCGAAAGTTATAAATTATAGCTTTCTTTTTTTAAACTGTTCAGGAGAGGCAAATGGCTCTAAATCTTGAAGCAAAAAAGGTTGTTGTCGAACAAGTAAATGCACTAGCAGATGGTGCAATTTCTGTTGGTGTAGCTGAGTATCGCGGATTGACAGTTGAACAAATGACAAATCTACGTTCTAGTGCGCTAGATGCGAATGTTTCTTTACGTGTTGTAAAGAATTCATTGGCTAAAAGAGCATTGGCGGAGACTGCATGTGAATGTGTATCACCAGTTCTTAGCGGACCAGTGATCCTTGGTTTTTCTCAGGAAGATCCAGGCGCAGTTGCACGTGTGTTTAAAGGCTTCGTTAAAGACAATGAAGATTTAGTCGTTAAGGGTTTGGGCGTTTCAGGCGAATTTGTGGAAGCAGATCAGCTTAAGCGTATTGCAGACTTACCAACTAAAGATCAAGCAATCAGTATGGCTATGGCACTAATGTTAGCACCAGTTGAGAAACTAGCGAGAACTTTGAACGAAGTTCCAACTAAAGTAACTCGAGTGGTATCAGCAGTGGCACAACAAAAACAATAATAAATATAAAAAAGGAGTAAATATCATGGCATTATCAAATGAAGATATTTTAAATGCAATTGCAGATATGTCTGTAATGGATGTTGTTGAATTAGTTTCAGCAATGGAAGAAAAGTTTGGCGTAAGTGCAGCAGCGGTAGCAGCAGCACCTGCAGCAGCAGCTGGCGACGCTGGCGGTGAAGCAGAAGCTGAGAAAGACGAGTTTGATGTTGTAATGACATCATTCGGTGATAAGAAAGTTGCTGTAATTAAAGCAGTACGTGGTATCACTGGCTTAGGTCTTAAAGAGGCGAAAGATATGGTTGAATCTGCACCTGCAGCAATCAAAGAAGGCGCATCTAAAGCTGAAGCTGAAGATCTAAAAAAGCAGCTTGAAGAGGCTGGTGCTAGCGTAGAACTTAAATAATAAGTTTAACGTAAAACCCAAAATCCCCGTGAGGGGATTTTGGTGTTTATTGGCATTGCACTATTTATAAGGTGCAAATTCAATCTAAATTGATTTATAGGTTGAATTATTATTGAGAAGAAGTTCTTCTCAAAAGAAATAAGAATCGACTAATACGAGGTATTCATGGCTTATTCATTCACAGAAAAAAAGCGAATTAGAAATAACTTTGGTTCTAGAGAATCAATCCTAAGTGAACCAGATTTACTGGCTATACAAATTGACTCATTCAATGGCTTTATCCAGGCTGGTAAAAAAACCAAAGAAGATGTTGGACTACAAGCAGTATTTAAATCTGTATTTCCGATTACTGCAGTTAACGGCTATGCTGAAATTGAATATGTTGACTATGAATTACAAGAACCTAAATTTAACGTTGAAGAATGTAAGTTACGTGGTGTAACTTTTTCATCTACATTGCGCGTTAAGTTAAACCTAGTTTTATTTGATAAAAATGGCTCAACTTTAAAGAAAAAACGTAAAGTTAAGCAAATAATTGAAGAAGATGTTTATCTTGGACAATTACCATTAATGACCGATACCGGTACATTCGTAATTAATGGTACAGAGCGTGTTGTGGTTTCACAACTACACAGATCACCTGGTGTTATTTTTGAACATGATAAAGGTAAAACTCACTCTTCTGGTAAGATTTTATTCTCATCACGTGTTATTCCATACCGTGGATCGTGGTTAGATTTTGAATTTGATCATCACGAACACTTATATGTTCGAATTGATCGTCGTAGAAAGCTTCCAGTTACTACATTGTTACGCGCAATGGGCTTTGATTCTTCTGAAATGTTAGACACTTTCTTTGAAAAGGTTGATGTTAAACTAAAGGCCAAATCATGTGATATTGCGTTGTCCCCATCTCGTTTACGCGGAAAAATTGCAGAATTTGACGTTACTTCTGGTAAGGATGTTATTGTAGAGAAAGGCCGTAGAATTACTGCTAAACATACGAAGATGTTGGAAAAAGATGGAGTTAAAGTAATCAATGCTCCATTAGATTACTTGCTAGATAAGGTTATATCTCAAGACTTAATTGATAAAGAAACTGGTGAAATTCTACTTCCAGCTAATAGTGTTATTACCGAAGAAGTATTGGAATTGTTTGCTAGCAATAAAATTAAGAAGATTGAAATTCTATACATTAATGAGTCTGAAGGTGGTGCATACGTCTCAGATACATTACGTTTAGATGATACTCAGACTGAGCTAGAAGCTCGTATGTCTATCTACCACGTAATGCGACCAGGTGAGCCTGCAACTGAAGATGCGGTAAATTTATTATTTAACAACCTATTCTTTAAGAATGATCGTTACGATTTATCTAAAGTTGGTCGTATGAAACTTAATCGTCGTTTAGGCATAAAGTCTGAAACTGGCGAACATGTATTAACTAACGACGATATCCTTAATGTTCTTAAGTTGTTGATAGACATTAAGAATGGTAATGACAGTGTTGATGATGTTGATACTCTAGCTAATAGACGTGTAAGAGCTATTGGTGAGATGATTGAAAACCAATTTAGAATTGGCTTGGTGCGTGTTGAGAAAGCAGTTAAAGAAGGTTTAAACTTGGCCGAAACTGACGAATTAACTCCGCAAGACTTAATTAACTCTAAGCCAGTATCTGCTGCAGTTAGAGAGTTTTTTGGATCTTCACAGTTATCACAGTTTATGGATCAGGTAAATCCTTTATCTGGAATAACACATAAGCGTCGTATTTCTGCATTAGGTCCTGGTGGTCTAACGCGTGAACGTGCTGGTTTTGAAGTGCGTGATGTGCACCCGTCGCATTATGGTCGTCTATGTCCAATTGAAACTCCTGAAGGTCCAAATATTGGTCTTATTAATACTTTGGCGGTATATTCTAAAACTAATAACTACGGTTTTTTAGAGACACCATATCAAGTTGTTAAAAATGGCGTGGTTACTGATGAAGTTATTTATATCTCAGCGATCGATGAAATTAACCATGTGATTGCACAGGCGAATGCAACAGTTGATGGCAAAGGTAAGTTGACTGATGATTTAATTTCATGTCGTAGTAAGAATGAATTTGTATTGGTTGGCGCTGATGAAGTTACATTAATTGATATTGACTCTAAGCAGATTTCATCTGTAGCGGCATCACTTATTCCATTTCTTGAGCATGATGATGCGAACCGTGCACTTATGGGTTCAAACATGCAGCGTCAAGCTGTACCAACATTGCGTGCTGAGAAGCCGTTAGTAGGTACTGGTATTGAGCGCGTTGTGGCTACTGATTCACGTGTATGTGTAACAGCTAAGCATAGTGGTGTAGTTGAGGCGGTGGATGCTTCACGTATCGTAATTCGAGTTGATTCAAAACAGGCTAAAGCTACTGAACTGGGTGTTGATATTTACAACTTAACTAAATACTCGCGTTCAAACCAAAATACATGTATTAACCAAAAGCCACTAGTGAAAACTGGTGATAAGATAGAAGCTGGCGATGTGTTAGCTGATGGTCCGTCTACTGATCTAGGTGAATTAGCACTTGGTCAGAATATGAAAATTGCCTTTATGCCTTGGAATGGTTACAACTTTGAGGATTCAATTCTAATTTCTGAGAAAGTTGTGCAGGATGATCGCTATACAACTATTCATATTGAAGAATTAACTGCATATTCTCGTGATACAAAGTTAGGTCCTGAAGAGATTACAGCCGATATTCCAAATGTAAATGAATCAGCTCTAGCTAAGCTAGATGAAGTTGGTGTGGTTTATGTTGGTGCTCGTGTTAAGGGTGGCGATATTCTAGTTGGTAAAGTAACTCCTAAGAGTGAAACTGTACTGTCTCCAGAAGAAAAACTACTTAGAGCCATCTTTGGTGAAAAAGCTAACAATGTTAAAGACTCTTCGTTACGTATTGGTGCATCTAAGTCTGGTGTTGTTATTGATGTTCAAGTATTTACTCGTGATCGTGTAGAGAAGGATGCAAGAGCGGTTAGTATTGATAATGAGCGTTTAGAGAAGATTAAGAAAGACATTGACGATGAGTTTGGAATTATTGATGGTGATATCTTCCGTAGAGTGCGTCTTAAGCTTTCTGGCAATGTTGTAACCAAGGGTGTTGGTGATATTAAAGCTGGTGAAAAGCTAAATTCCAAGTTGATGAAAAAACTTGACAACAAAGACGTTGCCAAGCTTAAAGTTGAAGATGCAGCTATAAACAAAGAAGTTGCAGCGCTAGTCAAACAAGCTAAAGCTAAGCAAGTTGAATTTGATAAGTTCTTCGAAGAAGAGAAAGATAAGATTAATGAGGGAGCTGAATTACCACCAGGAGTAATGAAGATGGTTAAGGTTTATGTGGCAACACGTAAAACTCTTCAAGTTGGTGATAAGATGGCTGGACGTCATGGTAACAAAGGTGTTATTTCACGTGTATCTCCAGTTGAAGATATGCCATATCTCGCAGATGGATCAACTGTTGACGTGGTACTTAACCCACTAGGTGTGCCATCACGAATGAATGTTGGTCAGGTGTTGGAAGTGCATTTAGGTTATGCTGCAAAAGGCTTAGGCTTCAAAATTGCTGCTATGCTTGATGAAAAACGCACTGAGATGGTTAAAGAAATCAGAGGCTTCTTGGATAAGGTTTATAACTCATACGGTAAGCAAGAAGATCTTGCAGCATTTACTGATGAAGAGATTATCGAACTAGCAAACAACTTACGTACTGGTGTGCCAATGGCAACTCCAGTGTTCGATGGCATTAAAGAAGAGGATATTAAGTCACTACTTAAATTAGCTGACCTTCCAGAGTCTGGTCAAGAGCAGTTATACGATGGCCGTACAGGCGAACCATTTGATCGTCCAGTAACAGTTGGTTATATGCATATGTTGAAACTTAATCACTTGGTTGATGACAAGATGCATGCTCGTTCAACTGGTCCTTACTCACTGGTAACACAGCAACCATTAAGTGGTAAAGCACAGTTTGGTGGTCAAAGATTTGGTGAGATGGAAGTATGGGCATTAGAAGCTTATGGTGCAGCACATACACTACGTGAGATGCTAACAGTTAAGTCAGATGATGTTGCTGGTCGTGCGAAGATGTATAAGAGTATTGTTGATGGTAAAAACCTAACAGAATCGGTTATGCCAGAATCATTTAATGTACTAGTGAAAGAGATTAGATCACTAGGTATTGATGTTGAACTTGAACAGCACTAATTAGGAGACACAATGAAAGATTTATTGACTATTTTAAAACAGCAAAATAAAGAGCAAGATTTTGATGCTATTAGAGTTGGGCTAGCTTCTCCTGAGAAGATTCGTTCATGGTCTTATGGTGAGGTAAAAAAACCAGAGACAATCAACTATCGTACTTTTAAGCCTGAAAGAGAAGGTTTATTCTGTGCCAAAGTATTTGGTCCAATGAAGGATTTCGAATGTTTATGTGGTAAATATAAGCGTATGAAGTTCCGCAATGTTGTGTGTGAAAAGTGTGGTGTAGAAGTTACATATTCTAAGGTTCGTCGTGAACGTATGGGTCACATAGAACTGGCAGCACCAGTTGCACACATTTGGTACTTAAAGTCTCTACCTTCGCGTTTAGGACTACTTATGGATATGACGCTTAAAGATATTGAGCGTGTACTTTATTTTGAAGCGTTTTTGGTAACTGATCCAGGTTCAACACCATTAGTACATAAGCAGTTATTAACTGAAGAAATGTATTTTGACGCTCTAGATGAGTATGGTGATGATGAATTTGAAGCGAAGATGGGTGCTGAGGCAATCCAAGATGTATTGAAAGAAATGCAACTGGAAAAAGAAGCAGCAAATCTACGTGAAGACAGTTTAAACACAAAGTCTCAAACTAAGCTTAAAAAATACAATAAACGTCTTAAGCTGATTGATTCATTGATTCAATCTGGCAACAAGCCGGAATGGATGGTGCTTAAAGTGTTACCAGTGCTTCCACCTGATCTACGTCCATTAGTACCACTTGATGGTGGTCGTTTTGCAACTTCAGATCTAAATGATTTATATCGTCGAGTAATTAATCGTAATAATCGTTTAGCACGTTTATTGGAACTTGACGCTCCAGAGATAATTGTGCGTAACGAAAAGCGTATGTTGCAAGAAGCGGTAGATTCATTGATTGATAATGGTCGTCGTGGTCGTGCAGTAATGGGTAATAATCGTCGTCCGCTTAAATCAATCGCTGACATGATTAAAGGTAAGCAGGGTAGATTCCGTCAAAACTTACTTGGTAAGCGTGTTGACTATTCTGGACGTTCGGTAATTGTTTGTGGGCCGTATCTTAAATTACACCAGTGTGGACTTCCTAAGAAGATGGCATTAGAGTTATTTAAGCCATTTATCTACAATAAGTTACAAGAAAAAGGTTTGGCTTCAACTATTAAAGCAGCCAAAAAAATGGTAGAAAGTGAAACTCCAGAAGTTTGGGATATATTAGAAAAAGTAGTGCACCAGCATCCAGTTATGCTTAACCGTGCTCCTACACTTCACCGTTTAGGTATTCAAGCGTTTGAGCCGTTATTAATTGAAGGCAAGGCTATCCAATTACACCCATTAGTTTGTGGTGCATTTAACGCTGACTTTGATGGTGACCAAATGGCGGTACACGTACCGTTATCTGAAGAGGCGCAACTTGAAGCTAGAACATTAATGTTAGCTTCTAATAACGTATTACACTTAGCAAGTGGTGAGCCAATTATCGTGCCTTCACAGGACGTAATTCTTGGTCTTTACTATATGACTCGTGAAATGGTAAATCAAAAAGGTGAAGGTATGACTTTTGCCAATGCTACTGAAGTTCTTAATGCTTATGAGGCTGGAGGAGTTTCACTTCACTCTAAGATTAAACTACGTATTCAAGATTATAAGAAGGTTGATGGTAAGTTTGAGCCAAGCTCTAAGCGTATTGTTGATACTACTGTTGGACGTGGAATTTTCTCTAGAATTTTGCCAAATGGGCTGTCATTTGACTTAATCAATGAAGCTATTAGTAAAAAAGTAGTATCCAACTTAATTCATGTTTGTTACAGAACTCAAGAATTAAAAGAAACAGTGGTATTTGCTGATCAGATGATGTATATGGGATTCCAGTACTCAACTAAGTCAGGCATTTCATTCTGTTCAAACGATATGACAATTCCAGATACTAAAGCTGGCATGATTGAAGAGGCAGAAACTCAGGTTAAAAATATCCAAGACCAATTCTCCAAAGGTGTGGTAACTGATGGTGAGCGTTACAACAAAGTAATTGATATATGGTCTAGTACTTCTGAGAAAGTTGCAAAAGCAATGATGGATGAAATCGGTTTTGAAGAAATGACCGATTCTGATGGCAAGACTAAAAAACTAGCATCATTTAACTCTGTATATATGATGGCTGATTCTGGTGCTCGTGGATCACCTGCACAGATGCGTCAGTTAGCTGGTATGCGTGGTCTAATGGCTAAGCCAGACGGCTCAATTATTGAAACTCCAATTACTTCAAACTTCCGTGAAGGTTTGAACAATATGCAGTACTTTATTTCAACACATGGTGCACGTAAAGGTCTAGCTGATACTGCGCTTAAAACAGCTAACTCTGGTTACTTAACTAGACGTTTGGTTGATGTTGGTCAGGATTTGGTAATTACAGAAGATGATTGTGGTACAGACAATGGCCTAATAATGAAAGCTGTTATTGATGGTGGTAATATTGTACAAACGCTAGGTGAGGCGGTGTTAGGGCGTGTAACTGCAGAAGATGTATTAATGCCAGAATCAACAGAGGTATTCTTAGCTAAGGGTCATTTAATTACTCTTGATGATTCAGATAAGATTAATGATATCGGTATTGAGTACATTAAGTGTCGTTCGGCTATTACATGTGAAACACGCTATGGTGTGTGTTCTTCTTGTTATGGCAACGATATGGCTCGTGGACATAAGATTGGTGTTGGTGAGGCTGTAGGTGTTATTGCCGCACAGTCAATTGGTGAGCCAGGAACACAGCTAACTATGCGTACATTCCACATTGGTGGAGCTGCATCTGCATCAACTGCAGTTAGTAGTATTAACATTAATACTAATGGTGTTGCTCATTTTGAAAATATGAAGTCAATTACTAACGAGAATAATGATTTGGTAGTTATTTCTCGTTCTTCTGAAGTTTCTATTCGTAATGAAAGAGGACAAGAAGTTGAGCGCTATAAGATCCCTTATGGGGCTTTAGTGCATGTTCAAGATGGTGGCACGGTTAAAGCAAAAGATAAGATCGCTGACTGGGATCCGCATACACATCCAATTATTTCAGAGCAAGCTGGTAGGGTTGTATTTGTAGATTTTGTTGAAGGTGTTACAGTTAATAAAAATACAGATCCACTGACTGGTTTAACTTTCTTTGAGATGATCGATGAAGCGCAAAGATCTGCGGCTGCTAAAGGGCTTAAGCCACTTATTAAAATGGTAGACGAGAATGATTCTGAAGTTGTACTATCAACTCATTATCTGCCTTCAGAGGTTAAGATTCATTTAGAAGATAATCAAGTAATTGCAGCTGGTGAAGTTTTGGCTAAGATTCCTAAAGATGTATCTAAGACTAGTGATATTACTGGTGGTCTACCGCGTGTTGCTGATTTATTCGAAGCACGTAAAGCTAAAGATCACTCAATTCTAGCAGAGGCTACTGGCGTAATTAGTTTTGGTAATCCAACTAAGTCTAAAGATCGTCTAATCATTACCTCTGAAGAGGGCGAGGCTATTGAAATGATGATTCATAAGTGGCGTCAAATTAATGTGTTTGATGGTGAAACAGTTGAAAAAGGTGATATTGTTTCTGATGGACCTTCTAACCCGCATGATATCTTGCGTTTGTTAGGTGTAGAGGCTCTGGCCAACTATGTTGTTAAAGAGGTTCAGAATGTTTATCGTCTACAGGGTGTGAAGATTTCTGATAAGCATATTGAAGTTATCGTTAAGCAGATGTTGCGTAAGGTAGAGGTTCTTGACGCTGGAGATTCATCATTTGTAAATGGTGAAACTGCTGAATACGCTAGAGTTGTTGATACAAATAAGCAACTAGCCGCCCAAGGTAAGGATCCGGTTATTTATCAAAGACTACTAATGGGAATTACTAAGGCTTCACTTGCAACTGAGTCGTTTATTTCTGCTGCATCATTCCAAGAGACTACTCGAGTGCTAACCGAGGCTTCAACAACTGGACGTGTTGATACACTTCAAGGATTGAAAGAAAATGTAATTGTTGGTAGACTGATTCCAGCTGGCACTGGCTTTATGCATCACCAAGAACGTAGAGATCGTCGAGCACAAAGTGTTATGCAAACGGTAGACGCAGAGGCTGCACTTGCAGATCAATTAAGCGAGGCTGAGGCGGAGGTAGAAGAGTAAACACTCTTAAAACTCAAACAATAAAAAACCGTGCTAATGTAAGTTAGTGCGGTTTTTTTATATACAGGACTTTGCGCAAATACTCTTGGTATAAAATGCGTTTATGAATAAAAGTAGTTTTGATAAGTATGTAGCTGATGGGTATAACCATATACCTGTATTTAAGGAGGTTGCATTAGATACTGATACAGCTCTAGGATTGTATTTAAAGCTAGCAAACAGTGCTTACTCATATCTATTTGAATCAGTACAAGGTGGTGAAAAATGGGGTCGTTATTCAATAATTGGACTCCCAGCTCAAACTGTAGTCAAAGTATTTGATTATGAAGTGCATATTGAAAAAAATTCAAATTTGGTGGAATCATTCACTGTTGAAGACCCTTTAAAGTGGATTGAGAAGTATCAATCTCAATACAAAGTGCCACAAATTAGCGAGCTACCAGAATTTAATGGTGGTCTAGTTGGGTATTTTGGCTATGAGATAATTCGTTATATTGAGCCAAAACTTGCAAACTTAAAACAAACTGACGAACTATCCATTGCAGACATATTGCTGATGGTATCGAATGATTTGGTAGTGTTTGATAATTTACTTAATAAGGCTTTTTTGATTACGCATATTGACCCATCAGAACACAGTTTTGACGATGCTCAAATTAGATTGGGTGAGATTGAAAAGCAAATAGATAAACCACTAAACCAAGCACAGTATCAGTCTGACAATATTACTAGTGATGATTTTATTTCTAGTTTTGGTGAGAAAAATTTTAAAAATGTAGTTAAAGATATTCAAAAATACATTGTTGCTGGCGATGTAATGCAAGTAGTGCCTTCACAGCGATTAAGCGCAGATTTCAAAGCGCCACCAATTGAGCTTTATCGTCGCTTAAGACGCCTTAATCCTTCCCCTTATATGTATTATTTAGACTTAGATGGGGTTTCGATTGTTGGCTCGTCTCCAGAGATATTAACTAGAGTTGATGGTGATAGGCGTGCAACAGTGCGTCCGATAGCCGGAACACGCTCCAGAGGTAAGAGTGAAAAAGAAGATTTGATTCTAGAGCAAGATTTATTGGCAGATAAAAAAGAAATAGCTGAGCACTTAATGCTGATTGATCTTGGGCGTAATGACTTGGGACGCATTGCCAAAACTGGAACAGTTACACTTACTGATAAAATGTTTATTGAGCGTTATTCACATGTTATGCACATTGTTTCCAATGTTGAGTGTAGTCTTAAAGATGATATGAGTGCTATTGACGTACTTAAAGCCACATTTCCTGCCGGCACATTAAGTGGAGCTCCAAAAGTTAGAGCTATGGAGATAATTAATGAGGTTGAATCATTAAAGAGAAATATTTATTCTGGCGCAATTGGTTATTTATCTTGGCACGGGTGTATGGATATGGCTATTGCTATTCGCACAGCGGTTGTTAAAGATGAAAAGCTTTATGTTCAAGCTGGAGCTGGAATTGTGTATGACTCAGTACCTCAGTCTGAATGGGACGAAACTATGCACAAAGCTCAGGCCATCATAAAGGCAGCAGAGCAAGTATAAGGCATCGCAATAGGTGCTAACCAACCCAACACCTTAAAGATTTTTTATTATATTTTTGTTTGATTGCTAATTAAACTGAAATTATTTATAAAGCCCTTTAGTCATTATAGCTATTATAGTTCAATACGAATTGGTCTATATTGACACTCCATGATAGTGTTGCAAATACTATTAACACCTGTATTATTGTTAACTTGTGTTAGGTTGGAATCTTACACATATATGTTTATTTTTATATTATAAGAGGAGAAAAAAATATGAAGAAATCTATTTCTTCTATCTCAGCAGTGGCCGCTTTAGCAGCATTATTTGTAATGCCATTAGAAGCTGGTGCAAAAGAGATGACGGGCAAGGAAATTGCCTTTGATAGAAAATTAGGTAATTGCTTAGCATGCCATATGGTTTCGGATGGGGGGATGCCTGGAAATATTGGCCCACCACTACTTGCAATGAAGGCAAGGTTTGCAAATAAGGCTGATCTAAGAGCACAAATTTGGGATGCAACGGTGAAAAACCCAAACTCTATGATGCCTCCATTTGGCAAACATAATATTTTAACTGAGAGTCAAGTTGACAAAGTGACTGACTTTATTCATTCACTATAAGGAGAAAAATGAAAAGAAGATTATTTTTAAAAAGTGCAATGGCAGGATCTGCAGTTGCAACAGCAGTAGGCGCAGGTTTACTAACTCCAACAATGACATTTGCAAACTCTGCAGACTTCAAAA
>PNQY01000141.1 GCA_002909145.1 Candidatus Thioglobus perditus
TTAATCCGTAACTTTAGAAACAACACCCGCACCAACAGTACGGCCACCTTCTCTAATTGCGAATCTTAAACCATCTTCCATAGCGATTGGTGATAGCAGTTCAACGTCCATCTTAACGTTATCACCTGGCATTACCATCTCTACGCCGTCAGGTAGTTGACAAGCACCTGTTACGTCTGTTGTTCTAAAGTAGAACTGTGGTCGATAGTTGTTAAAGAATGGAGTATGACGTCCACCTTCATCTTTACTTAATACATATACTTCTGCTTCAAACTTAGCGTGTGGCTTAATTGAACCTGGCTTAGCTAATACTTGACCACGCTCTACTTCTTCACGCTTAGTACCACGAAGTAGTACACCAACGTTATCGCCAGCTTCACCTGAATCTAGAAGCTTACGGAACATCTCAACACCAGTACAAGTTGTTGTCTGTGTGTCTTTAATACCTATGATTTCTAATTCGTCACCAACGTTTACAATACCAGCTTCAATACGGCCTGTTACAACAGTACCACGACCAGAGATTGAGAATACGTCCTCAATTGGCATAATGAATGTCTTATCTGTATCACGCTCAGGAGTTGGGATATAGTCGTCTAATGCTTCTACTAGCTTTAAGATTGAAGGAACACCGATATCTGATTGGTCACCTTCTAATGCCTTAAGAGCTGAACCAAAGATAACTGGAGTGTCATCACCTGGGAAGTCGTATTCGCTTAATAACTCACGGATTTCCATTTCAACTAGTTCTACTAGCTCTTCATCGTCAACCATGTCAGCTTTGTTCATGTAAACAAGGATGTAAGGTACACCTACCTGCTTAGATAATAGAATGTGCTCACGTGTTTGAGCCATAGGGCCGTCAGTTGCAGCAATAACGATAATAGCGCCGTCCATTTGTGCAGCACCAGTAATCATGTTCTTAACGTAGTCGGCGTGTCCCGGACAGTCAACGTGTGCATAGTGACGAGTTGCTGATTCGTATTCTACGTGTGCAGTTGAGATTGTAATACCACGCTCTCTTTCTTCAGGGGCGTTATCAATATCTGCATAGTCATTGAATTCACCACCGTTAGCTTCAGCCATAACTTTAGTCATTGCCGCAGTTAATGTAGTTTTACCGTGGTCAACGTGACCGATTGTTCCCACATTTACGTGTGGTTTGGTTCTTTCGAATTTTTCTTTTGACAT
>PNQY01000142.1 GCA_002909145.1 Candidatus Thioglobus perditus
GTAGGTCACACGTTCGAATCGTGTAGGGCGTGCCACAAAAGTTTTTATGGCGGGAATAGCTCAGTTGGTAGAGCCCCGGATTGTGATTCCGGTTGTCGCGGGTTCGAACCCCGTTTCTCGCCCCATACTCTGTCTGCATTTGCAGACAACTTCATTCAAATAAAGACACAGAAAGTCTCTTTCCGTGCCCTTTTGCGGGCACTTTA
>PNQY01000143.1 GCA_002909145.1 Candidatus Thioglobus perditus
GCAAAAACTCTAATAAATTATCTATTCCAAATATTAACAAATTTACCCCAGAAGAAGGACAGGTTATAGAGTTGCACGGACTGTGTAATAATTGTAATTAGATTTTAAAAAAATGGTGGAGATGGCGTACAATTAACTTGCTTTATAAGTCATTGATTACTCTATAAAAATAATATTATATAGCGCTACTCTGTACACTTTATGTACACTTCTGTTAATTATTTCATATAAAAAATATATGCTATTTCCTATTAATAATTACTGTATTTAGGATTATACATACCTTCCAGTAAAGAATAAATACTTGCAAGTTTAATTACGAACGTCTCGCACGTTTCATAAATAGCAAGTATGGAAGAAATAAAACAACTCAATAAGCATTGGTTCGATTCGTTAACTGATAAGGACAGATTGACGTCTTTAGAGAATAAATATATTGAACTGTTAGATGGTATTAGTGGAACAGCAAAGAAAAATGCATTAAGAAGAAAACTAGTAAAAATAAATCGACTGATAAGAAGAAAAAAACCGACTAGGAGAAAAGCATTAACCAAAAGAAACGTACCAACTAAAAGAGCGTTCAGACGGAAAAAAACTGATAGGGAGATGCGTAGTATAAATATACTCTCAGATGAATTTGAACGTTTAATAAATCGAACTGTATATCACTGCGAAAGACTTAGGTCTGGCTATGTAAAGATGATAAAGAAGTACAAACCAGAATGGATTGTAACTTTAACGTTTGAAGACCCACTGACTAAAGAAGTGAATGCAATTCACAAATTAATAAAATTATTAAAAATGGTTAATAAAGGTATATATGGAAAAGGCTCTAAAAATAAAAAAAATCGATTAATGGTATTCCCATTCCTTGAAAAGCACGGCACTAATCTTGGCGTGCATTTTCATCTGTTAATAAAAGTAAACGTGTTGCCCAAGAAGAACAGAGGCAACGTAAAAGAAATATTTAAAGAAAAATGGCAAAAAATCTACGGTCATGGATTTGCCACGTTAGACAACGATGAATGGTTTGAAAAGATAAATACTTTGCATGGTTCTGCGATATACGTAACCAAGCAAACTCGTAAAGATAATGACCCGTTAGTAGTGGAGTGTTTGAATTATTAGTTCCGTCCTATGCGACCTCGGCCTTTATGGTGCTCTAGTATTCATATTTTGATTGTGCTCTACAAACTCTGAAAGGTATTGTAATTTTTAAAAAAATACGATGTCTAGACCTCAGAGTGTCTGAATGTAAATTAGATGAGAATCATTATCAATTAGATAGAGCAAGTAAGATAACCAATGACTAAATAGATATCCAAAGTACATAAAGTTATTGACACACGTGACAATAGTATTGATTAGAAGTAATGATTAATACTGTAGTGGTCATGTAATAGCAATAATGGTATAGTTAAATACAGTTGTTATCCACTGTTTGTACTATTTTTGTATAATCCAATTATGATATTTTTTAATTACAAACCTCAATTAACTAAAATGTATATGTCTACCGAAGGTGCCAACGACTTTAAGAACTCTGCATGTAGATGTATACAGCAAGAGATGGACTTATCTGAATTGACTTGGGTTGATACTAGTAGTTATAAGAAATTAAAGCAATTGCTGAAGTGTCAAAATACAAAAGCAAGAAGAACAGTATTGCTTAGCAAACCTCAGATGGATTTGTTTGTTTAGTTAGTGCAATTGTGTTCATAGCGAAATATTATTTCATGATGTAAATCATAATACCCCATATACAAATTATTTTTTATATGGAGGTTGCAATGCACAAAGAACTACTTCAAAGAATCGACATTAAAAATGGGGAAATTATTGATAAATTCCCACTTAAAGAACTACTAGAAAACTCATTGTATTATCCTGCATGTGGACGTGATGGCGACCCCGTATGGTACTCACATAATGAAATTCAAAGTTTTTTCTATGCTGATTATGGTGTGACACAGAAACAAATTGAAGAATCTTTATATGGCACTGGATGTTATGGTGAGAATATTACTTTTAGAAGTAGCGACCCAGTAGGATTCAAGGGATACAAAGTTCTCGGTGAAAAGAAACTAACCTCTAAAGAATTAGACCCAACTGGAAAAATTAAGTTGACAACCAAACGGGGGCAAATGCAATTTGTTACTGACGCAAATTATGTACGTGACACGTTAAAAGATTGGGTTAAAAAACCATTTGCTAAATGGTATATCCTTGAACGTCAGTCTGAGTTTAATGATGCACATGGACCCAAACGATTTAGTTTTGTTTTCATTTGTGCTGATGGTGTTACTACGTATAAAACACTTTATAACTTCAACCAAATTGCTCCAAAATATCTTGCCATTATTCAATCTGGTGATGGCTTTGGATTTAATTGGGATAGTTTTCAAAGTGAAGATGGTCAACTTTGCAAAACAGTATTTAACAATATTGAAACCCCAGAAATACTTCTAAGTAAGTTCGATATTTGGACTAATGTTTTTGCCCCATCTGAAAAGACACTGTTCGACGAGTTAGAAGAGTGCATGACTAACGTCATGTCAAAAATGAGCGAACCGGTTTCATTTGATGTATTTTTGAATAAACTAGAGGAGGAAATTGCAAAGAGTAATAACTAGGTTTACGGGTTATTTTCTTCATTCCACGTTAATTTATCTTCATACATAGTATTACTTTTTTTAGCAACACCTGCAAAATGCTTTCTCAAATATTTCGGCTCTAAAACCTCTACATCATCAGGTAAATCCAGTTCGAAGATTTTATCAGGTATTGCCGGGTTGACTTGAATATTAGATAATTCGATAGTGTTTATAATCTCTCCATCACTCTCAAACATCTGATATTGTACCGGCAGCCATAGTCCCTCTCTGACCCACAGTAAGATTCTGTCGTATTCGGAATCAAATGAATCCTTTGGAATGAGTTCAATGTGGTATAATGCTTCCTCCTCAGTAGAAATGTCTTCCAGAAGTGTGATGCTATAGTTCTCCTTCGCTTTTTCAGTTGTGTATTCGTATCCCAGGTCAAAGATATCCATACCCTGCGGAGAGTCCATATCACTGCTTATCTGGTATTTTTCAACCTGTTTTTCCTTCATGTGATATATCCAGATATATGTACCGTCAATAACGTTGATTTCGTTTCGTGGAGGGAAGAAATTCAGATTCAATTTCTTCGGTTTTTTATACTGTAAGTAACCGAGAGAGACTTCCTCTGAGTCTAGAAG
>PNQY01000144.1 GCA_002909145.1 Candidatus Thioglobus perditus
CTGCGAGTGGAGATACTGGTGCGGCCACCGTATCAGGTGCAATGACCTTTACTACAGTTAACTGGGCTACACCACAAACAGTAACTGTTACTGGTGTTAGTGACGCTGATACTACTGATGAGAGTGTCACTATTACGCATACTATTGCAGGTGCTGATTACGCTAGTGTGACTTCGGCTGATGTCACTGCAACGGTAACTGATGTCGATATTAGCAACCCAACTCTAAGCTCACACACTCCAGCAGATGATTCAACCGCAATCGCTGTTGCTAGTAATATTGTGCTGAACTTTAATGAGACAGTAGATACTGAATCTGGCAATATTGTGATTCATGAGACTAGTGGTAATGCAGTTGTAGAGACTA
>PNQY01000145.1 GCA_002909145.1 Candidatus Thioglobus perditus
CTGCGAGTGGAGATACTGGTGCGGCCACCGTATCAGGTGCAATGACCTTTACTACAGTTAACTGGGCTACACCACAAACAGTAACTGTTACTGGTGTTAGTGACGCTGATACTACTGATGAGAGTGTTACCATTAGTCATACTATTGCAGGTGCTGATTACGCTAGTGTGACTTCGGCTGATGTCACTGCAACGGTAACTGATGTCGATATTAGCAACCCAACTCTAAGCTCACACACTCCAGCAGATGATGCCACAGCTATTGCTATTGATGCCAACATCGTCTTAACCTTTAGTGAAGCCGTTGATGTTGAGACTGGTGATATCACCATTAAAACTACTACTGGTGACACAACCGTTGCAACCA
>PNQY01000146.1 GCA_002909145.1 Candidatus Thioglobus perditus
AAGGGCGGATGGCTTTTCACTTAAATATTCGACACTGGATCGGGTCAGAGTAAATGGTCAATATGCCTTAGGATCCATATCTATTGTAGGAAATATTTTTAAAAGTAGTTACAGATGGGATGGCTCTAGGTTTGAATGCTCAAGATGTAATTATGGAATTTCACAAGATGATCAAGGATCACTGGTAATAGATGATAATAGTTTTGAGCAAGGATCCCAAGTATACCTGTATCGACCTGGATTCAACGACATATCCATTAACAACAATAATTTTAAAGAGTACTCAAATGGCTTAAACATTAATCATTCTTGGAGTGACATGAAAGCTGAAATAAGGATCACGAATAATAGTTTTAATAAAACAAGTTCCGGTATCTATATTGATAGAGCGGATGTTGCAAAATATATCATCAGTGATAATGTATTTAAAGAGAGTCCGGGCATTAGTTATTCAATAAGTAATGACAGGAATTCTTTT
>PNQY01000147.1 GCA_002909145.1 Candidatus Thioglobus perditus
AGAGCCATCCCATCTGTAACTACTTTTAAAAATATTTCCTACAATAGATATGGATCCTAAGGCATATTGACCATTTACTCTGACCCGATCCAGTGTCGAATATTTAAGTGAAAAGCCATCCGCCCTTTTTTGGTTCTCACTAAACCTAATTTGCCCTCGTTTCATATCTACCCCATATACCCTTATTTTCGGATAAGAAAATCCAACTGGCACTATATTTACATTGTCAAATTTAACTGGGTTACTTGACCCCAATTTGGCTGTTTGTTCATTGCCCACAATAAGAGAACCTTCTACCTTGATTTGTTTACCCTTACCCCTAATATCAACCCCTGGATCAACCCTTAATGTCGTATTCTTAGGGATTTGTATATCAGAAATCATTTCATAGAATGAACACGACTCCCCCTCTTTTGGAATCGCACTGTCCTCATATACAGTACCCCCTAAAGTACAAGGCACTGGCTCTACTTTAGTGGTCTCCCGCTCTTTATCACACGCGACAACCTGATCAGGTTTCAACCAACCTGCCTGCTCTATGTTGTTTGTTAGTCTTCCAGGATCAAGCTTCGTGGACTCTTTTCCACCTATGCCATCGTCATGCTGAATATTGAGATCATCCCATCCATCCCATATCATATAGTCTCTTATAGTGAAACTATCAGTTGTATTAAAATAGTTCACTTTCTCAGGGATATCAGAATAATTTTGTGTAGTTAATCTCAACGCAATCTTGTTTACACTACAGAACATATTGTTCTGCACAGATACCTTTGTGGAGTTGCGTGTGCTTCCATTATTCCTTATGGCATATGTTTTCTGTTTTAAGAAGAAATTTCTCTCCACGTTAAAAGAATTCCTGTCATTACTTATTGAATAACTAATGCCCGGACTCTCTTTAAATACATTATCACTGATGATATATTTTGCAACATCCGCTCTATCAATATAGATACCGGAACTTGTTTTATTAAAA
>PNQY01000148.1 GCA_002909145.1 Candidatus Thioglobus perditus
AGAGCCATCCCATCTGTAACTACTTTTAAAAATATTTCCTACAATAGATATGGATCCTAAGGCATATTGACCATTTACTCTGACCCGATCCAGTGTCGAATATTTAAGTGAAAAGCCATCCGCCCTTCTTTGGTTATCACTAAACCTAATTTGCCCTCGTTTCATGTCGGTGTAATTTATATTAATGTTAATTTTATCGGCATAATCAGCCGGCTCAATATTTACACTTTCTAAAATTACTCTTGATTTCTCCTCCCCAAGAATTGATAAACTGTTCCCAACCTTTATCCTCTTACCATTCCCTATAACCTCCACGCCCTCATGAATCGTCAATGAACCTACACGACGCGCGACTTGAACATCCGCATAAAGCACATAAGGAGAATTTTCTTTAGTCCAAGTAACATCTGTTGTTATATATCCATCAGCTGCATAAATACTTGTTTCAGCATGCGCTTGTCCTATTGTTATGCATATAAAAACAAACAATAAACGAATAATATTAAGATTAAAGGCCATAAATTACATTAACCTCCACTACTTTTTTACCGCTACCCGATGATGCTCCAGTGCTGGTTATGTTGTAATAGTATTGCTTTCCAAGATCAGATCCAGAAACACTAACATCGTTACCTGGCACTACCGAACCAACCCCACGCTCTTTAACGACGTAACTACATGCAACTTCAATATTTTTTTGGCTCTCACTAGTGGTATCAAACTCAAGATTGCCCTCATGCACAGTGACATAATCCTCTGTACCTAAAAGTGCGAGTGGCAATTTACCCATAACATTTTGCTTTTCTAGCCAGTGCATACCTTGTTCAATGCAGTCCTCCGCCGCATATAAAGTATCGTATTGTGATTGGGTGCTGTCGATAATCTTGCGCTCTTTTTCAGCAAGGAATAGTATTGTCGCACCTAGCACCCCCATTACAGTAAGGATTAAAATAGAAATAAACAGAATGCTTGCTTGACGCTCGCCTCTCATCCTAACCCCCCAGCTCTAGGTTACGGGTAAAGGCGGTGGTGGAGAAAGTCTCTCGAATATAGCCGCCATCTAGATTCACGTCATTGTCTTCCAGCTCATGTCTGTAATCACGCTCGTCTTTCTCGTGCTTGCGTGCAGTGCGCATCAAAATTGATACATCAACACTACGAAGATCTTTTATTTCATCACTATCTACGGTTTCTTGATCAAGACCGTTAGCCATGTTGTATTTAAACTGTAAGTCATCCACATAATCGGCCACAGCTTGTTGTTCATAATCAGCACTGATTTCCCAACTACCATTAACCTTTGACCATTTTGTTTTGTATAGTCGATAGCGATCTTCCTCGGTGCATTGGCCAGTATCCTTACAAGGTAATAGATAATATTTGACCTTTGTTCGGTTTTGAGTATCTGTATCGTAAGTAATGGTGATTGCATCACTACCTCTATCACTGTCGTCATTTTCAGTAATGACGGCCGATGCAATTGAACCATTAACTGTATCCAAATCTTGATAGCCAGCCATGCGCAAATCTCTGGTAATGATATTTAGAATCTGAGTAGCGCCACGATGTAGATTAGACATGTCTGAATACTTTTGATATTTTTGATTGATAACAGAGAATGAAGAAAACGCCATCGCCATAACAATAGAACCCACAGCAGTTGCCACCAAAAGCTCTGTCAGAGTGTAAGCTGATCGAGTTTTCATCACACCTATTCCTGTTTTTTCCTAAACAATCGATGAAAGGTTACCTCTACATCTTGCTTACCTTCCATTTCTATAGTTAAGAGATTTTGATTGTCTTCGCCTTCTTCCACACTAAAATCTTTTAATTTAACAGGCGCTTCATCTGTGTTTTTATGTTTTGCTCTATCTAGTCTTTTTTTCCACTTATTTTTTATTTTATTTACCCTATCTTCCTGTTCAGCATCATCAATATCAACATCTTGATTAAGGTTGATTTCTTTAAGATCTACAAGGTTATCTTGAGTGCTGCCAATATCTTCAATCATTGAACTTGCTGTTAAAATAAGGCGATTTTTCTCAAAAGTTTTTGCGAGTGATTTTTCCGCCACTACAAAAACTGAATAAATACCAACAAAGCCAACAGATACAATGGCAATGGAAACCACTGCTTCCATGAGTGTAAATCCATCTCGTGAAGGTATATTCATTCTTCTATTTTTGTTTTTTCTATAAATGCAGTAGCAGACAAAACTCTAATTTCATACTCTCCATGCCTAGACTTAAGTGTTATTGTTCCACCATTTGAGCTTCCATCTGGAAAAAAACACAATTCGTCATCCTCAACATCTGAGATTAATTCTATGTTTTTAAAATCAAGATTATTGTTTATGTTCTCCCACTCTATTTCACTATTTTGGCAGTTGCTTGTTATCTCGCTGGATGAATAAATTACCATAGAGTTTTCGTTCTCACTAATTTTGGTTTTAACAACCACTCCCCTGCCTAATGCTTCGCCTTTCATGAATGATAAATATTGCTGCAATTCATCAGCAGAAGTTCTTATCTTTGATTTACCGAGCCAACTATCAATCTGGGGAGTTAATACTGCAGCTAAAATACCGATTACTGCAATTACAGTAATAACTTCAATTAAGGTAAATGCCCTAGTGTGAGTGCGAATCACGTTGACTAATCTTGCCAGTACTTACCAATTCTTCTATTGCTTTATCCATAGTAACCATGCCTTCAGATCTGGCTGTTTGCATGATTGATTCAATTTGGAAAATTTTATTTTCACGAATAAGATTGCGTACCGCATGGTTACATACCATAATTTCAAATGCCGCCACCCTGCTTTCGCCATCTGCCGTTCTAAATA
>PNQY01000149.1 GCA_002909145.1 Candidatus Thioglobus perditus
TTCAATAGTATTCTTTGGCTCTAGGTTTTTACCTGTTGCACCTTTTCTAAGCACACCGTGACAACCAGCACAACGTTGGAAGTACATAGACTTGGCTTTATCAAAGTCGGCTTCTGACATTGTTGGACCGGCAGGCGCTTTAGCCAGCACATTCAATGACATACTAGATAGAACCATACCAACCGACATAGCTAGCGTAGTACTAATTCTTGTTTTATTCATAATATTCTCCTTCATATTAATTCGTGATAACTGATCCTTTGTGAGGGGCAACAAAAAAGGGAGAGAAGTTTCCCACACAAAGAATGCAATTAACTTTTAGGCTTGATTAAATCAAAGTTCTAAACAAACCGTGTAACACTTTAATACAAAGGCAAGTAATTTAAATTGATTTGTATCAATATTGGTGCAATTAAAGCTTTAATATTGATAGGTACATTAGTTAAACCACTGCTACAAAAGGGTTTCTCAGGATTGAATAATCTTTTTTTTTAGTAAAAAAAAGTCGTAAATATGTGAAAAAAATCTATATTTTTTTAAATTTTTGTCATAAAAAACGGGATGAGTTATAAGACCCATCCCGTAATTTTAACTTAACCTAGAACTAGCTTAAGTTACGTGGTTAACTCTGTTATAAACATTGAATTTACCAGTTGGTGCATACATACCTTTAATGCGAGCTTTCTCTTCAAGCGTCTTGGCATCATATACAA